>JAGCHA010000030.1 GCA_017649325.1 Ruminococcus sp.
AAATATGTGGCGGCAGGCGGTCCCGACGGCGGCGACGGCGGCAGAGGCGGAGACGTTATCTTTCAGGTCGACGATAATTTCTCGACGCTGATTGACTTCCGCTATAAAAGTAAGTACGTCGCTGAGAGAGGCGAGAACGGCTCGGGCAGGAACTGCACGGGCAAGAGCGCTCCGCCGCTCATAGTCAAGGTGCCGAGAGGTACCGTCATCAGGGACGCAAATACGGGCAGGATAATGGCAGATATGTCCTCGGATGAGCCGAAGGTGCTCGCAAGAGGCGGCAACGGCGGCAAGGGAAATGTCCACTTTGCTACGTCAACGCGCCAGATACCCAAGTTCGCAAAGCCGGGCTACCCCGGCGAGGAATTCGAGGTCACTCTCGAGCTCAAGCTCCTCGCAGACGTGGGACTTGTGGGATTCCCGAATGTGGGCAAGTCTACGCTGATATCCGTTGTCAGCGCCGCTAAACCCAAGATAGCTAACTATCACTTCACTACCCTCACGCCCGTTCTCGGTGTCGTGAAGGCTGAGGAGGAGAAGTCTTTCGTTATGGCGGATATCCCCGGGCTTATCGAGGGCGCGGGCGACGGAGTGGGGCTCGGTCATGAGTTCCTCCGCCACGTCGAGAGATGCCGCCTCATCGTCCATGTCGTGGACGTTTCGGGCATCGAGGGGCGCGACCCCAAAGAGGACTTCGATATCATCAACGCGGAGCTCGCAAAGTTCAACGAGGAGCTCGCTCAGCGTCCGCAGATAGTCGCCGCGAACAAGTGCGATATGGCTACCGAAGAGCAGATAGCCGATTTCCGTGGATTCATCGAGGAGAAGGGCATTCCCTTCTTCTGTATCTCCGCCGCGACTACTCAGGGTACGCGCGAGCTCATAAAGAAGGTGTCGGAGGTGCTTGATACCCTTCCGCCGATAAAAGAGTATGAGGCTGAGCCCATTCCGCAGGCTGAGCTCGATGAGATGCTCGGCGTGGACAAGAAGTTCGAGATAACGGAGGAGGACGGCGTATTCTTCGTAGACGCGCCGTGGATACAGCCCGTTATGCGTACCGTTGACCCCGACGACTGGTCATCGCTCCAGTATTTCCAGCGCGTGCTCATCAACAGCGGCATCATCGCCAAGCTTGAGGAAATGGGCGCTAAGGAAGGCGATACCGTCAGCATAGAGGGATTCGAGTTTGACTTTGTTGAGTAATATGGAAAATGAAAAGCTTACGGAACGCGAGGCGAACACTTACAGTCCGCTCAGTCTTGCGTTTCTCGGAGACAGCGTCTATGACACGCTCGTGAGAGAGTATCTCCTGCGAATCGCGAATATGCCCGTGGCAAAGCTACACTCCGCAAAGGTGAAGCTCGTATGCGCGGAATTCCAGTCGGAGGCTTACAGCAGGCTTGAGGAGCTCCTCGATGAGAGAGAGCTCGCGGTGCTCAAGCGCGGCAGGAATGCTACGGGAAATACCGTACCCAAGCACGCGGACGCTGTCGAGTACAGACGCGCAACAGCTGTGGAGTGCCTGTTCGGCTACCTCTTCCTGCTCGGCAGGACTGAACGTATCTACCAGCTGTTTGACAGGATAATCGCGGATGCAGATGTGTCCGCTGAAATATGATAAACGGAGGTATATGATATGAGCTTTATCAAGGGTGTAATGGGAATCCTGAAGGGAATCAAGCTCGGGGGAGTTATCCTCGGAGTTGTCGGAGGCTTTGTCTTCGGCTTCATTGCAGGAGCAGGAATCGTCGCGATACTCGATTACCGCGATGAGAAGATAGCACGTTTATACAAGCTGCGTCACGATACCGACGAGAACTATATCTATTCAGAGTAAAGGAGAAAAAGGCTATGTCAGGTCATTCAAAATGGAATAATATCAAGCGCAAGAAGGAACCGACAGATGCCGCTAAGGGCAAGATATTCACTAAGATAGGCAGAGAGATAACAGTCGTTGTACGCGAGGGCGGTCCCGACCCCGCTAACAATGCAAAGCTCCGCGACCTTATCGCCAAGGCTAAGGCTAACAACGTGCCCAATGACAACATCGACCGCGTTATCAAGAAGGCTGCGGGCGGCGAGGATAAGAACAACTACGAGAACCTCACATACGAGGGATACGGTCCCAACGGTGTAGCTGTTATCGTTGAGTGCCTCACCGACAACAAGAACCGTACAGCAGGCGATGTACGCCACTACTTCGACAAGTTCGGCGGCAACCTCGGTACTACGGGCTGTGTATCCTTCATGTTCTCCAAGAAGGGCATCGTTATCCTCGAGAACACGGGTCTCGACGAGGACGCTGTTATGGAGGACGTATTCGAGTGCGGCGGAGACGATTTCGACATCTCCGAGGAGAGCGTTGAGATAGAGTGCGCTCCCGAGAACGTTTCAGCAGTAAGAGAGGCTCTTACCGCAAAGGGCTATAATGTGCTCTCCGCAGAGGCTGAAATGGTGCCCGCAACTTATACCACGCTCACTGACGAGGACCACATCAAGAAGATGAACCTCCTGCTCGAGCACCTCGAGGACAACGACGACGTTCAGAATGTTTACCACAACTGGGATATGCCTGACGAGGAATAATCATAATGGGGCGGATATTATCCGCCCTTTTCATTGCTTAATTGTTTCCCGCTGAAAGCAGGCTTTGCCTTTTGAGCATAGGAGCGAGCTTGCGAGCGGCAACGTATTTCGGGGTCAGGAGGAACTGTGTTCCCCTGCGGAGTCCAGAGGCAGAGCCTCTGGCGGGTCAAGGGCAGAGCCCTTGCATTAGGAGGTCATTATGGAAATCAAAAAGGTGAAGTATCTCCCCGAGCTTCGCAGAGTTGCGGAGCTTGCCGACGAGATATGGCATGAGTGCTTTGTTGACATCATCAGTGAGGGACAGATAGACTATATGGTGGAGAAGTTTCAGTCCCTTGATGCTATGATATGCCAGATAGAGGAGCAGTCCTACTCCTATTTCGCCGTTTACGACGGGGATGACCTCTGCGGCTATATCGCGGTCAAGCCCGAGCAGGACGACCGCTTCTTCCTCAGCAAGCTCTACCTCAGAGCCGACAAGCGCGGACAGGGGATAGTCTCAGCTATGCTCGCGCGTGTGTTCGACGAGGCGAGAAGAGCGGGAAAGAGCTCCGTTTACCTCACTGTGAACAAGCACAACGACCGCGCGATAGCCGTCTATAAGAGGACGGGCTTCGTCATCACGGACGAGGTAGTTACCGATATCGGAAACGGCTATGTCATGGACGACTTCATCTTTACGTATAAGCTCTGAGTTATCCCGCACAAACGCGAATTTGTTGACTTCAAGCCGAATACAATGTATAATAAACACTGTTGCATGGTACATCCTCGGGGGCTCAGGTACCCGATTTTTTGAGGTTTGAATATGACTTGGACAGAATTGATTCTTCTTTCGCTCGGACTCGCTATGGACGCTTTTTCAGTCTCGGTCTGCAAGGGGCTGAGCATGAAAAAAATAGACTATAAGGGCGCTTTCCTGACTGCACTGTTTTTCGGTGTGTTTCAGGCGGGAATGCCGCTTATCGGCTTCTTCCTCGGCTCGCGCTTCGAGCAGTTCATCAGCCAATACAGCCATTGGGTGGCGTTTATTCTGCTCGGCTTCATCGGCGGAAAAATGGTATTCGAGGCTGTGCGCGGCGGAGATGAAGCGGAGACGCAGTCCGAGTACAGACTCAATATCGGCGAGCTGTTCGTGCTCGCGATCGCTACGAGCATTGATGCGCTTGCGGTAGGAGTTGTGTTCGCGGCGCAGAAGACTCCCGTTTTCAGCTCAGTGACCGTCATCGGAGTTATCACCTTTGTAATGAGCCTTATCGGCGTCGGCATAGGCAACCGCTTCGGCAGCAAATATGAGAAAAAAGCCGAGCTCGCGGGCGGTATCGTCCTTGTTCTCATCGGCGTGAAACTTCTGCTTGACGGACTCGGAGTGCTGTAAGTTCAGAATAAATAAAGAAAGCCAAGCTCATGTGAGCTTGGCTTTTTCGTATATTATGTGGCTTATTTGTCCTCTTTGTCGGTATCGTTCTTTTCCTTTTTGGAGGTGCTTAAGAAAGCGCCGATGCAAGTTCCGAGCGCAAGACCGATACACATACATATCGGGATATTATCCATAATTACACCTATCATCATACCAATACTGAGTCCAAAGGACATACCGATTGCTAAATGAGTATCGTTATCGTTGTTCTTGTTTTCCTTATTGTCAGCCATATAACACCTTTCCTGCCTGTTTCAGAAAACCGCCTTCTTGATGAGTGCAAGCTCCTCGAGGGAGATGCAGTGCTTGAATTCACCCTCGTCCATGACTGCGAGCAGCTCGTCTATCTCTGCCCAGCATACATCGGAGACCTCCGACGACTGGAGCACCAGCCTGTCAACGTCCACGTCCTCGCGGCAGAGATACACCGCCCTCAGCTCGTTGTCGTTGATGCCCTCGGCTGTGTAGCAGTTCTTCATCAGCCCTATAAGCTCCAGCCGGCTGCCGTGTATCTTCAAGCCGAGTTCCTCGGCTGTCTCGCGGACTGCCGTGCTGCGGAACTCCTCGCCCTGTCCCACGTGACCTGCTGCGGATACGTCGTAGCAGTCGGGAGCTATTCGCTTCTCGTGCGAGCGCTTCTGCAAAAGCACATATATGCCCATGTCCTTGCGCTTGATTATCCATATATGTACCGCGGGGTGGAGCTCGCCGTCGCGGTGTACAAGGCTGCGCGGCTTTGACTGCGATGTGATGCGGGCTTCGGAGTCTATGAGATTGAGAAACTCATCCTCGATGACCTCCATGGAGATGTGGGCGTTATTCTTCTCCGCTTCGGTGAATATGCCTATTATCTCGCGGACAGAGCCGTTGATGATGTCCTCGTTAGACTCGTATATCATGTATTTTACGTCGTCGCTGACGGAGTTGAGCAGTCCGCGTAGTTCATCTGCGTCCGCAATGCTCTCGGCACCGAGCTTTTTGGCAGCTTCGGCGTACAGCTCCTTCTGCGAGGCAAGTTTGCTGAGGTATATTTCTTTTTGTTCCATAAATCGCACTCCTGTTGAAATTCTCACGCGATTGTAATTATATACCCTTTGTCGGAAAATGTCAATGGTTTTTGCGATATTTGTCGGAAAATGACGTTGTTGACTTGAATGTAAAAAAGCGGGCGGATAATATCCGCCCACTATGATCTGAGTTCTTTGATCCCGAATTATTTTACGTGGAAGCCCATGCACTGGACGTTTGCAACTTTCGTGCCGAGCTCGTCCGTGATGTCTACGCTGTATACGCAGGTGCTCCTGCCGTCCTTTACCAGTGTCGCCTTTGCGATGAGCTTCTTTCCCTTGACAGGCGAGAGGTAGGCTATGCTGTTGTTTATGCCGACTACGCCCGTCTGCTGCCAGTTGGAGGCTACGGCAAATGCGAAGTCTGCGAGCGTGTAGTGGACTCCGCCCATTACGTTGCCCATGGCGTTGCAGTGTCTGCCGTCGAGGACGACACTGCACACGGCACTGTGGTCGCCTATCTCGTCGATGACCATGCCCGCAGCCGTGGCAAAGGTGTCGTTTTTGAAATACTCTCTTACTTCCTCGATATTTTCCATAATTATTTCCTTTCTGTGTGTTATCGTATTAAAATGGTGCAGATGTTCCGAACATCTGCACCATTGCGTCAATTCTTTATCTGCTTTGCTACGAGGCTCTCGCCGCAGTATATCTCGCGGAGCTTCGGCTTTTCTATCTTGCCTGTGGGATTTCTCGGAACGTCTGCGAAGATTATCTTATGCGGTCTCTTATAGCGCGGCATCTTCTGGCAGAAGGTGTTTATCTCGTCTACCGAGCAGTCTACGCCCTCCTTGACCGAGATTATCGCTGCCGCTATCTCACCGAGGCGCTTGTCGGGAAGTCCGATGACTGCCACGTCCTTGACTGCGGGGTGTGCGCGGAGGAAGTCCTCTATCTGAACGGGGTAGAGGTTCTCGCCGCCGCTGATGATGACGTCCTTCTTGCGGTCGACGAGGTAGATGAAGCCGTCCTCGTCCTCCTGAGCCATATCGCCCGTGAGCAGCCAGCCGTCTTTCAGTGTTTCGGCTGTAGCCTTCTCGTCGCGGTAGTAGCAGGTCATAACTCCGGGTCCCTTGACGTAGAGTTCGCCGACCTGTCCGCGCTCGACGGTATTGCCGTTCTCGTCGGCTATCTTGACTTCCCAGCCGTAGCCCGCCTTGCCGATAGCGCCTACCTTGTGGATATTCTCCACGCCGAGGTGTACGCAGCCGGGGCCGATGGACTCGCTGAGACCGTAGTTCGTGTCGTACTGGTGATTCGGGAAGTGCTCCTTCCAGCGCGCGATGAGCGAAGGAGGTACGGGCTGTGCGCCGATGTGCATGAGCCTCCACTGGGAGAGCTCATACTGCGACGTGTCTATCTCGCCGCGGTCGATGGCGTCGAGGATATCCTGCGCCCACGGTACGAGCAGCCATACTATCGTGCAGAGCTCGTTCGATACCGTCTCGATTATCGACTTCGGCTTGACGCCCTTGAGCAGTACAGCCTTGCTGCCTGACTGGAGACTGCCGAACCAGTGCATCTTCGCGCCCGTATGATAGAGCGGGGGGATGCAGAGGAACACGTCGTCGCGGGTCTGACCGTGGTGGTTCTGCTCGCACTTCGCAGAGTGTACAAGGCTGCGGTGCTTGTGGAGTATCGCCTTGGGGAAGCCTGTTGTTCCCGAGGAGAAGTATATCGCTGCGTCGTCGTCGTCGGTGAGCTTGATGTTCGGAGCCTCACTCGACGAATTGGCAACGTTGCTGTCGTAGTGCTCGGCGAACGAGGGGCAGCCCTCGCCCACATAGAAGAGGAGGCGGTTCTTGCCGATATCCTCGGCGACCTCTTCGACGCGTCCGATGAATTCGGGGCCGAACATGAGGATGTCGACCTCGGCAAGGTCGAGGCAGTACTTTATCTCGTCAGCCGTATAGCGGAAGTTGAGCGGTACTGCGAGAGCTCCGGTTTTGAGGATGCCGAAGTATATCGGCAGCCACTCGAGGCAGTTCATCAGCAGTATGCCGACTTTGTCGCCCTTCTGCACGCCTCTCGAAAGAAGCATATTCGCAAAGCGGTTTGCCTTTTCGTCAAAGACTTTCCATGTTATCTCGCGGCGGTAGCGGCACTCGGGGTTCGGCTCGATGAGCTCGTACTCCTTCCATGTCTTGCGGCGAACCTCGGTTATCTCGGGGTTTACCTCCACGAGAGCGACGTCACTGCCGTATAATTCAGCATTTCTTTCGAGCAATTCTGTAATAGGCATAGTATTTTGTCCTTTCTCAGCTTTGTCAGACGTTTCAAAGCAATAAAGCTGTAAAGCCATAAATCATATAAAATCATTTTAACACAAAAAAGCAAAAAAGTAAAGAGCGCAAGGATATACGAAATCACCAAAAAAAGGCAACTTTGTGTGTGCAGTATCACGAAATTGCTTTAATTCATATTTTTCTCTTTTATTATTGGGTGAAAAGTGCTATAATTTACGTATAAGCATCACACTTTTCTGGTAAAAGGAGAAAACTTATGGGAAAAACTGTTAATATTGCCGTGTTCGTTGCGGGTCTCGATGAGGAGTACCAGAACAACATCATCACGGGTATAAATGATTTTGCTAAACGCAATAATGTGAACGTGTCTTACTTCGCGGCATATGGGGGTATGCTCGACAGTAAGATATTCGATATAGGCGAGTACAGTATGTACGATGTCGCCAACCTCGAATATTTCGACGGTGTCATCCTAATGACCAACTGTATCAACGATATGGAGGTCAGGGAGAAGATAATCAGCGGTGTTAAGGAGGCAAAACTGCCCGCTGTGGTGTTCGACTGTGCCGATTACCCTGAGTTTATCAATATCAGTATCGACAATACCGCCGCTATGCGCAATATGGTCCGCCATGTCATTCAGGAGCACGGCGCTAAGGTGCTCAACTATATATCGGGTCCTATGTCCAACCCCGAGGCTGTTGACCGTCTCAACGCCTTCCGCGAGGTAATGGCTGAGAATGGTCTGCCCGTCGAGGAGGGACGTATCTTCTACGGTGAGTTCCGTCCCTATGACGGCAAGGCTGCTATCGAGCAGTATATGGAGTCGGGACTTGCGCTTCCGGATGCTTTCATCTGCGCCAACGACGCTATGGCTCTGACGGCTGTCAGCACGCTCGAGAAGTACGGCTTCTGCGTGCCGCTCGACGTCATCGTTACAGGCTTTGATAATACTTACAGTGCGAGAAATTACTGCCCCGCTCTCACGTCTGTGGGACGTCCGCTTGCACGTGCGGGAAGTGCGGCTTGCAGCGCTCTCCTCGATATCGTCAACGGCAAAGAGCCCGAGATAGAGCACATGGAGGCGGAGTGCGTTTTCACAGAGAGCTGCGGATGCAGCAATGACAGCCTCAGCGGTGTGAGTGAGTTCAGTGAGTACCGCAAGCGCACCTACAACAAGATAGAGGACAGCAACGATAATGTCCACAAGCTGAATATACTCTCTGCAAGACTCGCCGAGACCGAGAATACCGATGATACCTTCGCGGTCATCAGGGACTTTGTTGCTGAGATAGAATGCGAGCGCTTCGCTCTGTGCCTCAAGGAGGACTGGCAGGAGGCGTTCACGAGTACTGCCGCGAATATTGATCACGACTGCGAGATGTGCGCTCCGCTCATCTGGGATAAGGGAGAGACTATGTCGATAGAGTATTTCCCGTGCAGTCAGATGTACCCCGAGCCCCTCGAAACAGGCGGAAATATCAGCTATTTCCTCCCTATACACTTCAAGGAGAGAGTGCTCGGATACTTCATCATTACAAACGGCGACTTCCCGATAACAAACCTCCTGTGCCATACATTCGCTATGGATATCAGCAACTCGCTCGAGAATCTGCGTAAGCTGTCACACATCAACAAGGCTATGGAGGAGCTCAACAGGCTCTATGTCATAGACCCGCTCTGTAATGTATACAACAGAAACGGCTTCATCAAGCTGGCTGACGATATGTTCAGGACAAGCGTTACGAGAAAGCGCAGGATAATGCTCACTTTCATTGATATGGACGGTCTGAAGTTCATCAACGATAACTACGGTCACAATGAGGGCGACTTCGCAATACAGCGCCTTGCGGACGTTATCAAGGAGTGCCTGAGAAGCGACAGCATCTGCGCCCGTTTCGGCGGCGATGAATTCGTCGTATTCCAGCAGAAGGCTGCCGAGGGCGATGATGCGGCACTTGAGAGACGTCTCAATACCAAGCTCGATAGCATAAACAGCATTATCAGTAAGCCGTATACGCTCTCCGCAAGCGTCGGCAGCATTATTAAAGTGCCTACCGAGGAAGAGACACTTTATGGTATCATCAAGCAGGCTGACGCTCTGATGTATGAGGTCAAAAAGGAGAAAAAGAACTCCCGCCGCGCTATGGAAGCAAAATAAAACGTAAAGCTCCCCGCTGTACAGCGGGGAGCTCTTTGTTATTTGACCGGTAATTCGGTTATTACCTTTGCGTCGTATTTCTGGATCGTCAGTGCATCGTTGGCTGTGATGCCGGCTTCGCCGTCAACGTCGGCGTTTATTTTTCCGAGCGGTGAGAGTCCATACTTGTCGAAGTTGCCGATATGCTGAAGAATTGCCACGGAGTCGGCTACGGTCACCTTTTTGTCGCAGTTTGCGTCGCCGCTGATGATGTCCTCGGGGACGAATGTTTCGACGGTCGTAGAGGGAGTAGCCGCTGTCGAAGCGGCAGTAGTCGCCGTCGAAGCGGCAGTAGTCGCCGTCGAAGTGGAGGCAGATGCTGTAGCAGTAGATGTAGCAGTAGATGTGGTTGCAGCAGATGAAGTTGAGGCAGATGTTGTGGTCGAAGCTGTGGGGGCGGTAGTCGCAGGAGCTGTTGTAACTGCGGGAGCGTCGCCGTCCTCCCATACAGCCTTGAAGCTGATTCCCATTCCCGGCACAGCTCCGGGCACCTTGTACTCGTCGCCTATCTGGTAGATATTGCCGTCGTCGTTGGACTTCCAGCCTGCGAAGTGCTTGCCCTCAACGGTAATTTCGGGGTCAGGGCAGGTGATGACGGTATCGGTCTCGGCAGGTATCTTTATGACCGTGCCGCCGTTGCCGGGATTGAAAGCGACCTTGTACTCTACGGGCTGCCATACGGCTGTGAACGTAACGTCCTCGCCTGGCATTACGATTGTCTCGGTGGGCTTGTAAACATTGCCGTCTGCACTCGATTCCCAGCCTACGAGGTTGAAGCCTCTGCGTGAGAAGCGGTCTTTGCCTGCAAGCTCGTCCGATGTGCCTTCGGTCTTTTCAAATGAGAATTCGCTGTTGCCGTTGAGTCTGTCAACGTCGCCTGCGAAGTATGTCAGCTGTATCTTCCTGTATAGGATAGGGTAGAGGACGATGTCGTGGTCGGGCATAACGAGCTGTGTTGCGTAGCTGTATACCCTCTCGCCGTCTGTGAGCCACTTGCTCACGTATTTGAGTGTGCCGTTCTCGGTCTCCTTCTCTACGAATACCGTGGTATCGTTCGGAGTGAACACCTCATTGGGGTAATATGATTCGTCCTCGAGCCACTCGGGATTCTCGAAGGTCATACCGTCGCGCTCGAGCACGTATTTTACTGTGTGCTTCTCGTCATTCATATTGATCCAGCACATACGGAATACGACCTCATCGGTGTCTTCGGGGAGGTCTACGAACTGTCCCGAGGAGTAGCCGACTACTCCGTCGTATGTCCAGCCCGAGAAGATGTAGCCCTTCTTTGTGAAGTTGCCTGCTGGGACGTTGGTGTGCGCTTCGGCGGTGGTCGAAGGCTCAAACAGCGAGAGGTCTGTGGTCTTGCCCGCAGTCGCGTCTTCGTCTATCTCATAAATGAGTTTTATTTCTTTTTTTCCCTCGTCATCGGCTGCGGAAGCTGTGAAAAAGCCTCCGAACGTGCTCAGAGAGACTGCTGCCGCCAGTAGAACGGCAATTGGTCTGCGATGTGATTTTTTCATTTTTCCCTCCTGTCCGACGCATAGCGTCAGGCGAAACAGTTTCTTTCTTTGTTGTAGGAATAGCCTATTCTTGCAAGCTTATCGGCAATATCGGCAGCGGGCAGGTCAAGGCTCCTGCACAGCTCGTCGAAGCTCGGGTATTCATCTCTCAGCTTTGTATTTATGTAGCTGAGAAGAATTGCGGGGTCATTCGGAATATTCAAAGCATACCCTCCCTTTTATCGATACAGCTTCCTTTCGTCCACAGTGCAAACAGACGCAAGGCGGCAAAAATCGAGTACTCTACAAGATAAATATACAATAACCGTATACATTTGTCAATGAAATTAGTGGAACATTGATTTTGAACTTTGTGTAAATATGTAAAAACAAATGCGGCGAAGGCTCCCGCCTGCACCGCATCATTGTTATATGCTGTCCATTTCACTCGGAATGTGGACTTTTTCGTACTTCTCGAGCTCGTCCTGCGTGGTGCCGAGCTCAGTCATTTCGCCTGTTGAACGTTTCTGTATCTGCTGCATCCTGAGCTGATAAGGGTCCATTATCTCGCGCTCACGCTTGTTTTCTTTGTATTCCTCGAATGTTGCATTGAATTGCGGAAATCCCTCCTGATCCTCCAGCCAGTGGTACCTGATAACTGCCCACATATTCGCAGCTCCCGTGAAGATGCAGGCGAGGCAATATAACGAAACTATGGTGAACGCTATCGGTATGCGGTCAAAGAAGTGGATGATGTTGAGCCATATCATCAGACCGTAATTCGCGACCTGAAGCGGGAGAACTATCAGTCCCGAGAGGGAGTGGTGAAGTATGCTGACACGGTATGTCAGGTAAAACGAAAGCGGCGCGACTATAAACGTGTCGATTATCAGAATGAACGATATATACGACATAAGCGGTATGCCTGTGTACATTGCTATCCAGTCCCAGCTGAGCCCGACCATGCTCACGAGAGAGTAAGCCATTATCATTAATCCGCCTATCAGATATGTGAAGAAGGCAATGCCGTTTATGCGCTTTACCCGTTTCAGCAGTGAGTTGTTGCGGGCGTACTCGGCTATGGTTTCTTTGTCAACGAAATATGGCATATCAAGTCTCCTTAATATGAATTTTTATATAAAAAGTATATCATTTTATAAGGCTTATGTCAATATCAAATATAAAATGTACTGTTAAATCAGATATAATATTTGCAGTTTCTTGCCAAAAAATACACATTTGCTTTAAAGGGCTGAATTTAACGAAATATTGGTAAATGTAAAACCTTGACAACTGTAAATGTTATGCAATACTAACATATTTATCTTGCGCGTTTTTGTTAAAAACGTACAATGATTCGGAGGCTAATTAGGCTAATTTGGCGATAGAATTTTTTATTATTATATGTTATAATACATTATGATATGTGAGGCGTAATATTTCCGTCGTCGTGCGGATTGTTATTTATTTCACAGAATTATTAAGGAGGTTCATCTAATGAATTCATCTAAATCCACAGTTCCCTTCAAGGGCACTCCCGAACAGGAGGCACAGCTTCTCGCTGTTATTGAAGAGAAAAAGGACACTCAGGGCGCTCTGATGCCTATCTTGCAGAAGGCGCAGGAGATATACGGCTATCTTCCCATCGAGGTCCAGACAATTATTTCCGACAAGACAGGTATCCCCCTCGAGAAGATCTACGGTGTTGTTACCTTCTATGCTCAGTTCTCTCTCTATCCCAAGGGCGAGTACACTATCTCGGTATGTCTCGGTACTGCCTGCTACGTTAAGGGCTCGGGAGATATATACAACAAGCTTCAGGAAACTCTCGGCATCGCCGGCGGCGAATGCACTCCCGACGGTAAGTTCTCCCTCGACGCCTGCCGCTGCATAGGTGCCTGCGGACTTGCTCCCGTTCTCACAGTAAACGAGGACGTTTACGGACGTCTCACTGTTGACGACGTTGAAAAGATACTCGCTAAGTACACAGCATAATCATTAATATATAGGAGGAAAACATATGAAGACTCTTGAAGAACTCAAGGCTGTCAGAGAATCTATGGAGGGCGAGGTCGCTCTCAGAACTCATGGCAACGCTTCTTCAAAATATGAAAGACACGTACTTGTCTGCGGCGGTACAGGCTGTACTTCTTCGGGCTCTCCCAAGATAATCGAGTGCCTCGAGAATGAACTCGCTTCCAACGGACTCACAGAGAAGGTGCAGATAGTTAAGACAGGCTGCTTCGGTCTCTGCGAAAGAGGTCCTATCATGATCGTTTACCCCGAGGGCTCGTTCTACTCGCGCGTTAACGTAGACGAGATCCCCCGTATCGTCAAGGAGCACCTCGTTGACGGCACCCCCGTTAAGGAGTTCCTCTATGAGGAGACTGTTGCAGGCGATGAGATAAAGTCTCTCGACGACACCGCTTTCTACAAGAAGCAGCACCGTGTTGCTCTCAGAAACTGCGGCGTTATCAACCCCGAGGATATCAACGAGTACATAGGCCGTGACGGCTACAAGGCTCTCGGCAAGGTCCTCACAGAAATGAAGCCCGAGGACGTTATCCAGACTATCCTTGATTCCGGTCTCCGCGGAAGAGGAGGCGGCGGCTTCCCCACAGGCATGAAGTGGAAGCTCGCAAGAAATATCGTTCCCAATGCTGACCAGAAGTATGTCTGCTGTAATGCTGACGAGGGCGACCCGGGCGCATTCATGGACCGTTCCGTTCTTGAAGGCGACCCCCACGTTGTACTCGAGGCTATGACCATTGCAGGTTATGCTATCGGTGCTACACAGGGTTATATCTACGTTCGTGCTGAGTACCCCATCGCTGTTGAGCGCCTCAACATCGCTATCAAGCAGGCTCGTGAGGCCGGTATGCTCGGCAAGGACATCTTCGGCACAGGCTTTAACTTCGATATCGACCTCCGCCTCGGCGCAGGTGCGTTCGTATGCGGCGAGGAGACCGCTCTTATGACCTCTATCGAGGGCAACCGCGGCGAGCCCCGTCCGAGACCTCCTTTCCCTGCTGAAAAAGGTCTCTTCCAGAAGCCTACTATCCTCAACAATGTTGAGACTTATGCTAATATCCCCCAGATCATACTCAACGGTGCGGAGTGGTTCGCATCAATGGGTACCGAGAAGTCAAAGGGTACCAAGGTATTCGCTCTCGGCGGCAAGATAAAGAACACAGGTCTCGTTGAGATTCCTATGGGTACTACTCTCCGCGAAGTTATCGAGGAGATAGGCGGCGGTATCCCCAACGGCAAGAAGTTCAAGGCTGCTCAGACAGGCGGTCCTTCCGGCGGATGTATCCCCGCAGAGCACTTCGATATCCCGATCGACTACGATAACCTCATCAGCATCGGCTCGATGATGGGTTCGGGCGGTCTCATCGTTATGGACGAGGACAACTGTATGGTAGATATCGCCAAGTTCTTCCTCGAGTTCACTGTTGATGAGTCGTGCGGTAAGTGTACTCCCTGCCGTATCGGCACCAAGAGAATGTGGGAGATACTCGACCGCATCACCAAGGGCAAGGGTACTCTCGAGGACCTCGATACCCTTCAGGAGCTCGCTCTCCACGTAAAGAGCAACTCTCTCTGCGGTCTCGGACAGACTGCTCCCAACCCCGTACTTTCAACTCTCAAGTGCTTCAAGGATGAGTACATCGCTCACGTTGTGGACAAGAAGTGTCCCGCAGGCGTATGTAAGGACCTCCTCAGCTTCGAGATCGAGAAGGACAAGTGTATCGGCTGCGGTATGTGTGCTAAGCAGTGCCCTGCTTCCGCTATCTCAAGGACCGATTACATCGCTCCCGGCAAGAAGCTCGCAGCTATGGAGATAGACAAGAGCAAGTGCGTTAAGTGCGGCGCTTGTATCGCAACCTGTAAGTTCAAGGCAATCATCAAGAAGTAAGCGGAGGAATTATCAATGGAAAATATCACAGTTAAAGTTAATGGTGTTGAGATCTCCGT
>JAGCHA010000031.1 GCA_017649325.1 Ruminococcus sp.
AGTTAGCGGAGAAGTATTTCTTCTCGTAAATCTTCTTGCAGACGATGACGGTAGCTGTTGCTGCGGCACCTACTGCCACGACAGCGCCTGTGATCGACACTGCAAGTATTATCTTGGTCTTTTTATCCATAGTTTTTCCTCCCTGAACAGAGTTTAGGACAATTGCTACCTTAAATTATAACATATTTTTCATCGCTTTTCCATACCAAAGCGCTAAAAAATCTCACAAAAAATGCTGTTGATATTTGTGACATCTGCCAACATCAGTCGTCGAAGGTGCGTATCCTCAGCTTTGCGCCGAGCTTTTCCGCAAGCTCGCGTGAGGCGTCTATCTGCTCCTGCGGGATAACGTCAACGATAGATACCACCACTTCGGCTTTTCCGATATTTACGCAGTCCTTGACAAACTGGCACATAAGCCAGAATGCATTATCGAATTTCGGGCGTGTCACCTCCATATATTCCTTTTCAGTCGGAGCGTTGAGACTGACAGAGATAACGTCCATGGTCTCGCACAGCAATTGTGCTGTATAGCCGGAAGTGCCGTTTATCCTTTCACCTAGACCGTTCGTGTTTATGCGGAGCTTGGGACATTTCGGCACCATTCTCAGCGCCTTTGCCACGACGACAACGTCGTACAGTCTTTCTGTCGGCTCGCCGTAGCCGCAGAACACTATCTCGTCGTACTTGGCAAGGTCGCGCTTGGCGAGGTCGTCGAATATCTCGGAAAAGGAGGGCTCGTGCTCGAGCCACAGCGGGTCGGAGCCGTATGCGCCGTCTGCGTGGGTGCGTATGCAGAACGTGCACGCGCACGGACATTTATTCGTGAGGTTTAAATAAAGATTATTTCCTACCTCGTAAGAGATTGTCATTGCTTTTTTCATTTATTATCGTCTCCGATCGTGTGTTTTGTTATTTCGAGTCCGCAGGGCAGAGCTCCGCTGTCTATGGCGGCGGCGAGCTCCATTGAGGATTCGGCTGTGAGATTGCCTGAAATTATGGCGTTGCCGTCAAGTATCTGAGCTGACACTGTCGGTGCCGAGATGAGCTCGTTATCGAACCATATCGCAAGTGGCGTGGACGTACCTGCGAGCTCGCCTGTAGCTTCAGCTAATTTTTCCTTGCCTGCGTTGTTCGTTGTAATTACTACCGCGTATTCCATGTCGTTTTCGGTACGCATCATCGTTGCTGACACTGTGTCTATATCCGTATTATCGAGTACGACCTCTCCTGTCGGGACGTTCTTTCCATTGGAGTCAGTCTCGCTGCCGTCGCCCTTTCTGAACGTCATTTCGCCGTGCTTTACGACAATGTCCAGCGTGTCTTCGTTCCAGTTTTCGGCCGATACATCGAATTCTATCGTTGACGTGTCGTCGTTGTTGTAGGATATATCGTACTGCACACCGGGGTAGATGCTAACGAGTCTCTGACAGGCTATCTCGGTACACTCGTGGAGCTTGCTGCTGTCCTCCGCCTTGAGTGTGATACTGCTGTTACCTTTTGGGGACTTGCTGTTATCCGAAGTATCGGAACGCGATGCGCATCCGCTGAGGAGCACTGCTGTCGCAGCTGCGATCAAAAAACACTTTTTCATATCTTATCTCCTTAGTCAATATAGATTCTCGGCACGCGCTTGGAAATACCGCATACCACTTCGTATCCGATAGTACCGTAGACCTGAGCGAGGTCGTCGGCGGTGATGATATCGTCTCCGTCGCGTCCTATCATGGTCACGATATCGCCTGCCTTAGCCTCGGGAACGTCCGAAACGTCCATCATCAGCTGGTCCATGCAGACGCGTCCGACAATTTTACAGCGCTTGCCGTGGACAAGTATCTCTCCCTTGCCGGAGAGAAGCCGTGAATAGCCATCCGCATAGCCGATAGTTACCGTAGCTATGCGCATTTCGCGGTCTGCAACGAAGGTGCGCCCGTAGCTGATACAGTCTCCTTTGTTCACGGTCTTTACGTGCGAAATGACGGCTTTCAGCTCCATGACGGGCTCAAGCCCCTTGGGGATATCGAGGCTGACGTCGGGGTGCAGTCCGTAGAGGATGATGCCCGCGCGGCTGAGAGTGCTGCGGGAGGTGTTCCTGTAGCAGGTCGCGGCGCTGTTCATAAAGTGGCAGTGGCGGAGCTTTATCCCGCGGCTGACAAGTTCATCGTATGTATCAAGAATGAAGCTTTGCTGCTTGTCGGTGTAGGCGACATTGTCGGGATCGTCGCTGTCTGCGACCGCAAAATGTGTATATATGCCCTCGACCGAGAGCTTGTTTATCTTCATCATTTCGGCTATCTCATCAGCGCATTCGGCGGGAGTATCGTGCTTCAGACCGATGCGTCCCATGCCAGTGTCTATCTTGACGTGGCAGCGTATAGACGCGGGAGAGTTCTGCGCGAGCGCCTGTGCGTACTCCGTGGAGACCACGCCTTGTATGATGTTGTGCATGGATATCTCGTGCGCGTACTCGGGAGGAGTGTAGCCGAGAATGAGTATTTCTGCGTTTGGAGCGTAATTCCTTACGGCGATAGCCTCGTCGAGGTTGGACACCGCAAAGTAGGTTATGCCGCAGTCTTGTGCGAGAGTGCGGACGATATGGGCGTCGCCGTGACCGTAGGCGTCAGCCTTGACGACTGCCATTACCTCGGTCGGCGGGGAGTTGAGTCCCTTTATTATCTCTACGTTCTTTCTGAGCTGTGAGAGCGAGACCTCCGCCCATGCTCTTTTGAGATACGGTTTCATTTCGTTCATTTCCTTTCTCTGCTTGATTCGGAATTCTGTTATGTCTTTTTTGCTTGTAGATGTTGCAATAATGCTTATTATATGATATAATATTATGTATCGACATATTTGAGGTGTGCTATGCTCAACTCTTTGATATCGGGAATGCCTGTCGGCTCCGCTCTGGAGCTGCACTGCGACCGCAGCAGGACGGTCTGTATCACAGGTCACCGTGAGAAAAACATCCTGCCATACAAGGACGACCCGCTCTACTCCGATATCACGCTCGGAGCAGTGAAGATGGTGCTGTACAGGTATATAGATATGGCTGCCGAGCGCGGCTATACCGATTTCATCAGCGGACTTGCTACGGGCACCGACCTCTGGGCGGCGGAGTACATCGTCCGCAAGAAGCAGACCGACCCGCGCATCCGTCTCATCGGTGCTATGCCGTATCTGCGTCATGCCGAGAGATTCCCGCGGGACTATATCACCCTCCTCGACTATGCGGAGAAGAATGCGGACGTGCTCGTCACCGTGAACGACGACCCAGATATCGTCTACGGCAAGCACGGCGGGGCAGCGAGCCTCTACCGTGACCGCAACTACTATATGGTCGACCGTTCCGCGGCGGTGATAGCCTTCCTCAATGAGGGGAGCTTCGCCTCGGGTACGTCACAGACCGTCAACTATGCCTACCGCAACGGGCGGCTGATATGCCGATTCGGTATAAATGACGTGTACGAGCTCATCGACCGTGCGGGAACAGACCTGAGAAACATACGTCGAGAGACCGCGTTTCTCAACAATGTTTTCGACACTGCGCTCTGACACTGCATTATCATTATACCACATATGCAGAATATTTCAAGTCCCGACGGCGATTTTTCTGCATATATATAGTAAAAGCAGCAGCTTCGCGGCACACTATGTTGTGAAAAAGGCTAATTTCCGTGAACGCGCGTTCGATTTCAACAGAGTGTTGAATCCGCTGTTAAAACACCCGTTCCGTAATCACAAATTGTTGAAAAGTTGAAAAAACTGTTGGTGTAGATATTACGCCGTTTGACATTACTGTCGAAATTGTTTGTATGACTTTCATTCACTTTACAGTGAATAATCAAAGACAATACTTATACGTTTTGTTGACTTGGGTCAAATCGAAAGGAGAAACATCAGTCATGGCAAAGAATAAGAAAGTCGGAAGTATCGCGTTACCCTACCTTATAACCATATTCGTGGGCATTCTGGTAATAGGCGGAGGAACCTTCTTCTTCCTGCATCATCTGGGCGTTCTCGGCGGAGAGAAGGAGCTCTCCGAGCCGCCTCCGAAGCAGGTAACTACCACCACCTACGAGGACAACCACACTATCCTCTTTATCCTCGACGAGCCTAATCAGAAGTGTTCGTTAACATTTGTGCTCATGCGCTCTATCCCCAAGGATAAGAAGCTCGTGTTCTTGTGCATACCCGCAAATACTATCTCACTGATAGACGGCGAGCAGAAAGGTATAAAGTCATGTTACGAGCAGGGCGGTGCGGCTGAAGCAGTCAGCTTCACGGAGAAGGTGTTCGGCGTTACGGTCGACAGATATATGAAGCTCGATTCCGAGGCATATATCAAGATATGCGATATCCTCGGCGGCGTTACCTATCCTATCTCCGAGGACATTGCAGGCTTCAACGGCGACGGTTCCGAGCAGTATCTCAACTCCGAACAGATAGACAAGCTCACTACTTACGCTCTCTTCCGCGGAGGCGAATATGAGCGTTCATATACGGCAAGCGCCCTCGTTTCGAGAATGGTCAATCAGTCCGACCTCGTGCGCGTGTCCGACAGCTTCGACAACAGCTTCAACAGCCTAGTGAACATGACCGAAACTGACATCACTGCTGTTGACTATAAGAAGTACAAGGTAGCGATAAAGACCATGCTCGAAAGAGGAAGCGGAAGCTCTATTGCTACTCCGCTCGTTCTTGACGGCGAAGAGGCAGACTTGGATTATATCCCTTCTCAGGGCTTCATCAACGACTTCAAGGACAAATACTACACACAGTACGAGAACAAGTAAATGAACAATATTTTTGATACTCACGCTCACTATGCGGACCACGCTTTTGATGAGGACAGGGAAGCACTGCTCGCGGAGCTACCCGCAAACGGCGTACGCTACGTGATGCTCGCTTCATCGAGTGTTGATGATACTGCCGAGAATTCCTCCCTCGCCGAGCGGTACGACTACATCTACGCTGCCTCGGGTGTCCACCCCGAGAGCGTTGATACAAATCCCGCGGATTATCTCGATATCGTCGCGGAAACTGCCAAGTCCAATCCGAAAGTGCGCGCGATAGGGGAGATAGGGCTCGACTACCACTACGAGGGCTACGACCGCGATAAGCAGATAGTTCTGTTTGAGGAGCAGATAGTTCTCGCGAAAGAGCTCGGACTGCCGATAATCGTTCACAGCCGCGATGCCGCCGAGGACACGCTCGAACTGCTGAAAAAGCACCGTCCCGCGGGAGTCGTACACTGCTTCTCCTACTCCGCGGAAATAGCGAAGGAGGTAGTGAAGGTCGGGATGTACGTCGGTTTCACCGGAGTTCTCACTTTCAAGAACGCAAAGAAGCCTTGCAAGGCTCTCGCGGAAGTGCCGCTCGACAGGCTGCTGCTCGAGACGGACTGTCCGTATATGGCTCCCGAGCCGTTCCGAGGAAGACGCTGCGACAGCTCGCTCATCGCGTACACGGCACAGGCTGCCGCTGCGATAAAGGGGCTCGATGTTCAGGAACTCCTCGACATCACCTGCGAAAATGCAAAGAGATTCTATTCCATATAAAGAGGTCACGTATGTTTTACTGCTGCGGTATAACTGAAAAAGGCATTATGCCTCATAACGAAGACGCTATGCTCGTCGGCAGGAATGTCCTCACGGACGGCAGGCTCGAGCACAGGCTCTCCGCACCGTTTATTGCCGCAGTCTCCGACGGTGTATCGGGCGAGAATGCGGGCGAGCTTGCGTCGAGGATGTGCCTTGAAATGGTTCGTGACGTCACAGACTACCGCAAGGGCGAGCTGAAAGCGGGACTCATGGAGATACACCGCAGCCTCGCCGATTACAGCGAGGACGACCCCGACAGCCGCAATATGCAGACCACGCTTTGCGGTGTCGCCGTAGCGGACGAGAGACACGTTGTCGCGTTCAATGTCGGAGATTCGCGGCTTTACCGCTTCCGTGCGGGGAAAGTCCGCCAGCTTTCGCGCGACCAGTCGCTCGTGCAGCTGCTCTACGAGGAGGGTTCTATCACTCAGGAGGAGCGTCGCACTCACGTTCACAGGAACATCATTTTCCCCGCATTCGGCAACGTCAAAAACGATCCAACAATTGACGTTGAGGAGATTGAGGGCGGCATGGAGTACGGAGATGTGCTGCTGCTGTGCAGTGACGGGCTTTCGGACTACCTCTCCGCTTACGATATACAGGAGGTCATGGAGCTGCCGAAGGCTCTGCCAAAGCGGCTCGATATGCTCGTCAAGGAGGCTCTGCTTCGCGGCGGTACGGACAATATCACTGTTTGCGCAGTGGTGTGTGAATATGAAGGATAAGCAAAAGGAGTACACTGTGGTACTCCTTTTTTGTTACAGTATAAAGCAGATAAGTCCCGAGCAGCCGTCGTTTATCACGCGCTCGAGCGTATCCTGCAGCTTCATTCGCGCATCCACTGGCATTTTGTAGAGCTTGTTGTGAAGTCCCTCGTTGACGAGCTCGTGTAGTGATTTGCCGAAAATGTTGCTCTCCCATATCTTCTTAGGGTCGTCGTCGAAGCCGTCGAGCAGGTACATCACAAGCTCCTCCGACTGCTTTTCAGTGCCGACGATAGGTGAGACTGTGGTGGTGATATTCGCCTTCATCAGGTGTATCGACGGTGCGGACGCTTTCAGCTTCACGCCGTACTTTCCGCCCTGCTTGATTATCTTCGGCTCCTCCAGCGAGAGCTCCTCCAGTTCTGGCATTACTATGCCGTAGCCCGTCGCCTCGACTTCCTCCAGTGCGGGAGCTATGCGCTCATACTTGCGGCGGATATTGTTCAGCTCCATGAGCAGCGGCATAAGGTCGCTCTCGTTTTCGAGCTCAATGCCGGTAGCCTCGCCGAGTATCTTGTAGAAGAGGCTGTTGTCGAGCTCGGCGGTGATAGTGACCGAGCCCTTGCCGAGGTCGATAGCGGTAGCGGCAGCACTGACGATGTGCGGGCACTCAGCCATAGCTTCCGCGGAATCGACCGCCTCCCGCACGAGTTGTACGTCTTTTGCAGCCTCGCGTATGCAGTCGAGTATTTCGCTTTTCAGCCAGTGTCCCTTTTCGAGAGAGTTTATCCATCGTGCTGTGCGGATGTTTATCTCCTTTACGGGAAAGGAGTAGAGTATCTCGCGGATCATTTCGCGGATGTTCTGTTCTTCAAGACTGAGGCAGTTCACAGGTATGACCTTCGCGTCATAGCGGTCGGAGAGCTCCGCTGCTAGAGCCTTTGACTCAGGGGAGGTCGGGGAGGTGGTGTTCAGCACAACGATGAACGGCTTGCCTATTGCCTTCAGCTCGCGTATAACGCGCTCCTCACACTCCTCGTACTCGCTTCGCGGGATATCGGAGATAGAGCCGTCCGTAGTCACGACGAGCCCTATCGTGGAGTGGTCGGTGATGACCTTCTGCGTACCTATCTCAGCCGCCATATTGAATGGTATCTCCTCGTCGAACCACGAGGTCATCACCATGCGAGGCTGCTCGTTCTCTATGTAGCCGACAGCGCTCGGGACAATGTAGCCTACACAGTCAATGAGGCGGACGTTGAATGTTGCGCCGTCCCCGAGGCTGACCTCGACCGCTTCCTCGGGTATGAACTTGGGCTCGGTAGTCATGATTGTCTTGCCAGCGGCGGACTGCGGGAGCTCGTCGAGTGCACGCTCACGGACGAATTCGCTCTTGATGTTTGGGATGACGAGCGACTCCATAAAGCGCTTGATAAAGGTGGACTTGCCTGTCCGCACGGGACCAACAACTCCGATGTAGATATCGCCGCCAGTACGCTCGGCGATGCTCGAATAGATATCTTTAGCCATATTATGCTCCTTTCAGATTATTCTTTTATCGGGATAAGCAGCATTCTTCCGTTTTCAAGCTTCTCGCCCGTGAGCTCGTTTTCCTCCATTATCGCGGTGGCATCGGTGCTGTAGCGCTTGGCTATGTCCCAGACGTCCTCGTTCTCGACGCCGAAATACAGCTTTATCGCGTAGTCACCGTCGCGCTGCTTTTTCACAGAGTCATCGACCGTTATTGCTGTCACGGCGAGTATCGCCGCGGAGCTGCCCGCGCTTATCTTCAGCGGGATATCAGCCTTTGCGGTGAGGACTCCCTCAGACGAGATGTTATAGGAGACATTTGCCCCTGCAAGCTCTGCGGAGACCTCTGCGCCTGTGAGGTCGTCGCCGATATCTATCTGCTCTTCGAAGGCTTCGTCTCTGTCGGGCATTATCATCTGTCCAGAGCTGTCCTTAGCAGCCATTGAATAGGTCAGCATACCCGTTATCATCACTGACCTGCCGTCCTCGCCGACGCGGGTGTTGATGTGCTTTGGGGTACACCACAGCGCGTATACCTCCGTCGGAACGGAGTCTCCCTCCGCGAGGACAGCCGAATGGCGGAAGCTCTCCGCATAGACTGAGGGCATCTGTTGAGCCTGTATCTCGGAGTATTCGACCTCGCACGGGTAGACAGTCGAATACGCATCAACAGCCGCCATGATGTCGGAAGTCCTGACAGCACGGCAGGTTATGCGCAGTTCGGGCTCGCATTTGAGCAGTCGGTTTTCGCCGTCCTTGTCTGCGGCGGGCATTATCTCGCAGCTTATGACCTCTGCACGAACGATGCACTCATATGAGTCGTCGAGCCCTTCCATATCGAGTATCTGGCTGTAGGGGATAGTGAAGCTCATCGGTTCGAGCGAGGAGCTCCCGCCGCGGCTGCACGAGTAGAGAATATCAGCCTTTATCTCGCCTTTTGCAAGGAGCTTGCCCGATACGGTCTTCATTTCGCACTCGCTCGCGGAGCATGTACGGTAAACGATGTCGATGACCGGCGGCTGAGCGGCAGAGAGCGCTACCTCCTCCGAGAGCTGTACAGTCTTTTCGGCGCTGAGCCTGTTAGCTGCGAAGCGTACGGGAGCTTTTTTCAGCTGGATATTCATGCCGAAGGCATCGCTGATTACCTCCTGCGAGTGCTTGCCGCGGATGTTTATCCGCACGGATACGGCTCCTCTCACGTCAAGACGGCGTTTGTTCACGGCGCGGAAGTTGATGTGGCCTGACTTCGCTGCAAGTGTTACCTCGGGTGAATCGGCGCTCCTGCCTAGCTCCACGGTCTTGGAGTAGTCCTGCTTCTGCGTCACGCATCTGAGTTCCGAGCTGTCATCGCCGCAGTAGAGTAGACGAATCTCGCACTTCAGCTCGTATGTGAGGCGGTCGCCGATGACCGACCAATCGGATATGACGGGTATAACATCGCAGCGCACGAGCCTTACGATGTCGGGATAGTAGTCGGGAAGTATGTAGTCGAGCTCGATCCCTTGTTCCTGTACGTCGCTGTAGATGACCTCTTCGACGGGCACGGCTTCTCTGTTCAGTCTGAATTCCATATATTGACCTCCTTGAAAAAATGCTTTACAGCATTATATTCAGGAGCACGTACAAGTATTCCAACATGGGATATATGGCGTGATATTGCACAAAAATCAACGCAGTCACCGTTGATTTTTCACATTCCCGCCGTTTAATATTTAGAAAATGTAAACTTTTATGCCGCAGTGTTTACTTTTGCCTCCAAAAGGATTAAAGTATAAATGTATTATTATGTTTAGGAGGCATTCACCAATGAGAAAACAGCTTATAGGCAAAGCAGTTTCCGCATTCATGGCAGGTGTAATCGCGGTGGGAAGCACTGCTCCCGCGGTGCTGTCGCCGTATACCGCTTTTGCGGGGCAGCAGCTCGGTCAGACCGACTTCGATGAGGGCATAGGTCTGCCGTGGCATATCTGCGAGTCGGCTCCCGGAGAGATGGACTTCGAGATAGACAACGGAGTCTACAAGATAACGATAGTCAATCCGGGCGGAGCTTCGCAGGGCGGAGAGGACAGGTGGGACTGCCAGTTCCGTCACCGCGGACTCAAGATAGTCTCGGGGCACCAGTATAAGGTCAGCTACGAGATAAAGGCTTCAAACAGCGGAAAATTCTATACCAAGATAGGCAATCTCGACGGCGACGTGGAGATATGGCACAATATGTCCACAGGCGACGGCGACTTCAACAATACGTGGGACCCGATACAGATTAACGCCAATGAGACCAAAAAGGTCGAGGTAACGTTTACTCCCTCGCAGTCGATGGAGGTCGCGGAGTGGGCTTTCCATCTCGGCGGCGACGGACAGTACACCCCGGGCGGCTGTTTCCCCGCAGGAACTGTCATCACCTTTGATAATATGTCCCTCATCGACCTCAGCGGCGACGAGAACGACTATGTTCAGCCCGAGGAGGAGCAGAGGCATTTCGTGCTCACGAATCAGGTCGGCTATTTCGTGGGCAGAGCGAAGCGAGCGACCTTTGTCAGCGAGGACACAAAAAGCAATTTCACCTTTGATGTCATAGACGAGAACGGCGAATCCGTTTATTCGGGCAAGGCGTTGAAATTCGGCTATGACAAGGACTCGGACGACAATGTGTACATCCTCGATTTCAGCGATCTCGACGACGAGGGAACTTATCACATCGAGACCTCGGACGGCAATGTCAGCCGTGAATTCGCGATAGGCGGGAGTTCAGTCTATTCGAGTATGCTCTACGACTCGCTCAACTATTTCTATCAGAACCGAAGCGGTATAGATATCGAGGCATCGCTCATCACCTCGGGAGACGCTAACGCTCTCGCCCGCAAGGCAGGTCACCAAAAGGATATGGCAGAGATAGAGCATACGTGGGGCTACAGCGGTTCGAGCGGTACTATTGATGTCACAGGCGGCTGGTACGACGCGGGAGACCACGGCAAATACGTAGTAAACGGCGGCTTCTCGCTGTGGATGATGCAGAATCAGTATGAGACGGCTGTAAAGTACGGCTTCGAGGACAAATACGCCGACGGAACTATGAATATCCCTGAGAACACCAACAGCTTCCCCGACCTCCTCGACGAGGCACGCTGGGAAATGGATTGGATGTTCAGCATGATAGTCGACAGCGGCGAATATAAGGATATGGTCTACCACAAGGCGCATGACGAGAAGTGGACGGCTCTCGGCATAGCTCCCGCGGACGACGATATGAAGCGTATCGTAAAGCCTCCGACGACGGCGGCGACCCTCAACTTTGCGGCGTGTGCAGCTCAGTCGGCACGACTCTGGAAGGACATTGACAACAGCTTCTCGCAGAAGTGTCTCGACGCGGCTGAGAAGTGCTATGAGTCGGCTAAGAAGCACCCGGCAATGTACGCTCCGCTCGATGAATCGGTCGGAGGCGGCGCATACGGCGACGACGATGTCACCGACGAATTCTATTGGGCTGCGACGGAGCTCTTCATCACGACGGGCAACGAGGATTACTATGACGATATACAGGAGAACAAGTTCTTCCTTTCAGTTCCGACTTCGCTCGGAGGTGGAGAGAGCGTCGATACCATCGGCAGTATGGACTGGGGCAACACAGCGGCTTGCGGAACACTCAGCGCGGCATTGAACACCGACGCATTCGACAAGGGCGACGCTGAGATAATCACGGATGCGGTAACAGCTGCGGCGGACACCTTTATAGAACTTGAGGAGTCGCAGGGTTACGGACTTCCTTACGGTGCGAGCAAGCTTGCGTATAACGACACCGATGAGGGCTATGTGTGGGGAAGCAACTCCTTTGTTACCGATAACTCTATAGTTATGGCGTTCGCGTACCTGCTCACGGACGACGGCAAATACATGGACGGCGTTATCGGCGGTATGGACTACATCCTCGGACGCAACCCTATGGATTACTCATACGTTACGGGCTACGGCTCCCACACCACCGAGTACCCCCACCACCGCTACTGGTCGTGGCTGATAGACGATACGTTCCCGAAGGCTCCCTGCGGAGTTATGGCAGGCGGCCCTAATTCGGGTATGCAGGACCCGTGGGTACAGGGTAGCGGCTGGAAGAAGGGGCAGATAGCTCCGCAGAAGTGCTACCTCGACCATATAGAGGCATGGTGCGTGAATGAGTGTACCATTAACTGGAACGCCTCGCTCGCGTGGGTAACGGGTTTCCTCGCGGAGGAGAACGGAGGTATCGTGGTAGGCGAGACGGGACGCTCTGCGGGAATAGTCAACGACGGCGGCAAGGATGAGTCTGATGCCAAGGTGACGACTGCCAAGACCGATAAGAGCGGCAAGAAGGTCACAACCACAAAGGCAAAGGCTTCCAAGTCTGACGACGACTCCGAAGAGGGCACGTCAGGCGTGTGGATAGCTGTCGCGATAATCGTAGCTGTTGTCGCATTTGCGGGAGTGATCCTCGCTATAGCGCTGATGATATTCATATACAAAATGGTTAAGCTCAGATCCGAGAGCGGCGGCAAGCTGCCAAAATCCGACGAAAAGAAAAAAGATTAAGAAGTTCTTTCCTTAGCGAGACGGTGACAAAAAAAGGCGTGATAGATTTCTATCACGCCTTTGCTTTTAAAGCTTTTTGCTGCTGCCGAGCAGGTACTTCTGCAAGAGCACCATGTCGTTAATTGCTATTTTTTCGTCGGGGTCAATGTCAGCGTTTGACTTCGCAAGCCCTGTGAGTTCTTTCTTGCCTGTCAGTGCCTGACGTCCGAGGATAAGGTCGAAGGTGTCGACAACCCTGTCGCCGTCGATGTCACCCTTGATACCGTAGAAGCTGAAATCCGCCACGTTGAAGAGGAAGTCCTCTGTTCCCGTGAATACAAGGTAGACGTCGTTTACGCCCTTGACCTGCTTGGTCTTGCACTCGAATTCCTTGAACTCCGTCCAGCCGTCAGTTCCCGTGATATCACACGTGCCGAGCAGCGTACCGTCTACTCCGCCAACGCGTACCTCAATGCTTCCGCCAGCGGATTCGCTCGCTGCGCTTACCTTGAAGCCCTGTGCGCCGCTTTCAAAGTCCATGTTCCTGTAGACTACGTATGAGCCGTCGGTGATGTAGCCGAGGTCGGTGTCGTCGTGGTCTTTGCGGACTGTTCCGTGCTTTGAGCGGTAGCTGCAAGCCGCGGTCTTGTTGTATGCGGATACGGGGACGGGAGGTATGCCGCTTCCGCCGTAGAGCTCAAGCTCGTATACTCTTGCTCCGCCGTCGTTGCTCTGCGTGGAGGTCAGCAGCGTGAGCTTTACGTATCTTGCGGAGATGTCTTTCAGACTTGCTCCTGCGACTGTTTTGGTGTTGCCGTAGACGGTGTCTATCTCGGACCAGCTCGTGCCGTCAGTGCTGGCTTCGAGCTTGAAATCGCGTGCGTTGTACTTGATATTTTCCTTGACGCCTGCGAACTTGATAACGTAGCGGCTTAAGTCATATTCCTCGCCGAGGTCGACTTGTATCCACTCTCCGCCGAGACCGTCGATATGGCACCATTTTGTGCCGTCCTTGCCGTCTACAGCGAGAGCTGCTTCCTCGCCGCTTTCATTGCCTGAAGACGTTACCTTCTTGCCGAGCGCTAGATTCTGCATCTCGTCCGAGCCCTCTATCATCAGCGAGCCGTCGAGGGTGTACTCCTGACCTGCCTCGGTGTCGAAGCTAACCGTAGCTCCTGCGTATCTGACTGTGCATACGCCGCCTGAACCCGAAAGGATAACGACCTTGTCGAGCGAGCCATTAGACCAGCTCATTTCCTTTACCGTGAAGTTCCCGCGCGCACGGAGACCGTTCGCGTGACCTGTGTTCCACTTCTGAGGAAGTGCGGGAAGGAGCGATATCACGTCGTTGTGGCTCTGGAGGAGCATTTCTGTAACGCCCGATGTGAAGCCGAAGTTGCCGTCTATCTGGAAGGGCGGATGAGCGTCCCAGAGATTGTCGTAGAGACGGCCGTTTGCGCCAACGGGCGAGCATAGGAGCTTCACGAGGTTGTAGGCGTGCTCGCCGTCCTCGAGACGTGCCCAGCAGTTGAGTTTCCAGCCCTCGGACCAGCCTGTACCGCTGTCGCCGCGTCCGTTGAGGGAAGTTGCCGCGCCCTTGGCAGTGGTGGGATTGTCGGTGGGAGTTATTTCATAGCCCGGGAAAAGCGCGTACATATGCGAGATATGTCTATGGGTCTCCTTGGGGTTGTCCCAGTCGTGAGCCCACTCTTCTATTTGTCCCCATTTGCCGATTATCTCAGGTCTGATGAGCGTGAGCTTGGCGTTGAGGTCATCGCGGAGATTCTCGTCTCTGCCGAGTATCTCGGAGGCTTCGGTCACGCCCTTGAACAGCTCACGGGTGATACCATTATCCATCGTTACGCCGTAGTCGCAGAATGCCTCGTTCTGACCGCTGTACGGCGGGAGATTCAGCTCAGGAGAGGTACTCGGGTTGATTACCGAGTATTCCTGCCCGTCAATTTTGACTGTCTGCATGAGCTGGTTGAGGAAAGCGGCACTTCCCTTTATCGTAGGATATACCTTTTCAAGATATGTGTCATTCTGATTGAAGCGGTATGCGTCGTAGAGCATATTCGATACCCACGCACCGCCAACAGGCCACTGTCCCCACGCACCGTCTATCGGAGCAGTTCTGTTCCAGAGGTCGGTGTTGTGGTGGAGCACCCAGCCCTCGGATATGCCGTAGTGTACTCTTGCGGTCTGGTTGCCGTTCTCCTGCATTGATATCGCCTTGTCGACGAACGGCATGAAGCATTCTTCGAGGTTGGTCGTCATCGCGGGCCAGTAGTTCATCTCGTAGTTGATGTTTGTGGTAGCCTTGCTTCCCCACGCGGGCGAGGAGTACTTGTTCCATATGCCCTGCAGGTTCATAGGCTGAGCGTCGCGTGATGCGCTAATCATAAGGTAGCGTCCGTACTGGTAGAGCACCTTGACCATTTTTGGGTCGTCGCTCCTTCCAAACTCGCTGATACGGGTCGGTATGGTCTTGGAGTTGGCAGCCGCGCTGTTACCGCCGAGGTCGATGTCCACGCGCTTGAAAAGCTCCTGATAGTCAGCCTTGTGGGCGGCATAGAGTTCATCGTAGGACTTCTTCTCAGCCGCCGCCATATCAGCCTTGGCGTCGCCCTTTTCGTCTCCGTTGCAGGTCTTGTAGTCAACAAAGTTCGTGCGTACCGTAGTGAGTATAAGCACCGAATCCGCGCCCGATACGTTCAGAGTACCGTTGCCTGCGCTGACCGTTCCGCTTTCGGGGATGACCTTGGTGCGCGAGGAGAAGTAGACAGCACCCTTTACCCAGTTGTCATCGCTGCCGTGACCGTTGGCTACGAGCGTATTGCCGCCTTCTACGGAAGCTCCGCCGTTGAGCACGTTCTCGTAGCCGATACCGAGCGATACCGAGCCTGATTTATTGGCAGTTATGCGCGTTACCATTACTTGGTCCGGATGGCTGACGAAGGTCTCGCGCAGATACTTGACTCCATTGTATGTGTACTCCGTTCGCGCAACGGCGTCGTTCATATCGAGCACGCGCTGATAGTCAGTAACGTTCTTGTGTCCGAAGCTGAGCTTCAAGCCGCCGACCATCTGGTACTTCGCCTCGCCGCCGCCAATCATTTTGCTGCTGATGAGGTCGTTAGCCTCCTTGTATTTACCGTTTTTCAGCAGGTCCTGAGCCTGCTTGAGATATGAGGAAGCTCCATCTTTGTTGTTGTTGCTCGGCCCCGAGCTCCATACTGTACACTCGTTGAGGTCGATGAGTTCGTCGGGATAGTTTCCGTAGACCATTCCGCCGATGCGTCCGTTGCCTATGGGGAGAGCCTTGTAGAACGACTCGTCGTTGTTCCACGCGTTGTTGGTATTAACATTGCCAGCCATGGTAGTATAGCGCATTACCATGTCTTCATCGTATTCGTACTCAGCGGCGTTTGCCACTGCGGGCACCGTGCTCACCTCGGGTATCCCTGAGGCGAGCGGCAGTACCATGCACGCAGACAGGCACACCGAGAGCATTTTCTTTGTAATTTTCATCTTCGTTTATACCCCTTCTGAAAGTAAAAATTCCCTTTTATTCACGTTTAAGCCGTGAGTATCTTTCTGAGATGTACCAGGTCGAAGGTATCGACTCTGCCGTCCTTGTCGAGGTCGGCTGCCTCGAACTGCTGCTTGGAGAATTTCTCAGCCTTGAGAAGGTATCTCTCCATGCATACGAGGTCTGCCGCAGACACTTTGCCGTCGAGGTTTACGTCTCCCTTGGGCTTGTCGAGCGGTATCGCAAGCGCTATACGGTCTATCGAGGGCGCGTTGCCTTCATTGTTGTACAGTTTTATAGTGTTGTCGCCCGCCTTGAGCTTGACTGTGGTGGTTATCGCGCGTATGCCCGACCAGTCACCCTGATTGGCAAACAGGTCATTGAGCTTGACTGCGAACTGTCCGTTGACGTCCACTTTCAGACTTCTTCTCTCGCCCGAGATGTAGTAGATACGGATCGGGTACTCGCCGTCCTTGTCGGCCTTGATGTTTGTGAAGGTTACGCTTCCGCCGCCGCTGCCGCCAACGTAGCCGACATATGCGCTGCCCGAGCTGTACTTCGCGTCCTTGCCTGTTGTGAGCTTGGCTCCGCCGCCCATCTGAGCGCTCTCTGCCTCGTAGAACTTGTAGTTCGAGTAAGGCGTTGTGAGATTCATTTCATGCTGAGTAAGCTTTATTACGCAGCCGCCGTTCGCGAGGAGCTTCTGCGTGATAGTGTCCTTGGATGTGAGTCCTTCGAGCTTCTTTATCTCGAGAGCACTGCCGTTGGCGTTGTCGCCGAAGATGTAGGCGTTATACTTGCCGTCGCCGATGAGTTCCGAGAGTTTGATGTCTATTGTGCGTGCCGAGAGCGTGCTGGCTCCGATGAACCACTCGTCGCCGCTTCTTCTTGCGGTCACGTTGAACTGCATGGGATAGCCGTCGAGCACCTTCATGTCGTCCCATGCTACGGGCACGTCATTGAGGAGCGGGAGTGCGGGATTGCCCTCGTAGGTGTAGACGGAGTGTGCGAAGTGCTGTATGCCAGATTCAATAGTGACAACGTCCGAAAGTGCGAAGCCCGCTGTCGCCTTTATACCGTAAATCGGGATACCAGTGGGGGTGAAGTCTGCCGAGCCTACAACGTTTCTCGTGAAAGTGTAGGATACACGGTTCGCAAGCGCGGGGGACTCGAACCACTTGTAGTACTCTGTGCCGTTTACAGCCTCGAAGGAGACTATGTTCGGGAAGGTGCGGCTCTCACCGCGGGGGATAGTACAGCCGTGGAAGAGCACCATGAGGTGGTTCTTGGCTGCTATTGTAGCACAGAGATACATCTGCTTCATCGTTTCCTGAGTGTCGCTCTCGTAGTAATCGACCTTGACGCCCTGTACTCCGAGACCGCGGATACGCTCGAACTCTCGGACAATCGTCGCCTCGTCGAGCAGTGAGTAGTACGGATAGGCGGGATTGCCCTTGCTGTCCTTGTAGCCGCTGTGACCCTTGTTGTTTACACCGTACCAGAGGTATATGCCAATGCCTCTTTCCGCGGCGTATTCGCAGAGCTCCTTGACTTTAGCTTCGCTGTCGTCCCAGAGAGCCCAGCCGAAGTCGAGGCAGACGAAGTCCCAGCCGTTATCGGCTGCGAAGTCGATGTAGTCCTTTTGGGTGTGATACATAACGGGAGAGTCGCCACCGCTGCTCCACCATGACCACGCTGTCTTGCCGGGGCGGATCCAGCTTGTGTCTTCAATCTCCGAGGGAGGATTGAGGTTGAGGATAAGGTCGCTCGATGACATCTCGTCGAGGGTGTCGCCTATGACAACGGCTCTCCACGGCGTATGGAACGCCTTGCTCATGGATATTCCGCCGACCTTGACGCCGCCCTTGAAGCGGAGGCTGTGGTAGTTGCCAAGGAACTGCACTGCGCCTGCACAGTACGGGTCGGGCTCGTTGAATACGCTCGCCTCGGATACTGTTACCCAAGTGCTGTTGTTAGCGAGAACGCCCGTGTACGGGAGCGAATATGTCGCGTTGGTCTCGTTGGCTCTGTCCTTTGGAAGCTCGACCATGTCCCACTCATAGGTGGCGTTGGGCCAGTTGCCCCAGAACTTCGAGCCGCCGGGGAAGATTACCTCGGTCGCTTCCTCCTTTATGGAGCCGCCCTTGTTCAGCGCGTATCTCAGACCGATACCGTCGTCGTATGTGCGGAGGTAAACGGTAAGAATCGAATTGCCCTTCACGAGCGGGAACGAGAGTTCGTTATAGCGATCGCGGATAGTGGTGTGCTTGCCGTAAGGCATCATGTATATCTCGTCGTGCGGAGTTATCGTTGAGTCGGGAGCTGTTTTGCTGAAGCCGCTCGAAAGATCCTCGTTGCTGAGGACGATACCCATTTTCGAGGGCGAGATGACTGTCTCACCGCTCTCCTTGCTTACGGAGTAGTAATAGCTGCCGTTATTGTCGTACCATATCTTGGTGACGAGCTTGCCCGTAGGGGAGGTAGTCGTCATCGCGGGTATGCTCGTAACGGTCGCGCCTGTGCGGGACTTGCCCTCCTCCTCGGTTATCTCTATTTCCTGCTTTGTGACAGTATCGCCGTCAAAGCTGTAGGCATAGAGCGGGAGAGTATCGGAGTTCGGTCCGACAGCTGCATCATAAAACTGAACATCGTCTACCGACATACTGATGTCGTTGTCAGAGTAGAGAGAGTGTCCTATCGAATTGTAGATGTACTTGTCGAGTATCTTCTCGGAGAAGAGGCTGTTCATCGTATCGGTGATAGTGTCAGCCTCGTAGCCGACCTTGTCGCCGTCGATGTAGTAGGTGGCAGCCTCGGGTGTACATACAAGCATGAGCTCGTGCCACTTGCCGCTGTCAGGCTTTGCGCTGAGGTCGAATATCGCACGGTGCTTATCGTCGTTCAGCGTGGAATCGCCCGTACCTGCGAATACACTCGCGCGGAAGGCTGTCTTATCCTTGACGTCCACGGAGATATCGGGCGACGAGTACGACGGGGCGTTGCCCGTACCGAACGGCACGGTCGCGAACTGGAACAGACGTGAATAATTTGCCGAATCGGAGTTAAGCTTGTATTTCATCGAGAACGTGAATCCGCTGTCGCAGCCGCTATTGAAGAGCTCGGGGAGCTCCAGCCAGCCCGCTCCGAATGAGCCGCCCTTAAGCGATAGGACGTCCGAGCCGAGCTCGCTGTCCTTAACTATCGCCGCACCGCCGCGGAGATAAGCCTGCGAGTCTGACTTTCCGATGCTCTTGACCGTAGTCTCTGTACGCACCGCAGCCATACTGGTCGGGATCGCAGGGATAGTTCCCGCACAGAGGACCGTAGCTGCCGCTACAGCGGTCACAGCTCTTGCCAATTTGTGTTCCATTCTGATTACCTTCTTTCCTGCCCGTGAGCGGACAAATTTTCACCTTTTCAAAACACGCAGGAACAGCGTGTCTATAACATACCACAATAACTTTAACATAGCGTACAGACAAAAAGCAACCCATTTTTTTAAGAAATGGTGTAAATCTTGAATATTTTACTACATAATTATATGAGCAAACTGTTAGTTCTGCACATCAGAAACGCCGGATGAGGACAAAAAAGAGCTCAGGTCTTACCCTGAGCTGTAGCTGCTTATTCTATTTCTATGAAAGAACTGCTGACCGTCTCGCAGACCTGTGCGAAATATCCGGAAGCTGCGAGATTCTCTGCGCATTTCTCCGCTGTGTCACGTGTCTCGAAAAGTCCGAATACGGCAGAGCCGCTGCCCGTCATCACTGCGCTGAGTGCTCCGCAGGCGGTCATTGAAGCCTTGATATCATCAACCTCGCGGAGGTCTACAGCCTCCTCGAAAAGGTTGCCGAAGTATTTGTAAGCCTCATCAGGAGCGTTGTTGATAGCCTCCACGAGAGCGTCGGTATCGGGGTGCTTGGGATTTTCCAGCTTGTCTATGCGGGCGTAAGCCTCGCCTGTGGAGACTCCCTCCATGCCCTTGGCAATAACGAGTATCCTGCCCGAATAATCGGCGATAGGCTCGATCGATTCACCTATGCCCGAAACATATGCAGTACCACCCGTGAGGAAAAACGGTACGTCTGCTCCTACGTTGTCGGCTGGAGGAATATCCTTGCCTATGAGCTTGTGCAGACAGTACAGAACTGCCGCGGCGTCGGTGCTGCCGCCGCCCATACCTGCCTGCGAGGGAATGCCCTTCTTAATATGTATACGGCAGCCTTTTCCCACACCGTTGCGGTTCAGGAAATAGTATGCCGCCTTGTAGGCGATGTTATGCTCATCGCAGGGGATAGGATCTGAGCTTGCAAACATTTCGGGTACATCGCAGCTCACCTCTATCTTTATATCGTCAATGAGCTCTACAGTTACCTCGTCATAGATACCCACTGTCTGGAATACACTCTCTATCGCGTGATAGCCGTGATTCAGCCTTCCCACCACGTCAAGCGCAAGGTTTACCTTTGCAGCTGTTTTTACCTTCATTTTTTCTCCTCCTTCAGCTTGTTGAGGAACTGCTCTATGCGCTCCATAGCTTCCATGAGGTGCTTGAGGGAGTAGGCGTAGGAAATGCGTATATAGCCCTCGCCTGATTCGCCGAATGCGCTTCCCGGTACTGCCGCGACCTTGTTCTCGTAAAGCAGTCGCTCGCAGAACTCCTCGCTGCTCAAACCTGTGCTCTTTATGCACGGGAACACGTAAAACGCGCCCTCGGGGTCGAAGCAGGTCAGACCGAGTCTGTTGAATTCGCTGACGAGGAATCGGCGGCGGATATTGTACTCACCGACCATTTTCGCGACCTCGTCGTCGCATGAATCAAGCGCTACAACAGCGGCGTTCTGGCTTATGTAAGGACTGCACATAATGCCGTACTGGTGTATCTTCGATATCTGCGATACTATCGGTGCGGGAGCAGCTAAATAGCCGAGTCTCCAGCCTGTCATCGCGTATGCTTTTGAGAAGCCGTTGACGTATATGGTGCGCTCGCGCATACCCTCAAGCTCGATTATCGAGAAGTGCTCTCTGCCGTAGGTGAGTTCGGAGTATATCTCGTCCGTGAGCACTATTATATTTGTACCGCGCAGGAGCTCTGCAATAGGCTCGAGGTCCTCGCGCGTCATAATTGCGCCTGTAGGGTTGTTCGGGAAAGGGAGGATGAGCAGCTTTGTGCGCTCTGTTATCTTGCCGCGAAGGTCGTCAACCGTTAGCTTGAAGTTGTTATCCAGCCTTGTCGGTACCGAGACAGGTACGCCTCCCATGAGCTCCACGAGCGGGGCATAACAGACAAAGCAGGGCTCGACTACGAGGACTTCGTCGCCGGGGTCAAGCAGACCGCGTACTGCGAGGTCGATAGCCTCAGAGCCGCCGACGGTAACGATGACCTCATTGGCAGGGTCGTACTTTACGCCGTGCTTGCTTTCTATACGGCGTGTTATAGCCTGTCGCAGCGGGAGCACGCCCTTGTTTGGACCGTAGATGATGTGCTTGCGTTCAAGCACCTGTATAGCCGCCTTGCGTATGACCCATGGGGTAGAGAAGTCTGGCTCGCCTACTCCGAGGGAAATGACGCCCTCCATAGTTCCCGCGATGTCGAAGAACTTTCGTATCCCCGAGGGCTTTACGTTCTTTATCTTATCCGAAAGGACCTTGTCATAGTCTATCACGCTTAATACAGACCCCTTTCGTCAGGCTCTTCATTGTCGATGAAGATACCCTTTTCCTTGTATTTTTTGAGAATGAAGTGGGTGGACGTCGAGAGTATACCGTCAATCGTAGCAAGACGCTCCGACACGAAGAAGGCAACTTCTTTGAGGTCCTTGCCCTTGACTTCAACAGCGAGATCATATGCTCCCGAGGACATCAGGCTGACGCTCTCGACCTCGTCATACATCATAATAGTCTTGGCGATGTCGTTGAAACCGCGGTCTCGCTGGGGAGTTACCTTGAGCTCTATCGTCGCGTATACGGTGGGCTCTGCGAGCATATCGTCGTCGAGTATGACGCTGTAGCCGCGGATAACGCCCTCGTCCTCGAGCTCTTTTATCTCGTTGGCGGCCTTATCGGCGGTGATACCGAGCATTTCGCCGAGCTCTGTGTTGGAGATACGCGCGTTCTGCTGTAATATCTTGATTATCTGTTCTTTCATGTATATCATCCTTTCGGTTAGTTTGTCCGATCCTGCGCAGGGACGAGTGACACTCGCCTGCCGTTTGAGAAATTATCAGTTGAACGGGATGCTTCCCTGCATCTCCTAAACTATTTTTATGAAATTCGCCTTGCGCTCCCTGAAGTAGGTCAGGTAGCGGAAACCCGCCTCCTTGGCAAGCTCTGCTCCGTCGGAGACATTCGCACCTATATCCTCAACTGTATGCGCGTCCGAGCCGATAGTCAGGATCTCTCCTCCGAGCTCGCGGTACATTTTCAGGTATTTGAGGTCGGGGAAAGTCGCTCCGAAGCCCTGCCGCAAGCCGGAGGTGTTTATCTCGATGCCTCTGCCGCTGTGGGCGAGAGTGCGGAAGGTCTCTGCGATGATGTCGTCGAATCGGCTTATATCCGGACATATCCCGTGTCTCTGCTTCATATATCTGAGACAGTAGGTGATGTGTCCTATCACGTCGAACAGCCCTGTCTGACTGAGCTCGTACACCTCCTTGAAGTAGCGTCCGAGGAGGTCGTATATGCCGTCCATGTCGAGCTTGGTGTAGTCGATGAAGTAGAAGTCCTTTTCGCCGTGTATGCGGTGCGCGGAGCCGATAATGAAGTCCACGCGCTTGTCAGAGCATACTACCTGTGCGGCGTCGCGGTCGAAGAGTATCTGTCCGAGCTCCGAGCCGCATATAAGGTTGAGCCTGCCCGCGTACTTCTCCTTCAGAGCCGTCACCGCGGCGACTGAGGCTTCATAATCAGCTTTGTAGTCGGTTTTTTCGTGGAATATGCTCTCCTCGGCGGAGTAGTGCTCCGCGGGATACCACGCGTCACATTCGCAGTGGTCGGTAATGGCGTATGCGTCGAGCCCGAGCTCCGCGGCTCGCTCTACACAGGCATTTATGTCAGCCTCGGAGTCCACCGAGAACTGTGTATGTGTGTGGCAATCCATTAAAAACATAGCTTCACCTCTGTAAGTAACTATTTATACATTATAACACATCCGTGACGAAAATGCAACTATTGAGAGGGATATTTTACAATGAGTCATTCAAACGAATACACTGTATTTTTATCTCCGCGCCGCCGATTTCGCGGCAGACATAGTCAAATCGGAAATTTCTTCCCGCGCCTGTTGCTTTTTCCGAAAAAGTATGTTATAATATTGTCATACTATCGGAGCGGAGCGAACCGCCCGAAAAACGGAGGTCATATTATGAGAGCAGTCGTAACTGTTATAGGCAAGGACACAGTAGGTATTCTCCACAAGGTAAGCGGTATCTGTGCCGAATACAACGTAAACGTGATAGAAGTGACACAGAGCGTATTGCAGGATATGTTCGCGATGATAATGCTTGTGGACATTACAGGTATTAACGCCGACTTCGCAAAGCTCGTCGACAGCATGGACAGCCTCGGCAGTCAGCTCGGGCTCTCGATACACACCATGCACGAGGACATCTTCAACTCGATGCACAGCGTCTGAATGATTGTAGGGGCGGATATTATCCGCACGCCAATATATCGGCAAATCACCAATAACGGAGTGTAGGGAACGCCGCCACTCGACGTTCCGCAAATATCCTGATAAATCAGCGGTAACGATTTGTAGGGGACGGCGTCCCACAAATTACAGAAAGGGTAGAATACAATGCTCAATGTCTACAACATACTCGAGACGATAAGAATGATACAGGACGAATGTCTCGACATAAGAACGATAACAATGGGGATCTCCCTGCTTGACTGCATAGATACCGACATAGACAAAGCCTGCGAGAAGGTCTACAGCAAGATAGTCAGCAAGGCAGGCAGGCTCGTGGAGGTCGGTCAGCAGATAGAGAAGGAGTATGGCATACCGATAGTGAACAAGCGCATTTCGGTGACTCCGATAGCAATGCTCGCAGCAGCTTGTCCCGACGGCGACCCCGTCAAATTTGCAAAGGCGCTCCAGCGTGCGGCTGACACTTGCGGAGTCAACTTCATCGGCGGCTATTCCGCACTTGTACACAAGGGCTTCTCTGCGGGCGACGAGGCGCTGATACGCTCTATCCCCGAGGCTCTTGACGTTACGCAGAACATCTGCTCGTCTGTAAATATCGGCTCTACGAAGTCGGGTATAAATATGGACGCGGTAAAGCTTATGGGACAGATAGTGAAGCAGACTGCCGAGCGTACCGCAGACCGTGACTGCATAGGCGCGGCAAAGCTCGTCGTATTCTGCAATGCAGTCGAGGACAATCCCTTTATGGCCGGAGCCTTCCACGGCGTAGGCGAGCCCGACTGCGAGATACACGTCGGCGTTTCAGGTCCAGGAGTTGTACGCGCGGCTCTGACAAAGTACCCCGACGCTTCGATAAACGAGATAGCGGACATCATCAAGAAGACCGCGTTCAAGATAACACGTATGGGACAGCTCGTAGGAGCAAGGGCTTCGGAGCTCCTCGGCGTGCCGTTCGGCATAGTTGACCTCTCGCTCGCTCCGACTCCCGCAGTCGGTGACAGCGTAGCCCATATCCTTGAGGAAATGGGACTGGAGATGTGCGGCACTCACGGAACAACTGCCTGCCTTGCCATGCTCAACGACGCCGTGAAGAAGGGGGGGGTCATGGCTTCCTCGACTGTCGGCGGACTCTCGGGAGCATTCATCCCTGTCTCCGAGGACGCAGGCATGATAGATGCGGCAGTTGACGGCGTGCTCACGCTCGAAAAGCTCGAAGCTATGACGGCAGTATGCTCCGTAGGACTGGATATGATAGTAGTCCCGGGCGACATTTCTCCCGAGACCATTTCGGCTATTATCGCGGACGAAGCTGCTATCGGTATGGTCAACACCAAGACAACGGCTGTACGCCTTATCCCAGCTGTAGGCAAGAAAGAGGGCGATACCCTCGAATTCGGCGGACTGCTCGGAAGCGGACCCGTTATGCCTATCAGGGACAAGTCGGCGGCTAAGTTCATCAACCGCGGCGGACGTATCCCCGCACCCATGCACAGCCTCAAAAACTAAGCACGGTCACCGTGTACGAGACATCAACAGCTGAGAAAGGGCGGTATAATGCAGACCTCAGAGAGCTTCCGACTGAGTGCGATCCTGTCTTTTTCGGGCGGGTTGCAGGACGCCTACACCTATAACGTCCGCGGACACGTTTTCGCCAACGCGCAGACAGGCAACGTCGTCCTCATGAGCCAGAACTTCATGACGGGACACTGGCATGACGGACTGCGGTATATGCTCCCGCTCATCGCATTTGCGGCGGGCATATTCATCGCCGAACGCGTCGAGAACCGTTACAAGGAGGGCGGTAGCCTCCACTGGCGGCAGATAGTCATAGCAATGGAAATGGTCATGCTTTGCATAGTGGGATTCCTACCCGAAAGCCTGAATATGGCTGCAAATATGCTTGTATCGCTGGCGTGTGCCATGCAGGTGCAGTCGTTCAGAACGGTACACGGCTTTGGATATGCGAGCACGATGTGCATAGGCAACCTCCGCAGCGGTACCGAGAGCCTATCGAAGTTCCTACGCGACAGAGAAAGGGAATCGCTGTACAAGGCGCTTCACTTCTTCGGAATAATCATCATCTTTGCACTCGGAGCAGGTGTAGGTGGCGTGATATCGGCTCGCCTCGGGCTAGGCACGATATGGCTGTCGGTGATGCTGCTCGTCATTGCAGCACTGATGATGACGAAAGAGACGAGATAAACTCAGAAATCAGATGTAGGGGACGGCGTTCTCGGTATCAGTCAACAAAGATTTAACAGGCGGATAAGAGCGGCACGCTGATATCCGCCTTTGCATTTTCAGCGAAAGGAGTCTGCTATGGAAATCATTACCGCAGCTCTCACGGACATCGGAACGGTCCATGAGATAGTACAGTCCACGATTAAGGCTGTATATCCGCATTATTACCCAAATGGCGCGGTTGACTTCTTCCTCGCGCACCATAGCCGCGAGCACATCTCCGCGGACATAGAATTGGGAGCGGTCAGCCTAGCGTTCTCGGACGGCAGAGCAGTCGGAACGGTCACAGTCATCGGTGACAGCATAAATCGCCTTTTCGTGTTTCCCGACGAGCAGGGCAAGGGCTTAGGCGGCGAGTTGCTGAGGTTTGCGGAGGCGGAAGTCGCCAAAAGCTACGGGACGGCACGGCTCGATTCGTCCCTTCCCGCAAAGCAGATATACCTTAAAAAGGGCTACATGGTGATAGATTCGAGGACGATAGAGGCAGACGGCGACTTCCTCTGCTACGATGTGATGATAAAGAGGGTAGCAGCTAATGGATATTGAGCGTATCGCCGCACTATTTGGAGTTACAGGCATTTGCGGTATCAGCGAGGTAGGTACGGGTCACATAAACCGCACTTTCATCGTCACGGCTGAAAGCGGGCGATACGTGCTCCAGTCGCTGAACCGCAGCGTCTTTTCCCGCCCCGAAGCTGTCATGTCCAACATTGCGCAGATCGGGGCGGTTTTTGCGGACTGCGAGGATGTGAGAGTACCGCGCTTTCTCGCCTGCAACGGCAGGAATTACGCCGAGTCTGACGGCGAGATATGGCGAATGTACGCCTTTTGCAAGGGTTCAGCCTGTGAGGGAGAACTCCGCCGCATCGGGCACGCATACGGCACCTTTATACGCGTGATGAGCGCCTCGGGAGCGCAGATACAGCCCGTGATAGAAGGCTTTCACGACTACGGCAGGTACTTTGCACGCCTTGCGGAGGTCTGTGCCGATATCCCGCCCGAGTTCATGACTCTGCGGGAGCGCCTCAACTTCAGCTTTGAAGGCGTCCCCGTGCGCATTATCCACGGTGACGCCAAGACGGACAATATCCTCGTCGGCGAGCCCTGCATCGTCCTCGACCTCGATACGGTCATGCTCGGAGCAGCCGCCCTCGATTACGGCGATATGGTGCGGTCTGTGTGTACACACGGAGTTGACGTTAAGGCAGTTCGGGAGCTTACGGAAGGCTTCAAATCCGGATTAGGCGGTTTCCTCACTGATGCAGAGAAAGTCTCGCTGTTCAGCGGTATACTGTGGGTGACGGGCGAGCTTGCGCTCCGCTACCTCACCGACTATTACAGCGAGGAGCGGTACTTCATCGGAAAAACGCGCGAGCAGTGTCTGATACGCTCACAGGAACTCCTCGGACAGCTCGGCAGCTTCCTCGAAGCCGAACAGGACATAAGACGAATAATCGAGAATTAGCCACTGTATACACAGTGGCTTTTTTGCAATGATACAAAAATCTACCGAAAATGATATACAAATGACACACAGGTGTGATATAATAAGCACAAAGAGTAAAGGAGCTCCGAACTTTATGAATATACTGCTTATCGAGGACGACCTGCAAATCTGCGAGGTCACTCAGAAATACTTCACAAACAAAGGCGCGGCTGTGACCGCTGTCCATAACGGCGCGGACGCTCTGCGGCTCGCGGAGAACGACATGAGTGCGTATTCGCTCGTGCTGCTCGACATCATGCTGCCCGAGGCTGATGGCTTCACCATTTGCCGGGCTATACGCAGGCTCAGCGATATCCCCGTCGTGTTCATTACGGCGCGCGGTCGCGAGGAGGACATACTCCGCGGGTATGACCTCGGCTGCGACGACTACATAGTCAAGCCGTTCATGCTGTCGGCGCTGTATGCGAAGTGCTCGGCTATCGTCAAGCGCACCGAGGGCGGCACGGATACCGTGCTCGTCTGTGGAGATATACGCCTCGATACGCGCAAGCTGACATGCTATGTCGGCGGCGGTGAGGTCGAACTCACGCCCAAGGGCTTCGCGATACTGCGCTACCTTATGGAGCATCAGGGCTGGACGGTCGACCGCAATACCCTGCTCGACAGAGTCTGGGGAAGCGATTACTTCGGCGCAGACCGCGTGGTCGACAACCATATAAAGCGGCTCAGGAAAGTCCTCGGCAGTGCGGGAGCGCAGATTCACACCGCCGTCGGGAGGGGCTACAAGCTGACCGACAAATAAAGGAGGGGCAACTATGAAAAGATTCAAGAAACAAAAGCGCGAGAAATTCGCGTGGATACTGACAAAATCGCTCGCAGTCGCGCTCGCGCTGTCGTGCGTGTTCGCTGTCGGATTCCAGACATATATGCGTGAGACGATAAACAAGCAGCTTGAAATGCAGATAGAGTCTGAATCAGCTGATCTTATGGAGCTGATAAGCCAACGCACTCAATATGCTGAACCACATTTGCTGATGAACGATATCAGCTCCGTTCTCTCGATGTACACATGCTACAACGTTACTCTCGAGCATCCGCCGATGTTTGACCCTTCAAGTATGCATATGGTACAGATAGTGCCCAATTACAGCGAGAAGTGTCACGATATATCCGTGCTCGTGGACAAGGACGGCAATATCGTCGCTTCGAGCCGCATGAACTTCCAGGTACTGCTGCTGTTTGAGAAGGACAAGGATAAGGACAAGTACAGGGGATTTTACAGCTGCGATATCGAAACGCTCAGTGGTAAGGGGATCGAAGAATTAATCAGCGGATTCCGCAGCGCCGAAGCAAATGTATACACCGAGCTTTGCGCGGACAGTATGTACATCAACAAGAAAGACCGCACATTTATCCCGCATGAGGGACAGCTGCGTATCACGACCTATAAGAAAAGCGGGATATTCGACGATGACAGCACGTTCCTACTCACCACTGATGAGATAGAAAAGGAAGAAACAAAAGAATTTACGATAGATATAAACGACCTCGATGTTGACAGCTCCGACTATGAGCTGATGACGGTCCACCACGGCATAAGCAACAAAATCGAGAACCCGCGCTATTCACTGCTCGGATTCTTCGGTACAGACAGAGACGCCTTTGACAGCTATGCTGATGAGTTTTCTTATAGATATGAGTCAGGGTCTTCTTACAGCTACCGCGGCAACTCCGACGGTACAGCCACCTTCGCAAGGAACTACAATGTTACTCTCAACGGCGAGCATTATATGTTCTCTATCCGCTATATCTTCAACTATATGGAGCCTCATCTCGTCCGCTACTTCTGGACGTACACGCTCCTCGTGGCGGCGATACTGGTGCTCATCGCGGTGCTGTATGCATGGCGCAGGAATGTCTCCAACAAGGTGAAATACGCTATGGAGGACTTCCAGCGCGACCTCACCAATGCCCTCGCCCACGATATCAAGACACCGCTTACTGCGATAGGCGGCTATGCCGAGAATATCCTTGAAGGCGGTCTCTCCGGGGACGAGGAGCAGAAATATCTGCGCTCTATCATCGATAACGTATCCGCTACGGATTCAATGGTGAGCCGTACCCTGCAGCTCAACACCATGGACGGCTCGAAGCTCGGACGCGAGAAAGTCAGCGTCGGGGAGCTCGTAGAGAGCGCGGTGAAAAAGTACGATATCGCGCTTGAAGAGAAGAATATCACGTTCAAGACAAGCGGCTCGGCGAAGGTAAAGACGAATCGGGCATCGCTCGATACCATAGTTGAGAACCTTATCTCCAACGCCGTGAAGTACACTTCCGAGAACGGAAATATCAGCGCGGAGCTCAGTAACAAACGGCTCGTTATCACCAACACGGTAGCGGCGAAGGTCGACGTGAAGAAGCTCAAACAGCCCTTCGTGCGCGGAGATTCCTCCCGCAGCAACGTACAGGGCAGCGGGCTTGGACTCAGCCTGGCTGACCGTGCCGCTCATATGAACGGCATGGAGCTGAAGCTTGCTTGCTCCGACACGGAGTTCATGGCAGAGCTGAGATTCTGACAATTATACTATGAAAAAACATCGGCACTCAGAACGAGTGCCGATGTTCATTTTTCGGGATAGACTTCATTTCTAATCTTTAGGAAAAGCTGCACAAAAGAGAGCAGGCTGCCGTGAACGGAGTATTAGTCCACATCACGGCAGCCCGCTTATTCTCTGATAAATGTCTGCATTAGTCGCAGTCCTTCATAGAGCTGTCCGACTTGCTTTCATGGCTGTGCTCGGAGGATTCGCTTCCCGACTGCTTGTGCTGGTCGTTCTCGACGTCAACGCTGTGCTTTTTCTTGCTCATATTCTCACCTCTAAGGATAGATTGGAACAATGTCCTGTTGATAGTATGAGCAGAAATTTCCTGATTATTCATCGAGGTCGAGGGTGAATTCGGTGATATAGCCGAAGCTCTGATGTCCGTACTGGTCGTCGAATTCTATCGAGCCGTTCTCGTTGGACTGGCAGTTCTTGTCGCCGACCTTTATCGTCAGCGTCTTTGAGTCGGTCGAAACGCACGCTGAAGCCAATTCGCCGTCGGGCATATCAATAGGATTCATCGGCAGCCCCTCGATGTAGTTGCCATCCTCGTCGAACACGAACACAAGCGGATGAACAGCGTGGCAATAGCCGTCTTCTGTGCCGTTCTCGATTTCTTCTTGCATCGCGATATCGTAGCTCTCGGGATAGCCGCCATGACAGAGCATCATCGCGGGACTTATGCTATATACCGTGAAATAGAACCCGTCCTTTTCGGCTGTGATACCGTTTTCGCCGAAGTCGCGTACAAGGCTTAAATTTGGTTTTACCTGCGTTCTGAGAGATACTGGCGCCTCGGATTCAAGGAGTGGGTCAGTCCAGTATTTTTCACGGGCATTGAAGCCAGCAAGATTAAGCTCTATATCCGATGTTTCAGTTATCTTGTTTTTGCCTGTGAGAATGTACGTGACACTTCCCGTGAAGCTGTTTTCCTCATCCTCGTCGATGACGAATGAACAGCCGTAGGGGTTAATTGGTTCTTGATACTTGCCGTTCACATAAAGAGTTGCACGGCAACTGATATAGCCTGCACCGACGCTGTTTCCGTTATTCAGCGAGCCGTTAAGCGCGAATATCAGCTCCTGACCATCGCAGTAAACGCTCTCGATAGATATTGTGATATCCTCGTTTGTCTGAGGTTCGGTATCATCTACATCGACTGCGGCGGGAGCGATAGAAGCATAGTCGTTCTTGTCGAATTTGTCTATCGGGAACTCATCGCCTGCGGTGTTCGTGACTGTTCGCGTATTTTTCAAGCTGAGCCGCTCGAATGCTCCGAGCTTAGCCGCCGCCGCGACAGTACCTCCGCACGCCGCAACGACAGCTACAGCGATAGCTGCGACTGCCTTGCCCGTGTGACGGTGCTTTATCTTCTTCCTTTTATTATCACTTCTCATGTTCATTACCTCCTCGCGGCACTTATCGCTTGGATAAATGCGGTCGGTGACTTTTCTGTAATCGCTCATATTCATAAGTACATCCCCTTTCCTAATGCTTCTTTCAGGAGCTTCCGCGCCCTGTAGAGCTGAGTCTGGACGGCAGTTTCGCTCCTGCCGATTATTTTAGCGGTCTCTGTCACGGAATACCCCTCGTAATAGTAGAGATGTATCACAAGCCTGTATTTCGGAGGAAGCTCCATGACAGCGTGGTAGACCGTGCTCTCCTCGGGACTTTCATACACAAGATTCGCTTCGTCGAGCGGCACCGAGTTGTAGAAATACCGATATCTCGCCGAGCGGAACAAGTCCTTGCACTTGTTGGCCGCGACCTTCATCAGCCAAGCCTTTTCCGCTTTGTCGTCGGGGAAGTCTATATCGGTGCGGAAGCGTTTGATGAACGTCTCCTGCGTGATGTCCTCGGCGTCGGCGGCATTGCGGCAGTATGCGAATGCGGCACGGTAAACGGCACTGCTGTACTTATCGTATATAAGCGCCATTTGTACGTCGTTCACGGCTTCATCTCCTTTCGTCTTATCTCTGTAGAAGCGCTTCTGTACTATAAACGAAACAGGGAAGAGAAATATCACACAATCTGGAAAAATCGTAGGGGCGGACCCGCGTGTCCGCCCGCAAATATACCGACAAACTCAAAGTCGGGCGGAGGAACGCTGCCCTCTACAATTTGTTTAGTTGGCAAAAAAAGTAGGGGCGGATATTATCCGCCCCAATAATTGATTCGTTTTCAGCAGACTCCCAATGGGCGTCCCTACAGTTTTACTGTATCACGTTGATGAATTTGAACCAGAACCTTCTCAAAGGCTTTGATTCCGCGTAGAGATTCTTCGCAAATTCATCTGCGAATTTCATATGCGTGTCAGCCTCATTCTTGTCAGGCAGCTCCTCGGAGAACGCCGCTCGCAGAGCTGCGTCGGTGCAGGCAGTGAATCCTCCTTCTGGGTAGAGCTTGCCGCCGATAGCCCTGTCGACCTTTGCGGCATATTCCATACGCGATTCGCCCTCGCGTTTGAGCTCCATGATTCCGAGCAGCTTTTCCGCGTAGCCGTAAATGTACCGCATACGCTTCGACGGGTCTCCCTCGCTGATGTGCTTCCGCCTCAGCCACAGGATAAGCACACGCCGCAGCAGAGCCGCTGCTATGAATGCAGCCGCAAGCAGGAAGGTGTATATCGTGTACTTGACAGCGGGCGGTATAGTGATGTGGAAACCGCCGCCTCTGCCCTTGCCGAATCCGCCTGTAGAAACGGCAGTAGTCGCGCCCGCAGTAGTTGCAGCAGTTGTGGTATTCTGCGCCGTAGTGCTATTATGCAGAGCACGCGTATCCGTAGTTACGTCGGTGGTAGTCTCGGGAACTGCCGTCGTAGTTGTAGTATCGGCAGTTGTTTCCGCGGAATCTGTAGCCGTAGTGGTCGGAGTCGTATCAATTGACTGCTGACTGTAGCCCGCTGTGAATTCGTAGGGCACCCAGCCGTAGCCGCTGATGTAGACCTCTACCCACGCATGGCTGCGGTTGTCCTTGACGTCTATCTGATAGGTATGGAGAGCGGGATGCTGGTAGGCTTCATCGAAATCGTCGCCGACGATAACGTAGCCCGTCGCATAGCGTGCAGGGATGCCTGCCATTCTCGCGAGTATCACTCCCGCAGAGGCATAGTGTGTGCAGTAGCCCTTGTGGTTTTCTAAGAGGAAGTAATTGACAAAGTCGCGGTTGTTGGGAGTGCGTCCCGGAGTGAGCGAATACTCGACCATAGAGGCTACCTTGTCTCTCAGAGCGTCGAGTATAGCAAATTGCTCTGTAGCTGTTTTGCTCTCGTTTTGCCTTGTGAGCAGGGGAGCGAATTCATTGCGTATCTCCTCCATTTCCACGGTATCGGGCACTTGCAGATAATTCCTGTAAACGAACTCCTCATACTGCCCGGCAATTATCTGCGGGAGCAAGGATTCGGCGTGGTCGTAGTAGTACGTAGGCTGCACATTCAGGTAGGAATTGAGCAGGAAGTGATCATCGCCATTGCTCATAAGACCGTTGTCCGTGCAGTATTTGGATATCGTTCCGCGCAGCTCGTCGTCATAAATGCGGTCGGGATAGCAGACCATACGGACAGGCTTGCTCAGCGCGGGGATAACGTCATCGGGGGAATAAGGAGTGAATTGGTAGCGGAACTCGCTTCCGTTCTCCTTTTTTGAGACAACGTCTTTGTCACGGTTGTACTCGCTGATACCGATGGAAGAAGTCCCGTACGGTGCAAAGCTTCTGTTGCCGTGGAGATTCGACTTTATTTTTATGGTATAATCGTCGTTGTAGGGGAAGATGAGGTGATTCATCGTATACGGGAGGTCCTGCGGGTATATCGAATACTTCTTGAAATTGTCAAAGAGCTTATCGTTGTATACCGAGTCGGAGAAAGTCGTCCATTCGTCGGAGCTGTATTTGACTCCCGTGAAATCCTTGAGGTATATCGCTCCGTAGAACCTGTCGCTGACAGTCACAACGAGGTCGGTGGTATCCTTATATCGCAGCCTGTCGACATTTCCGAGCTTGTGAGTATCGGTAGTGAAAGTGAAGCCGAAGGCACTGGTTATATTGGACACACTTCCGGTGATATCGTCGATAGTGAACGAGCTGACAGCGTCGCGGACGTCGCTTCGTTTGCGGTTTATCTCGTCGCTGCGCTTGTAGTCGAGAGCCTTCATAGCTCCCGCAGTGAGTATGGTTATGGTCAGCACCTCTATCATCACCATAACGCCGCATTTTTCGGTAACTTTGAGCCGCATCTGCCGTTTGGGGAAGAATAGGTTCTCCTTTCGGACGAAGCCGCCGCTTCCGCCCGAATACTCGCCGATGTCGATAGTGGTCATGGAGAAGAGCGCGAACCAGTAACCGACAAGGAGCATCCCCCAGAATACCGAGACTTTCATGCCGTTATAGAGACCTATTTCCAGTACGGGGAATGAAACGAGCAGGGGAGGTATCGAGTTTGGACGGTAGATCGTGAAAATATAGAGTACTAGTGCGAGCGCCCATATGTACAGTATGAAGAAAGCAGTCGTTGCGCCTGATTCGAGGTCGGGCTTCAAAAATTTGTAGTAGGATATGTCCGTATGGTAAGCGGCACTGTATATCCTGTTGTATACGAACTTGAAGCCGAGCGCGAGCTTTTCTATGTACCTGTAGCACGCGAACATCGCGATGAAAGCCGAGCCTGCCGCTATCCATATGCCTCTCTTGCCCATCAGGGAGAGTGTGATATACACAGCCGAGAACAGTATCGCCGAAAAGACGACGGCAGGTCGGTTATAGTTGAAGTCGAACATCGAGAAGAAGCACATTATCGTCGCCGTAAAGCCGCAGATCGCGATGAGTACAGCTTCTATCGTCCTGAAATTGGGACGCTTCCTCTTGACGGACATTATGATACTGTCACATATCGCAATGCCGTTGCTGTTCTTTTGGTTTTTATGTTTCATAATGTATCCTTTTACAGTTCAATATCCTTTACAGACGAGCTTATCCTGCCGATGTATACAGGGATAGTGTTCAGGTTCGGATAGCCGCCTGCGATACCTGATACTTCCTCGGGGGTAGCCACCACCACGAGCGCGTTGAGGATATCCGCATCAACATTGTCGTCGATGTATTCGAGTATTGAAGTATCGGGCACTGAGGTGATAAACGTAAATGAAGACAGCGAAAGACCGCTGTGCTCGGTGAAATAGAGCTCGGGCGGCTCGCAGTAGAGGTTGTCGGTGACAGAGAGTATCAGTTCCTGAACAGTCCCTGCGAGGTCGTCGGGGTCGTAGATATGCCGCTCGACGAAGCCGTTCGACTTTCCGCTGTAGAACACAACAGAGTGAAGTCTCTCGTTCTCAAGCATGAACTGCGATACCGACACAAGCGTCTCCACGAGTGTATCGTATACAGGCAGAGCATAGCGCGGGTCGTTCTTTTCGTAGCTTTTGAGGTTCAGGAAGAGCGTACACGGCGTATCCACGGGCAGACTGTAGTCCTTGACGATGAACTCGTCCTTTTTGGAGCTGAGTTTCCAGTGTATACGGTTGAGCTTGTCTCCCGGGTGATAGCCGCGAAGGTCGAAGACCTCGGACGGGTCGTCGCCGGGCTTGTGCTCGGAGAAGACATTGCTCTCCTCGTTTGTGCGGTCGAGGTAGCTGACCTCTCCGCTTATCTCGTGACCCTCCGGCATTACAGCGACCTGAGCGGTCAGGTTTTTGGCTATCCTGAACTTGAATATCCTCAGGGGGTCGTAGATATAGATACGAGCGCACTTGATATTGATGATACCGCAGAACTGTGAGCTGAGCTGGAAAGTGACGCTCTGCTCGTTCAGGGGCTGAACGGGCATATGCAGGTCGAACATATTTATCTCGTTATTGAAAACGTTGTAGTATTCGATATGGGCGTCAGCCTTGCCGACAGGGAAAATGCTCCTGTTATTAAGGCGAATGAATACGGGAAAGTCCTCGCGCTTGGATGCACTGCCGTCCTTGACGGTCATCTCCGCAGTCATGAGAAGCTTGGTGATGAATGTGGTAACGAACATCAGCACAGGCAGAGCGCAGACCACCACGAGCAGCACAAGAGCAAAGTCCCAGAGGTACATCACGTAGAATACCGCGCAGATAATGATGAGCACGGCAAAGAATACCTTCATCAGCAGCATTGCTTATACCTGCTTTTCAGATATCCCGGGAGCGGGCACTTTCTTGATGATGTCGGCGATGACGCTCGCAGCGGTCACCTCCGAGAGCTTAGCCTTGGAGTTGAGGATTATGCGATGTTCAAAGACGTCGCTGCAAATGTAGATGATATCGTCGGGGATAACGTAGTCGCGTCCCATAGCCGCGGCAATTCCCTTTGATATCTGCATGAGCGCGAGAGTTCCTCGCGGACTTACTCCGAGCTTTATCATCGGGTGATTCCTCGTAGCGGCGGAGAGCTGAACTATGTATTCGTAAATTCTGTCGTCCACGTAGATGTTGGAGATATAGTCCTGAAGCTCGATTATCATGCGTGCATTTGCTACCTCGTTCACGCCGTCGAGCGGATTGGAGTTGAATTTGGATTTGAGGATAGCCACTTCGCCGACGAAGTCGGGATAACCCATACTGAGCTTTATCATAAAGCGGTCGAGCTGCGAGTCGGGGAGGTTGTGTGTACCTGCCGAGCCGATAGGGTTCTGGGTAGCTATAACTGTGTATGGTTCGGGAAGCTTGTAGGTATTGCCGTCAACAGTGATGCTCTTTTCTTCCATGAGCTCGAGCAGGGCTGACTGCGTCTTGCTGGAGGTACGGTTTATCTCGTCCGCGAGGAAGAGATTGCAGAAAGCAACGCCGGGGCGGAACTCGAAGGTGTTCTTCACTTTGTTGAACACGTTGAAGCCGGTAACATCGGAGGGGAGTACATCAGGAGTGAACTGCATACGGTTGTGCTCGAGTGACAGCGCCTTCGAGAAAGCAAGGGCGAGGGTAGTCTTGCCGACACCGGGGATATCCTCGATGAGGATATGACCCTTGCAGAGGATAGCGAGCAGGGTCTTGATGATTATAGGGTCCTTGCCGATAACGGCTTTTTTGACCTCGGCAACGACATCATTTATCTGTTTTGCGTAATAAGAATTATTCATAGTTGTTCTCCTGTAAATACAAAAATACATCTTATTATAACATATGTAGGATTATTTTTCAAGTCTTATGTTAAAAATTGCAATAATTGACTGTTTTCGCCTATGCTTGACTATTTTTTGCGGTGATGATATAATAATCCTGCACGAAAAGGAGTTGTTGAAAATGAGTGATTATTCGTATTGCACACTCTGTCCGCGGAGGTGCGGAGCTGACCGACGCACAGGTGTCGGTTACTGCGGTATGGGGGCAGTACCCACTGCGGCAAAGGCGAGCCTTCACAAGTGGGAGGAACCGTGCATCGCCTACAAAAACGGAGCAGGCACGGTCTTTTTCACGGGGTGCAGTCTCCACTGCGTATACTGCCAGAACAATGTCATAAGCCGCGAACTTTACGGCGCACCGACCTCCTCAGACAGCCTCGCGGACATATTCCTCCGCTTGCAGGAGCAGGGGGCTGACAACATTGAGCTTGTCACGCCAACGCATTTTCTTCCTGATATTATCGACGCAGTTGAAAAGGTGAAGCCGCAGCTGAATGTGCCTGTCGTTTACAACACGGGCGGCTACGAACTCACAGAGACGATACACCGCCTCGACGGTCTCGTGGACATTTACCTCCCTGATATAAAATACTTTTCGTCCGAGCTTTCTGCGAAATATTCGCATGCTCCCGACTACTTTGACCATGCCTCGGCGGCTGTTGAGGAGATGATACGCCAGGTGGGAGACCTATGCTATAACGACGAGGGGGGACTGCTGAAAGGAACGGTGATACGTCACCTCGTCCTTCCGAACTGCCGCCATGACAGCATAAAGATAATGGAGTGGATAGCCGATCACACGACCTCGGAGCAGGTGCTCGTAAGCATAATGAACCAGTACACACCGTTCGACTTTATACCTGACAGCTTCCCTGAGCTGAAGCGGCGTGTCACGAAAATGGAGTACAACAGTGTTGTGCGGCGAGCGGCGGAGCTCGGACTGAATGGCTTCACGCAGGAGAAATCCTCCGCGACGTCAGATTATGTTCCCGATTTTGATTTGAGCGGAATCATAATATGAGTAGGAGACACCGTCCTCGTCGTTCCGCCAAAAAAGGCTGTACCTTTCGGTACAGCCTTTGCTGTTCTTATCAAAGCTTCGTGAAGCGGTGAATAGTGCCGTCGCCTGCTTTTCCGCAGAATATAGCCTTAGGACGAGCCCAGACACTGCCGTCCTTGAGCGACTTGTAAACTACGAGTTCCTCGTTGTTCTCGCTGTGACGAGCGATGGCGATGACTTCGTACTCGTTGCCCTTGTAGTGACGGTAGTGAGCACCTATCTCGACCTCAGTCTCGTCGTGAGGAGCCTCCTCGTGCGCGGGAGCAGCCTCAGGCTCGGTGTTGACAATATCATCTGAAACGATTATCATAGATGTGAACGGCTGGAGCGTGATATGCGCATTGCCGTCGTGAACGTCTATCTGAGTAGCGCTCAGCACATCAACGAGAGCAGGCAGATGAGTGCCGAAGTTGAAGTCGTATGGGTAATCTGCGAGGTTGAGCGCAACATAAACGGTCTGGTCGCCTTGCACCTTTTTAAAGAGCAGCTGCTGATTCGTTATCTGGATACGCTCATAGCTGCCCGTTCTCATAGCAGGATAAGCCTTGTAGATACGTCCGAGCTTTACGATATGCTTGTAGAGCTCATTGTTCTCACGCTCCATATCCGCAAGGTGGAGACACGGACGGAGATTGTCATCAGAGTTATCCTCCTTGCGCCCCTGAATGCCGTACTCACTTCCGTAGTAGATGGAGGGGATACCGGGCATTGCGTATTCGAGAGTATAGATGAGCGGCAGATAAGCGGGATTGTTTACAGTGCTTGCGAGGCGGTTCACGTCGTGATTGTCGACGAAATTATAGAGGTTGATATTCCTGTAGATACCGCCGTTTGCGCCCGACTGGCGATTTATCGAGTAGTCAATCTCGAAGTAGTTCTTGTCGTTGTGCGAGGAGTAGAGTCCCTTATAGCACTCGTAGTTTGTAACGCTGTCGAGCATTTCGGGGTTAGCCCAGCGGTTATAGTCGCCGTGGATTATCTCGCCCATGAGCCAGAAATCGCGCTTCTTGCCCTTGCAGAAGCTGCGTATCCTCTTGAAGAAGTCAAAGTCCACGCAGTCGGCCGCATCGAAGCGTATGCCGTCGATACCGAATGATTCTATCCAATAGTTTATTGCGTCGATGATGTGGTCGCACACACCGACGTTGCGGAGATTGAGCTTGACGAGGTTATAGTGACCGTTCCAGCCCTCATACCAGAAGGGGTCGCCGCAGGGGCTCTGACCGCCGAAGTTGAGGTTGGCGAACCAGTCGCAGTAGCCGCTTCCCTGCCCCTTTTCCTGTATGTCAACGAACTGCGGGAACTTTCTGCCTACGTGGTTGAAAACGCCGTCGAGGATGACTCTGATGCCGTTTTCGTGGAGGCGGTCGCATATGAAGCGGAACGAATTGTTATCGCCGAGACGGCGGTCGATCTTTTTGTAGTCGACTGTATCATAGCCGTGCTCCACAGACTCGAAAACGGGTCCGAAGTAGATAGCGTCCACGTTCATTTCCTTGAAGTGCGGGATCCAGTCGAGCACCTTGTCGAGGCGGAAGGACACATCATCACTGAAATCATTGAATTTCGGTGCTCCGCAGAAGCCGAGCGGATAGATGTGATAGATTATGGCGTTATCATACCAGTTCATATATATCTACTCCTTTGATTAAAGTTTTTCTGTATGTTTCATTTTATGATCTTAGTTTGCGGTCAAAGCGGGGCCTTACTTATCGCTGCCCTCGAGGAAGTATGAAGCCTCCATATCGGCAACATGGAGCGCGAAGGCAAGCGGATACATCTCAAGCGCCCTGCCTATGGTGCCGCGTTCCTCGATACTTCCGTATGAGAATCCCATATGCCAGCGTATCGCGCAGGCTTCATCGCGGGTAAGGCGTCCCTCGCCGTAGAGGTAGCCCGAGATTATATATACCGATTTTTCTCCGTGTCCGTATGGGAGAGTGTCATTTATCGTATAGAACGGCACCTTTTCCCACTGACCCGTCTCTTCGTTTTTTCTGTTGCGCATCTCAGTGGTGTAGAAGTTGATTTTGCACACATCATGAAGCAGAGCCACTATTGCTATGCTTTCTTCGGAGAAGTCCATGCCGTACATCTCTTTCACCCTCGGACGTGAGAGGTAGTCCTTGAGGCAGTGGTAGACGTTAACGCTGTGTTCGACGAGCCCGCCCTCATGCGAGCCATGAAAGCGTGTGCTGCTCGGAGCAGTGAAGAAGTCGCTTTTCTGTAAAAATTCAAGGAGCTTATCCGCACCCTTGCGCTTGATATTCTCGTTATAAATTGAGATGAATTCTTCTTTTGCAGTCAAATATACGAACTCCTTTCGCTAATAATATAAATCAACCATTAATAATTATACCACTATCCGAAAGATAATGCAATAGTTTTTGGTGAAAATCTTCAAAAAAAACATCGGCCGACCCGATTAATAGTGGATTAAGCATACATATAGGCGGAAAAAGGGCAGCCCGAGAGCTGCCCAATGAGACTATTTTATCTTTTTTGCGCCTATCTCGACCCATGCAGGCTTGAACCCGCAGTTGAGAGCGATATTCCACGAATGATAATTTGCAACAGCCGTACCGTAGAAGGGAATATCCCCGCGCTCGGATATCTTATTTTTCAGGAGCGTTACGAGGTATGTGCCCACGCCTTTTGAGCGGTATTCAGGCATAACGTCGATGCCTATCTGCTGCCAGTGCGGAGCGTCCTCGGAGCAGCCCGCCATTCCCATTATCCTTTCGCCGTCATAAGCGCAGACGACGATTCTGTCGGGACGCTCGGGCTGGAAGCTCGTGCATATCGCGTTCGGAAAGCGCTCGTCGCCGTAGAATCGGTGTATCTCACCGTCGAAGAACCACTTCACGGGATAGGTGGCGGTCGGCTCCGTCTGAGAGCAGGGGAGGAACATATGATGCGTCTGAGTGAGAGTATAGCCGAACCAGCCGAGCTCCTGTTCAATGGGGAGCAGATTGTGCAGCTCGAACAACCAGTGTCCCTGTATCTTCGTAACGTATTCCGCAAGGAAGTCCTGTAAACATTCGTCAGCAGTAACTACAGTATTACCGCCCATAGTCACCATGTGGAAGAAGTATTTCTCGGGAGAATACTGCCGTCTGCCCTCATGCAGCTCCGAGACCGTCAGCACATTCTCGCTGCGGAGGAAGTCCTCTGGCGAGCAGTTGTATTCAAGGGCGAGCAGCTCCCTTAATTTATCGAAATATAGGCTTTGCATGGTTTACGCTCCTTGTACTTCCGCAGGGAGCTCTGCACGTGTGTACAGTTTGGCAGCCTCGTCTCCGAGTAGCTCTGCGAATGCGGACTTCTCCGCTATAAGGCGCAACTTCTTGGCACGCGTGAGCTTCTTCACCGCGTATTCGAGCTTGGAAGCTGTGCTCCTGTCCCCACAGCTCCATAACGCCTCAACGGCTGCGGGTGGGTGCGAGTGCGTGAACTTTGCCCCGTTCGGAGCCTCGCCCGCATGCTCGCGAAAACGCCGCACGGGGTCGGTAGTTATGCCCGTGTACAGCGAATCGTCGGTGCAGCGGATGATATAGACGAAGTACATTACTTCTGCTTTATACGGAATGCGCTGTTGTGTATCCTGTTTGCGTCGAAGCCCTTATTCTCACGCTTTTCGCGCTTGGGACGCGGCTTCCTGTCGCCCTGCTTCTTCTTCTCAGCCTCATCGTTGAGCCTCATTGTGAGGGAGATACGGTTGCGCTTGAGGTCGACGTCGAGCACGCGCACCTTCACGACCTCGCCGACCTTTACAGCTTCGAGCGGGTGCTTGATGAACTTGCTGCACATCTGCGAGATGTGAACGAGACCGTCTTCGTGAACGCCGATGTCCACGAACGCGCCGAAGTCGATGATATTGCGGACAGTTCCCACGAGCTCCATACCGGGCTTGAGGTCTTTGATGTCCATAACATCGCCGCTTCTGAGGAGCGGAGGCGGGAGCTCGTCACGCAGGTCACGACCGGGCTTCTTGAGCTCGGATATGATGTCGGTCAGCGTAGGTACACCGATTCCGAGCTTTTCGCTTATCTTATCTATGCCCTCTCTCTCCGCCTTCTCGGAGATTCCGGTAGCACCGCCGTTTGATACGTCAGCGAGCGTGAATCCGCACTCGCTGAGCAGCGACGAAGCCGCAGCGTAGCTCTCGGGATGGACTGATGTATTGTCGAGCGGGTTCTTGCCGTCGCGCACTCTGAGGAAGCCCGCACACTGCTCGAATGCCTTCTTACCGAGTTTCGGGACTTTGAGGAGTTCCTTGCGGTCGGTGAATCTGCCGTTTTCCTCGCGGTAGGTGACGATGTTCTTTGCCACAGAAGCGTTGATACCGGATATGTACGAAAGAAGAGAGTGTGAAGCTGTATTGAGGTCAACTCCGACGGAGTTAACGCAGTCCTCGACAACACCCGAAAGAGCCTCGCTCATACGAGCCTGCGGCATATCGTGCTGATACTGACCGACGCCGATAGCCTTGGGGTCTATCTTTACGAGTTCTGCGAGGGGATCTTGCAGACGTCGTGCTATCGAGATGGCGCCTCTTATGGATACGTCGAACTCGGGGAATTCCTCAGCCGCGACCTTTGAAGCGGAGTATACGGAAGCACCCGCCTCACTGACTACCATGTAGCTTACGCCCGAAGTTTCTTTCAAAATATCGGCAACAAAGCTCTCGGTCTCGCGTGAAGCGGTACCGTTGCCGATAGAGATAACATTAACGTTGTACTTGTCGATGAAGCGCTTGACTATCTTCTTTGCCTCGTCAACTCTCGCCTGTGAAGCGGACTCTCTTACGGGGTAGATGATAGCGTGGTCGAGCACTTTGCCCGTAGCGTCTATGACTGCGGTCTTGCAGCCGTGCGCGTAGCCCGGGTCAAGTCCGAGGATAACGCTTTCCTTCATAGGCGGCTGCATGAGCATCTGTCTGAGGTTGGAGGCGAACACCTTTATTGACTCCTCGGCAGCTGTAGCCGTCATATCCGAGCGTATCTCACGCTCTATCGATGGGAATATCAGGCGCTTGTAGCTGTCTGCTGCTGCCTCGCGGACTATCTCCCCGCAAGCGTTGTTAGCCTTGATGTACTTACCGAAGATAACGTCTGTCGCGAGTGACTCGTCGAGGGTCACGCTGACCTTGAGCTTGCCCTCTTTCTCGCCTCTGTCGAGTGCGAGAACGCGGTGATTAGCCACCTTCGGCACGGGCTCGCTGTAGTCGTAGTAATTCATATATACGGTCTCCTCCTCGGGGTCAGCCGCCTTGGAAACCATTTCGCCCTTCTCGCCTGCAAGGGCACGGAGCTTCTTTCTGATGTCAGCGTCGTCGGAGATATCCTCCGCGATAATGTCCATTGCGCCCTGAATCGCAGCCTGAGCGTCCGCGACCTCCTTCTCCTCGCTGATGAAGTTCTCGGCTTCCTTCTGCGGGTCGGTGGAGTTTTCCTGCGCGAGTATGAGCTCTGCGAGAGGCTCGAGCCCCTTCTCGCGGGCAATGCTCGCCCGGGTCCTTCTCTTGGGCTTGAACGGGCGATATATATCCTCGACCTCGACGAGCGTCATAGCTGCGCTGATAGCAGCCTCTATCTCGGGAGTCATCTTCTCCTGCTCTGTGATGGAGTTAGCTACCTCCTCCTTGCGCTTTTCGAGGTTTCTGAGGTACATGAGCCTGTCGTACAGCTCACGCAGTATCTGGTCGTCGAGCGAACCTGTGAGTTCCTTACGGTAACGTGCGATAAAGGGGATAGTCTTGTCGTCGTCGATGAGAGCGACGGTGTTGTCGACCTGTTCCTGTCTGAGCGAGAATTCCTTTGCGAGTGTCTTGTTAATGTCCATTGTGATTTATCCTTTCTGTTCTGCGTCCTTTGCTTCTTCGGCGGCTCTGACCGATTCGAGGATCTCGAACACGTCAGCCTCCGATGTATGAACAGGCTCGGGAGCCTTTTCATGTGGTTTATCCTCCTCCACCGGAGTGAATGTCTCGGGCACGCCGAGCAGCTCTACTGCCTCTTCTTCAGGAGCAGCGGGCATTTCCACGTCAGCTTTGAAGTCGCCTATCCTGTCAAGCCAAGAATACAGCGTCTTTGCGATGTCCTTGAAGACGTTGATGCTGTTTTTTTCATGCAGCAATTCATGGCGCATACCGTCGAAGAGCCTGAACGAAACGCTCTCGTAGCCGACCTTATCCAGCAGGTTCACCGATTTCATGAACTTTCGCTCCGAGAGCATACAGGGGTCGTCGCGTCCTGAGAGACAGCGTATCGGAAGATTCGGGTTTGTGACGTTCCAGCCGTTTTTATCGTATGCCTCGCGCATGATGTGCAGTATGCCCTGATAGCCGTTGAGCGTGTAGCGGAAGTTGCAGAGTGGGTCAGCAGCGAACTCCTCCACCGCCTCCCTGCGGCTGTTCAGCCACGAGAACTTAGCAGAGCCGAACTGCTTGCCGAAGGTCTCCTCGCGCACGTCGTAGACGAGGTCGCTTATGTACCGAGAGCCGCGCTTCTGTGCGGTCTCTGCGGAGATATTGCGGATATAGCGTGTGAAACGGCTGTAGCTCGGACTGCTGAGCAATACCATGCCGTTGAGGTCATCGTCGTGTTCTTTCAGCATACATCTCAGCGCGAGCGCGCCGATATCGTCGCCTATCATAAAGTACGGGCAGTTCGGGTAAGCCGAGCGCACCGACTTTTTCAGTTGTACAATGTCGCTTATGAAGCCTTCACCGCCGTTTCTGTACATAAATCCGAGGTCTTCGGGAGCGGCGATGCTCCGTCCGTGACCGCGGTTATCGTGGATAACGGTGAGGAAGCCCTCTGCGGCGAGATAGTCCATAAATTCAAAATAGCGTTCCTTGTGCTCGTTCATACCGTGGACGAGCTGTACGATGCCATTGATGTTTCCTTCGGGTTTTGCGATGAATGCGGAGACGGTCAAGCCGTCAAATTCGGATGTGAATTCAAATTGTCTGGTCGCGGCATTCAGCATATGCATACCTCCTGTTATGGGGATAATAACATATTTATTGTATCACATTTGCACAGAAAAATCAATAGCTGAGTCATATAAATTTGTATAGGTGTATATTATCAGCCTATTTTCCGCTTACATAACGTGTTATCCCGTTGAATAGCGTGAGTGCGACCTTCTCCTGATATTCCTCGGTGTTCAGCAGTGCAGCCTCCTCGGGATTGGAGAGAAAGCCGCACTCCGCCATTACGGTCGGATTCTCGCTGTAGTAGCACAGGAATAGCTCCTTGCCGCATAGCTTTATCTCACGTTTGTTGTCATGCTGAAGGTATTCCGCAAAGCTTGATTGCAGGCTCCGTGCGAGCTGTTCGCTGCGACTGTCGGTACTTGAGTAGAACATCTGCGCACCGCTGTATTTCGGGTCGGTGAACTGATTCTGATGTATGGAAACGCATATGGCGTTGGTGTACTTGTTGAACAGCGCGAGGCGGTTGTCCATATCCGAGCTCTTCTGATTCGCGAGTCCTTCTATACCGCTGTCGTGTATCGAGATATCCTCGTCGCGTGTCACATCGACCTCATAGCCTGCTATCAGCAGTAAATCACGCAGCCTTTGCAGTATGCTGAGGTTTATGCCTTTTTCAGGTACGCCCTCCGCGGAGACGCAGCCGCCGTCGAAGCCGCCATGTGGTGAATCAACTAAAACTAAGTCGGATTTTTGGCTTAAAATAGCCATTTCCAAGTGCATTATACCACGTATCTTTTGATTTGTCAAGAAAAAAGTACGCCCATCAGGGCGTACTCATATTTTCCAGTGTATATGTATATCGCGTTCACCGTTTTCGTCAGGCATACCGACCTCCACAAGATCTATGAACTCGTCGGCAATTGCGCGGTCGAGGGTGTCGAAATGAGTGTACTTCTCGATGACAGCTCGCTGTTCCTCGGTGTTTCTGATACGTTCCTTGCAAGTGGATATCTGTTCATTGATATCGTCAATGCGAACTGACAATTCCTGCTCCTCATCGGCGAGGTTTTGACGAAACAATGCGTAGTCCTCATCGGAGATCAGACCGTCGAGCTGGTCCTTGTACATTGCTAATATCCGCTTCTCAGCTAAGATGTGCCGCTCTTTGAGTTTTACAAGTGC
>JAGCHA010000032.1 GCA_017649325.1 Ruminococcus sp.
CTCTTTCAACCTTACCCGAACGCAGGCATCTTGAACAAGCGTAGATATGACAAGGAGTACCCTTGACGATAGCCTTAACACGCTTTACAGTAGGCTTCCATGTTCTGTTTGTACGTCTGTGTGAGTGGGAAACCTTTATACCGAAAGTAACTCCCTTTCCGCAGATATCACATTTTGCCATCAGGCTGCACCTCCTTATTGATCTTAGCTTTCAAATTAAGCAACGTGACTATTATATCATATCATTCAGAAAAATGCAAGCCTTTTTTGAAAAAAACTCAAAATTTTTTTGAGAAGCCTAATTTTTTATTTTTTTACCTGAAAAACCGTTCCATATGTAGTATAATAAAAATGAATATCTGTATTCACAGTTAAGGAAAGGGTTACTATGAATCTTGATACTATTTTACACTTTTTAGCGAGGGTGCTGACTTTACTCCTCGTTATACCTATACATGAGAGCGCCCACGCCCTCGTTGCCAAGTGGTTCGGCGACGATACAGCCGAGCGTGCGGGCAGGATAAGCCTCAACCCGATGGATCACTTCGACCCCATCGGAACTATCCTTATGATATTTACGGGCTTCGGCTGGGCTAAGCCCGTGCCGATCAACCCTATGCGTATGAAGAAATACCGCGCTGGCATAGCTCTGACAGCTCTTGCTGGACCTGTGTCGAACATACTGGCAGCATTTGTCGCTGTACTCGCATATGCGATAATGATGACCACCGAAGCAGGTGTTGATGCCTCAATAGAAAAGGCTGTAACTCCTATAAGCTGCGTGAAGCTGCTGCTCGTATACCTCTATCATACAAATATCGGTCTGGCGATATTCAATCTGATACCTCTCCCGCCTCTCGACGGCTACAATGTGCTCAGCTACTTCACCTCCTCCAAGGTAGACAGGTGGTTCCACCAGCACCAGCGCGAGATATCCATCACCTTCTTCCTCGTTATAATCGGTCTGAGCTATATGCCTTCGTGGCTGAACCCGCTCTACTACGCACGCAATTTTGTCGCCGACCTGCTCTGGGACACAGTCAAGTGGATTCCTAAGCTGAAGTGGGGCTATTAATGGAGACCATCAATTACAAGCTCGACGTCTATGAGGGGCCGCTTGACGTCCTGCTCGCACTCATAACCAAGCACAAGCTTAACATCTGCGACATTGAGATATCGAAGCTTCTCGAGCAGTACCTTCTCTTTATTGAGGAGTGCCACAAGCAGGATCTCGAGCTCGCGGGAGAATTTCTCGAAATGGCGGCAAGGCTCGTCTATATCAAGACCGCCGCTCTCCTGCCTCAGCCCGAGGAAGCCGAGCAGATGAAAAAGGAGCTCGAAGGCGCACTCATCGAGCTGTCGCTGTGCAAGGAGGCTGCAAGAGCCCTCGCGGAGCGCAACATCGGCAGCGACATCTTCGTGCGCGAGCCAATTGAGATAGAAGCGGACATGACATATACGCTCGTGCATGAGCCCGAAAGGCTCATACAGGCTTACTCCGCGATATCAAACAAGAAAATGCGTCCCGATACGCAGAAGCTGCATATCGAGAGCAAGATAAATTCAGTTGTAAAACGCAAAATAGTGCCCGTGCTCACGAAAGTGGTACATATCCTCCGCGAGCTGTACACCACGGGTGAGGTATATATGGACAAGCTCTATGAAGGCGTTACCGACCGCTCGGCAAGAGTGGCGACTTTCCTCGCAGTGCTGGAGCTCACCCGCTTCGGCAGGATAACCATCAGCGAGGACAACACTATCATATTCTTCAAGGGCGAAATGGAAAGAGAGGGACGTAAAAAGTGGAGATCAAAGAAAAACTCGGCGCAGTAGAGGCTATACTCTTCGCGAGCGGCGAGCCTGTGGAACTCTACCGTCTTTCTCAGGCAAGCGGCATAGACGTGGGAGCTCTCCCGCAGCTGATAAGGCTGCTCAACGAGCGCTACGACGACTGCGGCAGCGGCATCTGCATAAAGAAGCTCGACAGCAGCTACCAGATGTGTACGCGCGAGGAATATGCGCCGCAGATACGCGCAGTGCTGGAAACAAAGAAGAATACACCGCTCTCGAACGCGGCTATGGAGGCACTTACGATTATCGCCTACAACCAGCCCGTGTCGAAGAGCTTCGTTGAAAATGTCAGAGGCGTAGACAGCTCGTCTGTCGTCAACAACCTCGTCGAAAAGGGGCTCGTCGAAGAGGCGGGACGTCTTGACGTTCCCGGCAAGCCCATAGTCTACAGGACGACGCCCGTTTTCCTGCGCACCTTCGGACTCAGCTCCATTGACGAGCTCCCGCCGATAGGAAGCAGAACAGGCGATCCTCTCGAGGACGACCAGCTCCCGCTCGATTTCAGCGGCAAGGCTGACGAGGAAGCTCCCGCAGATGAAGCTGAGGCAGAAACTGCCGAGGATACTGCGAACGCTCCCGACGAAGACGAGTCGGTCGGACTGACAGAATAGCATAAACGAAAGGAGAACGGCAGGAATGATCGTACTGAAAATTCTGCTGTGGATACTTCTTGCCGTCTTGGGCATTATCATACTGATACTGTGCCTGCCGATACGCGGAGCGGTCAGTTACATCGAGGGCAAGCTCACCTACAGCGCGCACTACTCGGTGATACTGCTGTATAATTCGGAGAAGAAGGGACTCGTCCCGCTGATACTCAGATGGAAAAAGAAGCGCGACGAGAAGAAAAAATCCAAGGAGGAAGCGGCAAACACCGCAAGTGCCGCTGAGTCCCATGAGGAGCCGCCTGCAGATACGGTGAGCGAGCCGCCTGCTGAAAGCCCGCCTCCGCCTGAGGAGAAGCCCCCGCAGCCCGCGGAAGAGGTCAAGCCCGATACAGAGGAGACCTCACCGCCCGCGGACGACAGCTTCGACGACATCGACGAGCCGTTCGAGGAGGAGGACTCCAAGAAAAAGAAATAGAAGAAGAACAAGGACAAGCCACCAAAAACACTGATTGAGAAGATAGACTTCGTGCTCGACATCGTCCGTGCGGC
>JAGCHA010000033.1 GCA_017649325.1 Ruminococcus sp.
AGCTCTTCCCACGTCTTTGAGCGTGAGCCGTTGGCGTTCTGCTTGCCGCGGAGCACCTGCCCGTCATAGATGATAGTGCAGTCGCAGTTATCATGGCGCCAAGTTTTTCTCCGCTTCTCTTGCTTTTTACCCTGTCCTGTGTTATAATGTAAAGGTAAAAAAATATCCCAACGGAGGAATAATTATGTCAATGTATATTACCTGCCTCGACCTCGAAGGCGTACTCGTCCCCGAAATATGGATAGCGTTTGCGGAAGCGAGCGGGATTCCCGAGCTCAAACGCACTACCCGCGACGAACCCGACTACGACAAGCTTATGAAGTGGCGTCTCGGCATACTCAAGGAGCACGGTCTCGGACTCAAGGAGATACAGGAAACCATCGCTAAAATAGAGCCTATGGACGGCGCAAAGGAGTTCCTCGACGAGCTCCGCTCACTCTGTCAGGTCATCATCATCAGCGACACCTTCACGCAGTTTGCTGCACCGCTGATGAAGAAGCTCGGAATGCCCACGATTTTCTGCAACACGCTCGAAGTAGCTCCCGACGGCGAGATAACGGGCTTCAAAATGAGATGTGAGAAATCCAAGCTCACGACAGTAAAGGCGCTCCAGTCGATCGGTTACGAAACAATAGCGAGCGGCGACAGCTTCAACGACCTCGGCATGATACAGGCAAGCAAGGCAGGCTTCCTTTTCCGCAGCACGGAACAGATAAAGAAGGACTACCCTCAGTTCCCTGCATTTGAGAGCTACGACGAGCTCCTCGCGGCAATAAAGGAAGTCATAGCGGAGTAATTGGCTATGTGGCTGGCGATATTCGGCGCCATACTGCTGTTTGCGGTCGGAGGCGCAGCCTATATCGTCTGCGGCTTTCACAGGTTCAGCTTCATAAAGAAACTCGGCGAGAAGCACCGCTTCCTCGCGTGGTTGCTCGCACTCATACTCGCGGCAGCAGTCTGCGGTGTGACCGCCGTGATAAACGCGTGGTCGGCAGCGGTCGTGATGATACACCTGTTCATATTCTGGCTCATCTGCGACATCATCGCCGCCGTCGTCGGAAAGATACGCGGCAAAAAGTCCGAGCGCAATATCGCGGGAGTAGCCGCCATCGCGGTAACGGCAGCATATCTCGCTTTCGGCTGGTACTTCGCGCACCGCATCGTCATCACGGAGTACAGTCTCAGCACAGGCAAGGACGTCGGTGACGGAGTCCGTATAGTGCTCATCGCGGACTCGCACCTCGGAGTCACCCTCGACGGTGAAAAATTCGCCGAGCAGATGGAGCGCATTGACGCTCTCGCCCCCGATATAGTGGTGCTCGCGGGAGACTTCGTGGACGACGAATCCAAAAAAACGGATATGGTGCGCGCATGTGAGGCTCTCGGTGATATCGACGCAGATTACGGAGTATACTACGTCTTCGGAAACCACGATAAAGGCTACTATTCCGAGGAATACCGCGATTTCAAGGAGGACGACCTCCGCAGCGCTCTCACCTCAAACGGAGTTACAATACTCGAGGACGAAACAGCTCAGGCAGGCGGATATGTCCGCATTATCGGCAGACAGGACAGGTCTGTCGAAGACCGCGCATCTATGATGACCCTTATGGCAAACGATGCCCTCAACAGCGGCTATAAAATAGTAATAGACCACCAGCCCAACGATTACAACGAGGAAGCTTCATGCGGTGCAGACCTCGTCCTCTCGGGACACACCCACGGCGGACCTCTTATCCCCGCAGGACAGATAGGACTGCTCATCGGCGCGAATGACAGTCTCTACGGGCACAAGCACATCAAGGGCACTGATTTCATTGTTACGAGCGGTATCTCCACATGGGCAATCCCGTTCAAGACGGGAGCGAAGTCAGAGATAGTCGTCATAGACGTTGTGTAGCCTGCAATGTGCGGATAAACATATTAATCAAGGAGGACATTTATGTATTATGCCAGCATAGGAGTCATTTCCCTGATCGTTATGGTCATCATAAATATCGAAGCCCTGAGAAAGGTCAGAAAAACAAGCGGCAACGAAGCGCGTCTGAAATACCGTCAGTACCTCTTTGCGCTTATCACTTTTTTCATATCGGACATAATGTGGGGCTTTTTCTACGAACAGCGCTGGCTGATCGTCACATATCTGGATACCTGTCTTTTCTTCGGCTCCATGGTATTGTCCGTTCTTTGCTGGACAAGAGCTGTCGTAGCCTTTGCAGGCAGCAATGGCAGATACAGCAAGGTGCTTGTGATTAGCGGATGGATGATATTCTGGTTCGAACTAATCGTTCTGACCATAAATCTGTTTCTTCCTATCGTTTTCACATTCAAAGAAGGAAATGAGTACGTGCCGCTTCCCGCAAGATACATCGGACTGTTCCTGCAAATGATACTTTTCCTCGTGACGTCCGTCTATTCCGCGATAATGGCATTCCGCTCAAAGGATACCAGAAGATCTCACTACCGAACGATCAGCTTTTCGGGCATCATAATGTGCTTCTTTATCATTGTACAGATGGTTTACCCGCTCATGCCCTTCTATTCTATGGGCTGCCTTTTCGGAACCTGTCTGATACACACATTTGTATACAGGGACAAGGATGTCGAACAGAATATAGCGATAAGGCTTGCAAAACAGCAGGCATACAAGGACGGACTGACAGGAGTTAAGAACAAGCTCTCCTACCTTGAAGCACTGGCTGCCCTCGAAGCATCCGTAGAAAGCGGTGAACTGACCGAATACGGCGTAGCTGTGTTTGACCTGAACGGGCTGAAAGTGATAAACGATACATTAGGACACGAAGCAGGCGATGAATACATCAAAAGCGGGTGCAGTCTTATATGCCGCAATTTTGACCACAGTCCCGTGTTCCGTATCGGCGGCGACGAGTTCGTCGCTATCCTGAAAGGCGAAGATTACGTGAAACGCGAGGAACTTGTGCGGACATTCAGGGAAAAGATCAGTGAAAACCAGAAAAACGGCGAAGTTGTCGTAGCAAGCGGTCTTGCTGTTTACGACGCTTCAAAGGACACCAGCTACAACGACGTTTTCAAGCGTGCCGATGAATCCATGTACGAACAGAAGCGCGACCTCAAATCCGTTCCCGTACACTGAGTTTTTTGTTTTCACACTTGACAATTCAGACGTTTTATCTTATAATAATATCAGCGGCACAGGTCAAGTCCGTGCCGCTCTATTTTTACCGTGAACAGGAGGATGAATAAATGGGTGTATTTGCAAGACTGAGCGACCTGCTCAAGTCCAACATCAACGACCTTATCGACAGAGCTGAAGACCCCGAGAAAATGGTCAAGCAGATAATCGCCGATATGCAGAAGGAGCTTACAAAAGCTACTCAGAACTATGGAAAGGCAAAGGCGAGTGAACGTCTCGCAGAGACTAAGTACAAGGACGCTATGTCAGTATCCTCTGACTGGGAAAACAAGGCAAAAGCAGCCCTCGCACGCGGCGAGCAGGATCTCGCAAAGCAGGCTCTCTCCCGCAAGGTGAAGGCTGACGAGGACGTTGTAAACTATAAGCAGATGTACGAGTCGATATCCACACAGACGGACGCTATCGGCGATCAGGTAGAGCTGCTGAAATCCAAGCTTGAGGAAGCCAAGTCGCGTCAGGCTATGCTCATAGCACGCGCCCAGATGGCTGATACGAAGAGACAGCTCGCAGCAGCACAGGGCGGCTTCGACGCAAGCAGTGCCTTCGACAAGCTCAACCGCATGGAAGAGAAGGTACAGCAGAAGGAAGCCGAGGCAGACGCATTTGCCGAGATATCCGGCACTCAGCAGGACGACCTTCAGCAGACATTCCAGCAGATAGAAAACGAAGCAAAAGTAGATCAGGAGCTCCAGAGACTGATAGCGGAAATGAACGGCAATGCGGCTCCCGAGGAGATCACCCCCGAAACAGCACCACTTGAAGGCTCAGATACGAACGAAGGATAAAGGATGAAGGTATATTATGAGAAAACGTAAAAAGAATGAAGAAGAAATAAATCCTAAAAAGGTACTGCATATGTTTCTTCCCATCGTAGGAGCGATATTCATTGCAGTCAGCTCAATACTTTATATATTGTATAAGAGCTGGAGCAACAAGCTCTACTTCGAGAAGTGGAAAGACTATGAAGACTGCGGAGTATAAAACGCAAAAAGTGTCGGGTCAGTGACCCGACACTTTATTTTTAGTGTTACTTCTGCATTCCGCCCATTGTGTAGAAGTTGTCCTGAATGATGAGGGCGCAGCCGCCGAGGAAGTTGTTCTTTCCGTCGAGCTTGCTAAGCACAACTCTGTCTGCGATGTCCTCGCTGACAAGACGTATCATCTCGCGCTTAACGTAGTCGAACTGCTTCTCGTTGAGCTTATAGTTGTGGAGAACTATCTTCTTTGCGAAGTGGCTGATAGACAGGTTGTTGACCAGCACAGTATACTTCGCGATGATGTCGTCAACAAGGTTCTTGACGGGCTCTTCACCTCTCATAAGAGCCATGAACACGGTATCCGTATTGATCCTGGACTTGTCGCCCTCTGTGAGCTCATAGAGCACAGGAGTCTTGTCCTTAGAATAGATATCATAGAAAGCCGAGAGCATTGCCGATCTTGAAAGCTCAGCCTTCACGGAGCCGTTGGGATAACCCTCATACGCACGTCCGTTGGGACTTACGATGTATTTCTCTATCATAGACGTGTATGAGATATAATCATTCGAGAGCTCGTTCTTATTGACGATAGCGAGGTTGACCTGATTGCCGTTATGCAGGAAAGCGGTATTTGTCTGATAGCCGTTCTGAGTCCTGAAATCGTTGCTGGCGAGAGCCATAAGACCGATAGCATTGCCGCAGTGGATATCAATGTCGAGGCTGCTCGAGAGCTTCTCGATGAAGTTTGTGAAGTCGAGCACACCGTCCTTGTAGAATATCTTGAGCTTGCCCCACATAGAAGGAACGACGCCGACGCCGAGACCGAGTATCTTGTCCTTAGTGAGGGCACTGTTCTCAATCATGGTGTTGCTCGCCTTGATTATGTAGTTTATGATATCCTTGCTGGTCGTCCTCTCATCAATGACCATGCTGGACTTGTCGAGCACCTCTGAGTTGAGGTTGGTAAGACCGATGCTTACCTCCTTCTCGTCTACGGTAGCGCCGAGAGCAAAACGGCTGTTTACGTTGATGTCGATGAGTATTTTTCTTCTGCCCTTCTGGAGCTTCTCTGTATTGATCGGAGCTTCGCCGATCTCAACGAGAACCCCCTCTTCGATCATCTCGTTGGTGATTATTGTGACAGCAGCTCTTGTTATTTCGAGAGCGCTTGCCACGTCAACTCTTGAAATTGGACCTGATTCTCTGATGACGCGCAGTATCTGCATACGGTTGCGTCTTTTGAGATCAAGCTTGCTGATTCCTCTTTTTTCCATGTTTAATACTCCGTTCTTTCAGTGATAGTAGTTCGGATCGGCAGACCGACGGGACGATCGGCAGCACCGCGGTCAGCCTTCCTTTCCTTTTGCTTAGCAATAGTAAAGGAAATACTTGTTTTCGTATATATAGTATAACACATATTAAAAAAAAATAAAACCTTTTTTGGATAAAAATCTAAAAATCAGCGTTAGCAACAATTTTAACTTATCATTTTTGTTAAATATTCCGTAAATTTTACTACTATCGGTAATGTGATAACAGATAGTATAGTTCCTGCGGTAAAAATCTCGCTCGCGTAGAGGGAATCCTTACCGCTCCGAACGCAGAGAAGAGTACACATTGCGGCAGGCGGAGCAGCCGCAGCGACGAGCACTGTCATCCTCACCTGTTCATCAATCGGAAGCAGCGAAAAAATAACAATCAGTATAAACGGAAGTAAAATCAACTTAGAGAAACATACCCTGTATACCCCTGCTTTTTTCACTATGCCCGCAAGGCTCGTCTGAGATATCGTAACGCCCGAAACGACCATAGCAAGCGGCGTATTCAGCTCCGAGATGTACCCGAGCGCCTTTGACGGTATCTCGGGCAGCCTGAGCTTCAGGAAGAAAGCGAGAAGTCCTACCGCAATAGCTATCATCGTCGGCGAGCGGAGCACCTTTAGCACCGATTTTACGTCCTTTTCACCTGTTATGAGTATCACCCCGTGAGTCCATACCGTCAGATTGAACACCGTGATGAAAGCCGTAAGGCAGAAAACGCCCTCCATTCCGAACATCGCGTTCACGAGCGGTATGCCCATGAAGCCACAGTTTGAATATATCGACGAAAACCGCTCTATCTCGGTATTCCTGCCCTCTTTCGGACGAATGAACAGGTATGCTCCCGCAAGCATCACCGCCATAGCAAGCGCAGACAGTGCAAACGTAAGCAGCAGTTTTTTTACGAGTTCAGCTTTTAGCTCGGTCTGATAGGACATAAAAATGACGACAGGGTTCACCACCTGCAACACGAACTTTGACAAGTCCTTGTTTGCAGAATCAGTTATCAGCCCTGTCTTCGCACTCAGAGCACCTATCAGCATAAGTATGAGCATCACCAGTGTTTGTTTGAGAATAGTTTCAGCCATATTTCCACTCCAAAAAGAACGGGGAAGAACTTTGTCTCCCCCGTTGATGTTATATTTTACAGAAGCTTTGTAAGATCCTGCATATAGTCGAAGGTATCGCTGCCCTCGGGACAGTATACCCAGCCGCCGTCCTTTATCTTAGCGACAGTCAGCCAGCCTTCATCGGTCTTGTTTCCGTCCTTGTACTTGACGTTGAACTTGACCTCCACGCGGTAAGCCTTCTTGACCTCCTCACCGAAGCTCTGCTTGTAGTAATTCTCCACATCGGGGAGATTGCTTCCGTCGAGTTTCTCCGTAGCGACGATATCAACCTTGATGCGCTTGATATTCTTTGACTTACGGATAGTATCGATAGTCTTGTCGTTGTCGCTGACATAAGTTTCCCACTCAAGCCCCTTATCCTTTGCTCTGACCTTGAGCTCGCTCTGCTCGTCTTCTGTGTACATAGCGCTGACGATACGTTCCGTATCGCCTCTGTTGACGCCCTTGACCATATTTTTTATCGGCTTCTTATATGCATTTGCACTGCTGAAGATAAAGAGCGCTACGCCACCGATAACAACGAGCACAGCAATAATGCCGATGATGATGAGAGCCTTTTTCAGTCCGCCCTCGGGAGCCTTGTCAGCCTTGATGTGCTCTCTTTCAGGCACTGACTTGCCCATAGAAGCCTCGCAGGTGCAGTTTCCGTCCTTGTCGAGTTCTTTTCCGCAATATTTACAAAAAGCCATGGTATTCGACCTCCTAAAAATCTTTCAGGAATATTTTAACACACTATTAACGCAAAGTCAAGCATTAACAATTATTTTTATTGATGTATCAGCACTATTTTTCAAGGCTTATCACGCCTCTGTACCCGAGAACATAGAAAACGGCGAATACAGCCGCGGGAGCAAAAGCGAGCGGGAGCATTGCCCATATCTGTCCCGAAGTGAGAGCAGCGGAGCTCGCGTCGGGCTGTAACATATTAAATACTTGTATGAACCAGCCGTTAACCAGCTTGTGCCAGCGGTAAAAGTCGAACCTGCCAATGTAAAGCACCAGCCAGCTCGCGAGCGGGACAGTCAGAGCCGTCACGGTCATTCCCGCAGGCAGCAGGAGAGACGTTTTTGTCCCCGAGGTACGCTCATCTTTGAGGTCGCCCGCCGCAGTTTTGAGTGCAAGGCTCGCCATAAGGCATAGCATTATCCCCGCCCCGCATATTGCTGATACTACGCGTATCAGCGGATTTGCCGAGCCCGCAAGCGTCAGCCCGACGAACAGGGAGAGGATATCAGCGGCGAGGAGATACAAAAGAACACGCAGGTAACGCATAGTAGGATTTCCCTTTCTTGTCCCGAATAAAACGGCTTCGGGACGGGATAATAGCTATGAGGTGATAGCAGTGAACGATGAAGATATGAAGATATATACCCCGTCGGTCGGAGCGGAGAAAACGCTTGTCCCCGATTCCGACGACGTAAAGATCTACACCTGCTCGTCAGAGCCGACAGCTCCCGCGCACTCCGAACAGATACCATAAAAAACGGTCTGTGACGGGTCGATGATGAAGCCGTGGTGCTCGGCGATGTGCTCGTAAATGCCTTTCAGGTGGTCGCAGTTCAGGTGAATAAGCCTGCCGCATTTGAGACATTTAAGGTGAAAGTGCTCGCGGCACTCCTCGGTATCCTCGATGAACTGGTAGCAGGCTCCCATTTTTCCGTCAATGACGAATTTGCGCACCACACCCGCCTCGACGAGCTTATCGAGCTGTCGGTAGATGGTCGCAGTGCCAAGGGGCGTGCCCTCCGATGCGAGATAAGCACTTATCTCCTGCACATTGGTGTGTTTTTCCTTATTCCGCACCAGGTAATCGACGAGTTTTTCCTTCTGGCGCGTATTATAACCGATATCGCGTTTCATTATGCCCTCCGAATGGATTTATCACATATATATTATCACAAACAGACGAAAAATGCAAGCCGCCATACAAAACCGGCTGCATAAACCGTGCAAATTTCGTCGTTTTTTCGTTGTCAGCGCTGTTGACTTTGCCGCGCGGCTCAGTTATAATTGTAATCAGGCAACATCGCACATCAACATCACTAAGATTAAATAGAGAGCTGTTTTCAATGTTTTCTACAGATACAAAAAACAAATACAGGCTGAATGCCGCCTTACAAAGACTGTCAGTGCTCATATGTACAGTCTTTTTTGCGCTGTCGGCAGGCTGCGGCGAGCCCCGGACCCCCGAAGAGCGTGAGCCTGCGGTCTCAGCGTCTCAGATACGCAATGCGAAAGCAGATTTCACGCATAAATACCCACTCGACAAGATACAGAAGAAGATGTACTCCACGCTTGCAGAGTCGATGAAGTCGCCCTCCGAGGAGATACTCATCTACGAATACAAAGGTGACCACATGGACTTCCTGCTCAAGGACGCGCTCACTGCCATGACGTGCTACATCATGGACAATCCGATTGAGAGCCAGTTTCTTGCTAACCGTGACATACGCATGGAAAAAGTCAGCGGCAACCTCAAGCGCATCTGCGCACACAGGCGCGAGGGCTCGGAAGAGCTCGATATCGCCCTGATGAAGCGCGAGGACGTACAGACCGTGAGCCGTAACTTCATAGATTCCATAGCCGACCTCGACGAAGAAAAGAAGCTCCGAGCGATACACGACCGTCTCTGCCGCGGCAAATACGACTCCGACATAAGCGACGATTCACATACTATATACAGCGCGCTCATCGACAAGAGCTCGGTCTGCGACGGTTACGCTTATGCATTCAAGTACCTGTGCGACCTCGCGGATATAGACTGCATAGTCGTAATAGGAACGTTCGACAAAGCCCTCGACAGTGATCCCGGTCACGCATGGAACCTCGTATGGTACGAGGATTCATGGAAGCTCGTAGACATCTCCTGCGACGTCTGCGATGTTTCTATAGGCTACGAAGCGCCCTCATACAGACACTTTCTCAGCGACGACCTCACCATGTACGGACGCATCCCCTACTCCGCATATCCCGTCCCCGCAAACAGGAATTACCAGTAAAATCAAAAAGCCGCGGCTCAGCAGTACCGAGCCGCGGTTTTTCACTTATTTGATGTAACTGCCCCATTTGTCCTCAGCGGCTTTTTTCATAGCCGAAAGCTCGTCCTTGTGGGTTTCGAGGATCGCGTTGATCTTGGCATCCTCCTGCCCCGGGATACTCACGAACGGCTTGCTCAGCCCGGTATCCGTCTCGAACACAAAACCTTCCCCCGAATCAGCCGAACTACAGTCGACGAAATAGTGATCCGTTCCGAAAACATCATACGGGATAGTCAGGATAGGTCCGGAAGAATCGTAGCAGTTTGCTCCGCTCTCGTCTATGCTCATTGCTCCTATCGGCGCAACGGTTACCGTTCCCATTGTGAAATTGAGATAGTTCGGGAGCCTTACCGCATAGAAGTAATCGTCGTCCGTATCGACGTATACCGCCAGTTTTCTGTCGGTCGGAGCTGCCGCAAAATCGCCCGTCCCGAGCTGATGCATCCCCTTGCACATCTGTTTCATCGGACGATACTTCAGGAAGTACCACGCTCCGTTCACAGCAGCGAATAATATGACACAGAAACACATCAGCACCGCCATCGCCTTTGTAAAGCGGCTCCTTTTCAGCTTCCTTCCAACCTTGCGGAAGGTCTCGGCCTCGTTGGGGAGCTCAGCTTTCACGGGCTCGCTGACGTAAAACGCCTCGGACAGGCTTCGGCAGCTTTTGCAGCCGCTCAGGTGCTCCTCCACGAGCAGCCTTGTCTCCTCGCTGCAGCTATTCTCCTTGTATATAGGCATCAGGTCGATTATGGTATTGCAAGATATCTCATTCTTGTTCATAGCATCTCCTCCTTTTCGAGAAGCTCGATGAGCTTCTTCTTTGCACGGTAATAGGTCACTCCCGCCCAATTGCCGCTCCTGCCGAAAACAGCTCCTATATCAGGGAAGCTCAGCTCGGCGAAAACGCGCAGGGTGAATACCTCGCGGTACGGTTCGTCAAGCCTGTGAAGGAGAAGGTGGATACGCATAGCAGTGTCCTTGTCGGCAAGGTCAGCCTCGATGCACCCGTGAGCTGCGGGTTCGGGGACGGAATCAAGCGGGCAGTTCCTGTTTTCGGCTTTTTTCAGATAGTCGAAGTAAAGATTCTTCGCGATAGTACACAGCCATGTCCTCACAGAGCAGCCGCCCCTGAAGCTGTCGGCACTTGTCATAGCTTTCAGCATCGTATCCTGCAAGATGTCCCTTGCGAGCTGCTCATCGCGGCACATCCGCATGATAAAGGCATACAGGTCCGAGCTGTATTTCTCGTATATTTCGTGGAATTCCCTGTCCATCTTCTCACCCCCTCATACAGTTAGACGAACGAGACCTGAGATCATTACAATTATTCCAAAAAAAGTCACAGAGAAGCGGCTGCCTCCCTGTGACTTATATCTCGTCCATTTTCCCGACGCTCTGTCGGCTGTCGTCCGTCAGCGGAGCCTCCGCGGAGAGCTCCTCCATATCGCTTCGTGCGCTCTTTCTTATCTGCTCGACTCTCTCCTCGAAAGTCAGCCCGTACTGCGGTCTGCCGGTCTTCTGCTGCTCAAAGACCTCACTGAACTGCGGGAAGCCCTCCTGCTGCTCAAGATAGCGGTACTTCGCATTTGCGACAATGGTCAGCACCGCAAGTACCACCGATGCAACAAGATAAACCGCATTTATCTTAATGCCGAGCAATCCGCCCAGAAATCTGTCAAAATAGTTGTCGGCATTCCAGAAGAGCACCGTGTTGAAGAGCATTATCAGCGGAGCTGCCCCCGCGAAGAGATTGCTTTTCCTGTATGTGCCGAGGAAGCCTGCCGCTAGTACTGCGCCCTTGAAAACAAGTCCGTTCAGCAGAAGATACAGCAGATCTCCGTTCATCGACATCAGGAACAGCAAGGCGTCTGCGAGGATATAGAAGCCGCATGCTAAAACGTAGACCGCCGACACTATCCTGTATATCCTCTCACACCGATTCAGGTCGGCACGGTTTTTTGACATCGCGTTTACGTTCAAAGCAGTCACCTCATCGGTATATTTATCGTTTTTCGTCACATATAATATTGCATGAGCAGTAACGCTCTGCGGCGCGGCGGCATATCATACATCAGCGATGTTGAGCAGGACGCCCGCCTCCGAGATGTCGATAGTACCGAAGGCAGGTCTCCTTCCGTCGTGAGGGCACGACGCACTGCCGGGGTTCAGGATATACAACCCGTCCTCGAAGGAATTCTTGCGGACGTGAGTATGCCCGAAGAGGACGATATCGCACTCGAGCTTCTCCGCGCGGGCTTTCAGGCGTTCGAGCCCGCTCTTGACCCCGACCGCGTGTCCGTGAGTCGCAAAGAGCTTGTGTCCGTACGGCAGCGGAAGCACAGTATATTCGGGGCTCAGACTGCCTACATCGCAGTTTCCGCTTACGTGGAGCACTTTTTCGATGAAATCGGGATGCTCGATGATGAAGCGGTCGAGCTCACGCTCTCCGTCGCCGAGGTGGATGAACCAGTCAGCATCGCTGTTGCGGATAAAAACAGAAGAAAGAGCACTGTAGTTGCCGTGAGTGTCCGAGATAACGATGATACGCATAGCAGACCTCCAAAATAAAGGATAGTTGATACTAATATTATACAGCTTTTCACACATAATTGCAAGCCCGAATTTTCGGGAGCACAGGAGGAACATATGAATAACAGCATCAAGATAGACCCCGACAAGCTCAGCGGACTACTCAACGTAGTCAGCAAGAAAATAGGAGTACCCGCAGATAAGCTCCGCAGCGAGCTTGAAGCAGGCAAATTCGACAGCGCGCTCTCGGCGATGAGCGGCAGCGACGCAGCGAAGTTCAGACAGGCGGTGAACAATCCGCAGCTTGTGGAGAAGATGATGAGCACACCTCAGGCAAAGGCGCTGTACAAGAAGCTTTCGGGCGGGAAATAATGGACGATGTAATGGATAAGGTATCGGGCTTGCTGTCGGACGAGGAGAGCGTACAGCAGCTCTCCGAGCTCGCGAAGATGTTCATGTCGGAGGCAGGAGAGAGCTCCGCAGACGAGCCCACCTCCGACGGAGAGGAGAGCAGCACCGACAGCGGCGGTATGCCCGATATCGAAACGATACTGAAACTGACGAGCCTTGCGGGAGCCTTCACGCAGAGCGACAAGAACGCCGACCTTCTGCTCGCGCTGAAGCCGCATCTCGGCGAGGAAAAGCAGAAGCGCGTAGACAGGGCGGTCAAGCTCCTGAAACTCATAGCCGTATGGAATATGGCTAAGGAGAGCGGCTTGCTGAATAATATCGTATAGGCAGGAGGTGTGTTGGTATGTCCGTATATGGCAGCGGAAGAGCTCGTGGCCCATGGGAGCCCGAAAACAGGCACAGAGCGGATATACCTCCCGCACCTCCGCCCGCCATTGAGGAGAAAAAGGATACACCTCCGCGGACGTGTGCAGCTCCGCAGCGCCGCGACCTGTTCGGCGGCATACTCCCCGACGGCATCGACAGCGACACCCTGCTCATAGCAGCGCTGCTGTTCCTGCTGTTAAAGGAGGGCGGTGACATCAAGCTTGTCATCGCACTCGGCTATATATTGCTGTGAAACGGTGGTGAAAAAATGGATACTGGCATGATATTCTTCATAGTGTGCGGAGCAGTGCTCGCAGCGATGATAGTCTACTACACACGCCGCAGACACAAGCTGCTTTCGGCGCTGTTCGGGAGCGCATCGGGATTTGCGGCACTTCTGCTCGTCAACCGCTTCGGCGGAGAGCTCGGAGCGTATCTCCCGCTCAACGCATTCAACATCTGCGGCAGCACGGTACTCGGAGCCCCGTTCGTAGCGGCAATGATAATCTGCAAGTACATATAGGACTCCGAGGCAGAATCCTTTGCGATTACAAATATTTTCCCCAAACGGTTGATTTTTTTGAAAAGATATGCTAAAATATAAATGTAAAGTACAGCGGCGGAACGTACTGCTGTGCTGCACAACAACTACGGAGGTGAAAATTTTGAACATAATCGACATCATCAACAAGACCAAACGCGCTATCCCTCTTTCCGACGAGGAGATAACCTACGTCGTAAACGGCTACACAAGCGGCGAGATACCCGACTATCAGATGTCGGCATGGCTGATGGCGGTATGCCTCAACGGTCTGACCGACAGTGAGACCGTCGCCCTCACCAAGGCAATGCGCGACAGCGGCGATATCCTTGACCTGAGCAGTATCAACGGTGTCACAGCCGACAAGCACAGCACAGGCGGAGTCGGCGACAAGACCAGCTTCATCATTGGACCCGCAGCGGCGGCTTGCGGAGTATGCGTCCCTAAGATGTCGGGCAAGGGGCTCGGACATACAGGCGGAACTATCGACAAGCTCGAGAGCATCAGCGGCTTCCGCACCGAACTCCCGCTTGAAGATTTCACAAATATAATCAACAAGACAGGCTTTTCGATAATCTCTCAGACAGGAACTCTCTGCCCTGCTGACAAGAAGATATACGCCCTCCGCAATGCGACGGGCACAGTTGACAGCATCCCGCTCATATGCGCGAGCATCATGAGCAAGAAGCTCGCCCTCAATGCAGACATACTGCTCCTTGACGTAAAATGCGGTTCGGGAGCTTTCATGAAGACCAACCTCGAAGCCCGCAAGCTTGCCGACCTCATGGAGCGCGTAGGCGATGCCGCAGGCAAGAAGTGCCGCGCACTCGTGACCGATATGGACAGCCCGCTCGGAAGCTGTATCGGCAACGCCCTCGAAGTGAAGGAGGCGATCGAGCTTCTACAGGGTAAAGTCAAAGGCAGACTTTACGACGTATGCATAGAACTGACAGCCAATCTGCTCGAACTCGCAGGCAAGGGCACATTCGGCGAGTGTCAGCGCATGGTTGAAGAGGCTATCTCCTCGGGGCGCGCCCTTGCAGTCCTCAAGGATACCATCGAAGCACAGGGCGGCGACGGACGCATCTGCGACGATGTATCGCTCCTGCCGCAGCCTCGTTTCAAGCACGAGATACGCGCGAGCCGCGACGTCGAGATAGTAGCAGTAAACGCCGAGGAAATAGGAATGGCGTCACTGCTGCTCGGTGCAGGCAGGATAAAGAAAGACGATGCTATAGACCCGACAGCGGGCATAGTGCTCGACTTCGAGGTAGGCGACAAGATATCCATGGATGCACCGCTGATGACGCTGTACTCCACAGTATGCAGCGACTTCTCGGAGGCAGCCGTCCGCGCATACAACGCCATAACCTTCCGCGACCTCACAGCCTCAGCGCTGACTTGACGAAGCGGCAGTAAAATGCTAAAATATACTTACCGAGAAAAGGAGGTATGACCAATGGGCTTTGTTGACAAAGTACAGGAAATAGCCGGAAAGGTCGGAGATACCGTAGATAAGGGCATCAAGACCGGTTCGGACAGCTATAAGAAGATGACGGAAAAGTCCCGCCTGAAAAAGGAGATAGGACGTCTCACTTTCGAGACCAACAATATCTACATCGGCATCGGCAAGAAGATATTTGCCGAGCAGCCAGATTCACAGCAGTTCAAGTCCCAGTTCGACATCATCAGGGATAAGGAGCGCGAGATAGAGCTGCTCACCAAACAGCTCAACGACCTCGAGGACAAGCTGCCCTGCCCGCAGTGCGGCGAGCTTGTGACAAAGGACGCCCGCTTCTGCGATAAATGCGGCACCAAGATAGTCCGCCCCGAGAAGAAAGCCGAGCACGTCAGGGCTGAAAAGGTCACGGTGTGCAAGAAGTGCGGTGCGGAGCTCGTGGACGCGGCACGTTTCTGCGACAAATGCGGCGCCAAACTCGATGACTGACATGGAATCCCCGTGAGTGCAGACTCACGGGGATTTTTGCAGGAGCGGTTGTTATCCGCCGAGCAAAGATTCTCGGATCTGACGGTCGCACACACGGGTGAGCCCCTACCGGGTTCCGAATTCTTAAAAAGGTCTTGCATTTTTGCTGTAACTGTGATATAATTAATTGTAATTGTGCTTATGCACGCTATAATCATTATGAAAAGAGGAATCACAATGCCTGCTAATATTGTTGTTGGTACACAGTGGGGAGACGAAGGAAAGGGTAAGATAATCGACATCATCTCCTCCCGCGCCGATGTTGTTGTACGCTCACAGGGAGGCAACAACGCTGGTCATACCGTCGTAAATAACGGTGAGGTATACAAGCTCCACCTCATTCCCTCGGGTATTCTCTACAAGGACACCCTCTGCCTCATAGGCGCAGGAGTAGTTCTCGACCCCAAGGACTTCATAGGCGAGCTCGACAGCCTCGAAGCAAGAGGCATATCCACCGCCAACCTTAAAGTTGATCCCCGCGCACACGTCGTAATGCCGTGGCATATCGAGCTTGACGGACTTTCGGAGGCATTCCGCGGCGGCAAGGATATCGGCACTACCAAGCGCGGCATAGGGCCTACATATATGGACAAATACGAGCGCTGCGGAATCCGCGTATACGACCTCGTACACCCCGAGGTGCTTGCGGAGAAGATACAGTCCACAGGCAAGCTCAAAAACAAGATAATCACCGACGTATACGGCGGCAAGGCATTCGACCTCGACGCAGTAACGGCAGAGTACACCGAGTACGGCAAGCGTCTCCTCCCCTATGTCGACGACGTATCCGTCCTCACATTCGACGCTGCAAAGGCAGGCAAGACGATAATGTTCGAAGGAGCACAGGCTACTCTCCTCGACATCGACTTCGGCACATATCCTTATGTTACATCATCTCACCCGCTCTCGGCAGGCGTATGCGTAGGTACGGGCGTAGGACCGAAGGTCATCACCAACATCATCGGCGTTGCGAAAGCTTACACAACGAGAGTCGGCAAGGGTCCCTTCCCGACCGAGCTCGACGACGAGATAGGCGAGCAGATTAGAAACGTAGGCGGCGAGTTTGGTACTACCACAGGCAGACCGCGCAGAACAGGCTGGTTTGACGCAGTTATCGTACGTCACTCGGTAAGAGTGAACGGACTCGACAGCCTCGCTATCAACAAGCTCGACACCCTCGCAAACCTTAACAAGCTCAAGATATGCGTTGCCTACAAGAAGCCCGACGGCACAGTAACAGAGAACTTCCCGCCCACACTTGAGGAGCTCGAGGGCTGCACTCCCGTATACGAGGAGTTCGACGGCTTCACAGAGGACATCTCCAAGTGCACGAGCTTCGATGAGCTCCCCGACAACTGCAAGAAGTACATCGAGCGTCTTGAAGAGCTCGTAGGCTGCAAGGTCAGCATGGTCGGCATAGGTCCCGACAGGTCACAGATACTCGAAAGATAAGAGCTTTCCCATTAATAACAAGAAGGTGAAAATATGAACGAGGAAAACAACTTTGGCGCTCCCGTACTCGACGATATCGACTATTCCGATCCGACGCCTAAAAAGGAAGGCCCCACAGGCGTATCCGCTCCTGTGCTCGACGACTTTGAGTACGTCGCTCCCGCCGAGAAGAAGGGCGGACCTACAGGCGTAGCCGCAGTCGTACTCGACGATATGGACAGCTATACTGCTCCCGCAGCCGAGAAAAAGGGCGCACCCACAGGCGTGGCAGCCCCCGTCCTTGACGACGAAATGGGCTACACAGCTCCTCAGAAGAGCGAGAAGCTCATCATGACCGACGAGCAGATAATCGACGGAATGAGCGACGAGCAGAAGGCAATGTTCGCAAATCTGCCGCAGGATAAGCAGCAGCAGATAATAGATATGCGCCGTCAGCAGCTCGGTGCCGAAGCTCCCGCTCCTGCTGTCACAGCTCCCGTCCTCGACGAGGACAACTACGTTCCGCCCCCGAAGGCGGAAAAGCCCGCCGAGCCTGTCGAGCCCGTAACGGCGCCCATACTCGACGACGAGCCCGAAGCTCCCAAATACGTCCCCAAGTTCGTAGACGAAGACCTTGAAAGAGCCAAGCGTGAGGGCGCAAAGAAAGCGGTCTCAAGCTCACTCGTATCCGAGCAGAAGGACTCGAAGGAAAGCCTCCGCATGATGATAGAGCTCAAGGAGCAGCTCCGTCAGGAGGAAGCGAAAAAGGGCTTCAAAGTAGTCATCATACTCGCAATAATCGGAGTTATCGGAGCCGCAGCGTTTTTCCTGCTCTACAGCGGAGAATTCTTCGGACTTGAATACAAGTCCGGAATGAGCGGCATATCCAACATCATCAAGGAAGCCTCGCTTTACATCGCGGTCGCGATGGGTGCAACAGGACTCATGGCGATAAGCGGCGTCGGCATATTCAAGACACTCGCCTCGCTGGTATATCTGCTCGCGGGAATAATACAGGTATTCCCGGGACTGCTGATGATATCCCAGCATGAGGGCAGCCTCGGACTGGTAGTTATACTGTTCGTCGTTTCCATAGCCTGCACTATCGCAGTATTCGGCGGTCTCTCGGGACTGGAATCGGTCGGGCAATACTTCAACCGCAACAGGCGCATTCCCGAAAGAGAATACAGATAAAGAACAGAGGGCATGACAGATCAGCTGTCACGCCCTCTTTTTTGTTATCCGACTCCGTCCTCGGAATAGTCGATATAGTACGGGATATTAGCGCAGTCAGGGAAGTAGAATCCCTCGATCATATCGTCGTCGACGTTGTATATCACAGTTATCTCGTGGGTGCCCGCGGTTAGAGTCTGATAGATAATGCCGTCCTTCGCAGAGTACGACGGCTTGACCCACACTCCGTACAGACCATTGAACAGGTCGTTTATCTTATTGCCGCCTACCACAGCGTAGCCCTGACTTGTGATGATGTCCTCGAAGCCGTACTGCGTCAGCCAGTAGGTAACGAGCGGATTATCGGTCTTTCCGCAGTTAGCGTAAACGGTCTCACGGTAAGCGTCGTATTTGGCGACGGTACAGCGCAGCACGCCGTCAGCGTCACCTATGCGGTCGACTCTTATCGTATCCAAAAGGTCGACAACTGACACATACCATGAGGTCTGGTCAGCATCGTCAGGTTTTTCGTAAGAGTATTGTCTGAGCTCGTCCTTGAGCTGCATGAGTGTATAATACTGGTCGGATATATATGGGTAGAATTCAGCGGAATACTTGTCGAGTCTGTCAAGCCCCGCATTCATCTGCGTACCGCTGAGCTGTTGCTCATCGTCGCTGTAGAAGCGGATATAAGCTATGCTCATATCAGCCGTATACACGATGCAGTCGAGGAAGCGAGTCTCCCTTGCGGAGTTGAGGTACTGCCACTTTTCAACATAAGTGTAGCCGTTTTTGTCGAATCTGAAGGAGCTTTCGAGGTCCTTGCCCACTGGCATGAAGATGTAGCTCTTGTCGCTGTAGCGAGCCATAGCGGTTATCATAGCGGCAGCAGTAGCGCGTATCTCGTTGCTGTTGCCGTAGGTCGCCCTCTGTGCGGACTTCATCACAAGCGACATCGGGTTGAACTTCTGCTTGTTCTCATTGAGATAAATGGCAGTATTATTGGCAGCGTCGCGCGGAATAACGGCATTTTCGGCGGTATTGCTCGGAAAGAAGTGCCCGATGATATCGGCGCCGTTGAAGCCGAGCGCGAGTATCAGCGCAGTCAGCGCGACGAACAGGATATTTCGTTTCACAGGCATTCCTCCCTCGGGACAGTGATAAATACGGTAGTACCGACATTCTGGCGGCTGTCTATCTCTATCTTTGCGGAATGGAGCTCCGCGATACGCTTGCAGAGCGCCAGTCCCAGACCGGCACCGCCCGCCTTTCGGCTGCGTGACTTATCCGCCATAAAGAAGGGCTCAAACGCCTTTTTCATTACCTCGGGAGTCATACCGATACCGTGGTCGGTGATAGTAATGACAGCGTCGCCCTCGAACATAGCAGCATTTAGCACGACGCTCTCGCCGCGCGGAGAAGCCTTAACGGCATTCTCGATGATATTGTAGAGCAGCGACTTGAACAGCTCCTCGTCCGCGGAAATGGTAATATCCTGCGACAGGCATTCCAGCCGCACGTCATTCTTGGCGAGCAGCGGCACTAGCGCCGTTTTCGTCTCGCTTATCATGGACTGGAGACTGACGGGACGCTTTTCTATCTCAGTACCGTTCATGGCGACGATACCCATGAGTTTGCCCGAAAGTGAGCGCAGACGCTTTGTCTCCTCGACGATGACCCCCGCGTACTCTGTCCGTTCGCTGTCCTCGACGTGCTTTTTGATACGCAGTATATCGGCAAATCCGAGGATAGAGGTCAGAGGAGTCTTCATCTCGTGCGAAAGGTTTGCAATGAAGGTCTGACGGTCCTCGGCTATTTTTTCGAGACGTGCGGCATTGTTCTGAACAGCGTCAGCCATTACGTTCATATTCTGCGCCAGCTCGCGGAATTCGAGGCTTCCTCGCTCGCGGATGCGTATGCGGTAATTGCCGCCCGCGATAGCCTTTGTATAGGTATTGAGCCTGCTGAGAGGGCTCAGCATGAGCAGCACGGAAACGAGCAGCACGAGCGATATCGCGCCCGCCGAAATGAGGCTTACCTTGCGCACGAAATCTGTCTGCTTCTTTTCCATGGCGTATATCTCGGAGATATCCACCGCGGTAACAGCGCGGTAGCTCACGCCCTCGGTGGTTATCGCCGACCCCACAGCGAGCATATGCCCGCCGTCCGTCTCGAAGACCGAAGCGCTGTAGTTCGCACCCGAGGAGTCGATGTTCTCTACGAATCCGCTCTGCGTAATACTGCTGAGTATACCCTTCAGACCGTTGACAGCGATGATATTGCATTGACTGTCAAAAATCGCGGAATCACGCGAATGACCGCTGCCCTCTATCACATCCGTGGCTATACGCCGCATTTCCGTCGGCGTGAGAGCTATCTTATCGTCAGCGAGCTTTGCATACACGACCGCATTCGAAAACGACGCCTCGAAGAATTCGTGCTCGGAAATGGCGTGGGTCTGTTCGCGCTCGAGCAGCATACGGTGGCTGTTGTTGAGAAGCGTAACGGAAATGACATTCACCGCGATGATTATCAGCAGCAGCGAGCTCAGGAAAATTTTCTGCCAGAGTTTCATGAGCTGTCACGGCTTTCGAGTCGGTATCCGAGCTTTGGGATAGTGATAAGGCTGTCCTTGAGCCCGAGCTTGCGGCGCACCTGCTGAACGTGGATATCCACGGTGCGGCTCTCTCCCCCGAACTCAAATCCCCAAACACTTGACAGGAGCTGTTCGCGTGAAACGGCGATATTCTGGTGCTGGAGGAAGTACACGATGACGTCGAACTCCTTTGGCGTGAGCTGAATATGCTCACCGCGTAGGGTTATCTCGTGCCTGTCAATGCTTACGGTGATATCGCCGTAAGTGATAGTGTCCTGCACCTTATTGGAGCGCCGCAGCACGACATCAATACGAGCGAGCAGCTCGAGCGCCTCAAAGGGCTTGACGATATAGTCCTCCGCCCCGAGCCGCAGCCCCTTCACCTTGTCGGAGACATCCTGCATAGCAGTCAGGAAAATCACGGGGATACCGCAGTCTTTTATAGCCTCCATTACCTCGAAGCCGTTCATCTCGGGGAGCATGATATCGAGCAGTATCAGGTCATACCTGCCCTTGAGAGCTTCCTCAGTACCCGAGCGGCCGTCGTAGCGGCAAGTGCCCTTGTAATCGACCATACTAAGCGCAGCGGTGATCATTTTAGCGATATTTTCATCGTCTTCGATAATAAGTATATTTATCATATATAGCCTCACATTGCGAATTTTCGGAAAAATGCTTGACATTTCCGAAAAAATGATGAATAATAGTAGGGACAGTCATTAGATGCACAGCACACCGAACTCCCCCTATAATACCATTTTAACAGCCCAGAGTTCAGATGTCAAAGGGAAAAGCAAATTTTTTGCAAATATTTTGCATTTGACCGCAGAAAGGAGGGCGTATATGAAAAGAATAGCAGCAGCACTTCTCGCGTCACTTACGCTGACCTCATGCAGTCTCGCAGAAGAGGAGCCTTCCTCCGAATACGAATACGAGGACGAGACCGCCGCTCAGACCTATGTATTCACGGGCTTACCCGACATACCGTCCCTCCATGCCGACACTGAAACAGAGCCTGCCGTCCCCGCAGAGCCAGACACCACACCCGATGCCACCTCGGGAACAGAGCCTGCCACTACCACTACCGCTCCGCCTGCGGAAGAAGCGATAGTCCCCCGCTCGTCGGAAACACCGCCCGAAGGGGTCAGATGCATAGAAGCTCCATACATCTCGCAGGAGGGAGCTCCCGCGGGCTGCGAGCTTGTGTGCACGTCCATGCTTCTGGCGTACTACGGCTTCAATATCACGGCGGACGAGCTTATAGAGCAGGGCTATATAAACGCAGCGCGCGTCGACACCTACGAGGACGCCGAGCGCGGCACAGTGCTGTTCAGCGGCGACCCTAACAAGGAATTCATCGGCGACCCGCACACTCCCTACGGCTACGGCTGTTTCAGCGGAGCGATACGCACCTGTCTGCGGAGATACCTTGAGCACGAGTTCTTCGACGCGGTAGACATCAGCGGCATATCGCTGAAAGACCTGTGCATGGAGTACATAGACTGCGGCGAGCCCGTCATCATCTGGGCAAGCGTAGACATGGAGCCGCTTGTCTCCTCCGAAGCGAACATATGGGAGATAGAGGGCACCGACGAGACCGTAGAGTGGAAGTCGAACGAGCACTGCTACCTGCTTGTGGGCTACGACGAGGAGAACTTCTGCTTTCACGACCCGCAGAGGGGCGCATACACGCTCTATCCGCGCGACACAGCCGAAGCCCGCTATCGTGAAATGGGCAGTCAGGCAGTAACTATCCACCCGTGGTAACGCAATAACTCAGGACTCAGCAGGTACGCACAGTGTGCGCCTCTGCTGAGTTTTTTTGCTCATGCGTTCAAAATAATGTTGTGCGTATGCATAATAGTCTGAAAAAATGATAGCCAGAATCCTTCCCTGCAAGAAAAAGTCATAAAAATGATAAGATTATACACATCAGTTCGGTTGACTTTGTGAATTTACGGTGATATAATTAAATTAGGAAGTTATGGAAACTTGTATTTAAAGTTTTCGCAGTGAGAGGACAATTTCTTCTTTCAGGAGGGTTAATCATGAGATTTAAAAAGCTTATCAGCGCCCTGACATCGGCGGCAGTGTCGTTATCGGCATTCGCGGGGCTCGGGGCAGGACTCGCAAATACAGCCGTAACGGCTAATGCGGCGGCCACGAACTGGAAGTTCGACTTCGGCGGAGGCGGCGCAGCAGGCGGCTATACGGGCGTATCAGCCACGGACGGCTACAATTCGGGACGCGGCTACGGCTTTGCCCAGACCTACAACGTCAGCAACGTCAGCGCAGGCGGAAACGGCGCAGGCGCAGACGCAGTCAAATTCAACGACTACGGCACAGGTAACACCTTCAATGTCGACCTTCCGAAAGGACTGTACGAGATAAAGGTGATGACGGGCAACGCTCCGAGAACGACTATCCGAATCGAGGGCATGGTGCAGATGATGAATCTCACAGGCAACAACGCCGTCGAGACGATACGCATCCCCGTCACGGACGGACAGCTCAACGTGCAGGCTATCGAGGGAATGAGCAAGCGCGAGCAGTCCATCTCCGCGCTTGAGATAACACAGATAAACACCACAGGTGAGATGAAACCGACAATATGGATATGCGGCGACTCCACCGTAGCCAACTACTACAACTGCGCAGATACGTCTCAGCACGGCTGGGGACAGTTCCTCGGCAATTACGTCGACACCGACTACTGGGAGATACGCAATCAGGCGACCAGCGGTCAGTACGCGAAGGGCTTCTACGACGGCGGACAGTTCGCGCCCATCGAGTATTACGGTAAGGCCGGCGACATCTACATAATCTCGATAGGCATCAACGACGGCAACTACTCGAACAAGGACGAGTACCGTCAGGTAGTCACCACAATGGTACAGAAGGCGAAGAAAAAGGGCATGACAGTGCTGCTTGTAAAGCAGCAGGGACGTCACGGCGACCTCCAGCGCAGCCCGCTCCTCGGCGGACGCTGGTTCGGCGGAGAGCTCGACACGGTAGGTGCCAACGAGAACGTTCAGGTCATCGACCTCTTTACGGCATGGCAGAATTTCGGCGTATCTTTGGGATATGACGCCATGACATCATACTACGCGATACAGGCTAACGGCTCTAACGACGACCTCCACCAGAGCAAGAAGGGCGCGATGAAGCTTGCGGAGATAATGACCACGCTGTACGATTTCAGCGGCTCTTCCGGCGCTGAAATGAACACAGGCGTCTACTACGCATTCAAGAATGTCAACAGCGGCAAGTACCTCTTCGCTGACGAGCAGAATATGGACGTTGTACAGAAAAGCATGACCGCCCCCGCGCACGAGTATGCTTGGCGGCTGACTTCAACAGATGACGGATACTACGCTGTCAATTCATGCATTCGCGTCATGGACGCTGATTTCCTGCTCGAAGTTGATGGCGGAAACGGCACTAACGGTCAGAACGTTGAGCTCGGCGTATACGGCACAGGACCTGTCACAGACCAGCTTCCTGCGCATAAAGACAGTCAGCAGTTCAAGTTCAAGCGCAACTCAGACGGCTCATACACGATGCTTACAAAGGCTTCGGGCGACAAGTCCGCGGTCGAGGTTGGCAGCGCCTCCAATGAAGAGGGCGCAAATGTCCAGCAGTGGGAAGTTAACGGTCACAACTGCCAGAAATGGGTAGCAGAGGTTGTGAACCTGCCTATCAGCGGCAGACTCGTCAATGACCTCATCGTTCTCGACAGCGAAAATATCGCGGCATGGGGCATACAGTACAATTCCGCGATAAGCACTCCATACGGCGACAGAGACTTCACGATAGAGTCCCTCCCGTCCGTACTCAGCGGCAGCGAGGGCATAAGAACAGCCTGCAACTCCAAGAACCTGACCACGGATGAGGCTAAGTTCAAGGTAAGCAAGGACGCGACGGTATATGTTGCACTCGACCACAGAGTCGAGACTCCATCATGGCTGAATTCCTACACCAATACAGGCGATTCATACGTCTGCAACGGAGAGCAGTTCAACATATACGCAAAGGATTTCTCCGAGGGCGAGCAGGTAGTGCTCGGCACCAACAGCACAGCCTATAACTGCATGAACTACGCAGTATTCGTAAAGGAAAAGCCTGCCGAGACCACAACTACGACCACCGAGTCAACCGCTGCTACAACGACCACAACAGCGGCTGGCACTCCCGAGACCACGTCAAAGAGCGACAGCAAGACGATAATGGGCGATGCCAACTGCGACGGCAAGTTCTCTATCGCAGACGCGGTAGCGATACTCCAGTCCATCGCCAACAAAGACAAATACGCACTCACTGCTCAGGGAACGATAAACGGCGACGTTGACGGCTCTGCGGGCATCACGGCAATGGACGCGCTCTTCCTCCAGCAGGTAGACGCAGGCTTGAAGGAGCTTCCCGCCCCGCCCGAGACACAGGATCCCGAGACAACAACAACTACTACCACAACAACGACCACGACAACTCTCCCCTCCAAGTATTACGCCGTTGACCAGGTCTGGGACGACGGCTGGGCAGAAAGTGACCACACAGGCTACACCAAGACCGAGGCAGCCATGGGCAGCTCGGGTAATGTCGGCTATGTGAACCTCAACAACGTTGTCGGAAGCAGTATAACATTCGGCGTGAAGATAGCCGAAGACGGCAGATATATGACACATATCCGCTTTGCCAACGGCACCGATTCCGACCGCAAGGCAAACATCTACGTTAACGGCAACACTCAGACCTACTGGCAGCAGTCCTTCAAGGGCACAGGCGGCTGGGATACATGGAGCGAGATAGGTATAGTCCTTCCGCTCAAGGCAGGCGACAACACTATAAAGCTTGAGTCTGCGGTAAGCGACGGCGCCCCCAACCTCGACTACATCGAGTGCATACTCACTGATGAGCCAGTCGCGGAGGTCTACGACCCGAATGCGGGACAGCAGACGATAGACGGCAGCAAGCCCGCTGTTTTCCTCGCGGGAGACTCCACATGCCAGTATTACAACGCGAGCAAGCAGTCACAGAACGGCGGTCCGATACAGGGCTGGGGCTACTATCTCGGCAACTACTTCACCGAGGACGTGTCGGTCTACAATCACGCCGTAGCGGGCAGAAGCTCGAAGAAATTCTACGACGAGGGCAGATTTGCGACGATAACAGACAGCCTCAAGAAGGGCGACTTTGTAATTATCCAGTTCGCGATAAACGATGCAGGCTCAACGAATGCGGACAGATATGCTCCGACCTGCGGAAACGTCGATAATCCGTCATCGGGCTCATATGAGTGGTACATGACCTCCTTCATCAAGGACACACTCGCAAAGGGCGCAACTCCGATAGTAATGTCGAATACGCCGAGCCTAAAGGACTACTCGAACGGCAAGTTCAACGTAAGCTACACCAACTACACTGATTCCGACAAAAAGCTTGCGGCGAAGTACAATATCCCTTTCATCGACTGCAATGCGATAGCGGTAAACCACTATAATTCAGTCGGATATAACACGGCGGCAAGCTATCATATGGACGACAAGAGACACTACAAGGAAGGCGGCGCGAATGTCATCGCGGGACTTATCGCCAATGCGATAAAGGCTCAGGGCATAGCAGGTCTTTCCGGATACGTAAAGTAAAACAAAAGCCATAAAGAAGCGAAAGCTTCTTTATGGCTTTTTTCTGTCATTTAGCGGAACGATTATCAGTCGTCCTCAGACTTTTTAACAGGAACATCTGCCTCCTCATATCCGAGGTAGACCTCCAGCTTGTCGGTACCGCCTGTGGAGAGGTAAGAGTAGTACGCGAGAGCAACGGAAGCATCCTTAGCGTCAACCTTACCGTCCTTGTTGATATCAGCGGCAGACTTTTCAGCCTCAGTCATAGTAGCCTCACCGCCCGTTGACATCTTCGCGTACTGCACGAGTACGAATGAAGCGTCATTTGCGTCTATCTTGCTGTCGTTATTTGGGTCGCCGAAGCTTACTGGCTTCTCGCCGTGTCTGAAGTGGTATTCGGTGCCGTCTATCTCGGTGAAAACGAGCACATCGCCGTCCAGCCTTATCTTCCACATACCATTCACCAGGAGCGACTTTCCGTCCTCTTCGGGCTCCCACTTGCTTTCGCGGCTGCCCGTGCGGTAAATGTGGTCGGAGGTGATAACAGCCTGAATCAGCTCATTCTCGGGAACTTCTATTTCCTTGCCCTCTACAACAGCCTTGAATTGCAGCCAGCTGCCGTAGAATTCGGACATATCAGGCTTGTCAGGATTGCCGCCCTCGGGAGTGGTAGTCACGGGCGCTGTAGTCGAAGCCGAAGCTGTTGTGGTCTGAGCTATAGTCGTCTGAGTTGTTGTCGTGGACTGCGTAGTGGAAGCAGTCGTTGTAGTTGTGGGCTGAGATGTTGTTGTAGTCGCTGTAGTTGTCTGTTCTGAGTCTTCAACACGGCGGAAATAAATATTTTCGCTCTTACCATAAAAATTCATAGCATACTCTTCTGTTTCGGGAGCTATGTTATCAACCACTTGTGTCCAGCCACTCCACAACAATTCTCCATTTATATACTTATATCTATTGATATTAATTGGCAAGTTACCATTATTAGCTTCAATATATAAGAATTCATCGACTACTGGCCACAATATTCTACCTCCACTACTCCATTTGCCTTCACTGTTTGCAAATAATTCAAAACCATCAGGTTTTAATGAAGTGTAT
>JAGCHA010000034.1 GCA_017649325.1 Ruminococcus sp.
GGATCCGCCCCAAGCTGTATACCAAGCCATGAGGAAGTGATGAGACTTGATAGAATTGTGAGAAGCTGTAGCGCTGTCGGACTGAGCATCGATGCTCTGGCAGCCGATAGCCTTGTAGTACTTATCGAACATATCGTTACGGCACTGGTCACCCATCTTAGCAGCAAGACCAGAGATCTCACCACAGTCGAGGCCGTTCATGCTTGCGAAGTAGATAGCCTGGATAGCACGATCCTCGGCGTCAGGAGCGTTTGTGAAGCTGTACTGAGGAGCGATAGAGCCTTCCTTCTGCCAGCCGTTAACAACTGCCTTGATACCTGTCATCTTGTAGTGGGGATCGCTTACGGACATACCGTACTTGAGCTCTTCGATACAGCCCTGAGGAACTGTCTCGAAGCAGGACTCCTGCTCACCACGCTGGAATGTATTGATGAATGTGAACTTACCGCTGCCGCCGCCGAAGCCATACCAGTCTTCAACGTCTGCGAGCCAGTGCATGAGGTAATAACCGTTATCGCTGCCGTAAGCGGACTTGAAGTCCTTGAAGATCGGGTTGTATGCGTCAACGCCGTTCTGCTTTGCAGGATATCCCGAAGGCTCAGGCTCTTCTGTTGTTGTATCAGCCTTAACCTTCTCTAGCTTCCAGAGTGAGCCGTAGTCGATCTCGCCCTTTTCGCCCTGATATGCATTTGCGGACCAGCCGGGGATGAGAGCCTCGAGAGTCTTCCAGCCCTTCTGGAGGTCGCCTGCAGAGCCGCTGATAGCGCCCTTCTTAGCGAGTACATCGTGCATAGCGGTTACCCATGCCATGTAGGACATAGCCTCAGATGTTGTCTCATGACCGTAGTCAGGAGCCTCAACACAGAGCTGCTCTACAACGTGGTAAGGAATACCGAAGGAACCCGAACCGTTGTTGTTCTTGCTGAGATAGCCGTTCTTCTCACCGTTGGTGATAACGTCGTCATACATAGACTCGAACATCTTAGCATAAGACTCGTTAGCGCCGCCCTCTGTTGCGAACTTGTTTTCAGCAGCAGAAGAAAATGCAGGAACGATGGATGTAGCGGACATTGCAGCAGCAAGTACGCCGGCACAGAGTGCCTTGTTCTTTTTGCTTATCATTGTTTTTTAACCCCTCTCATAAAATATTGGTTTAAAAATGGATAAAAAAGCTTTCCCTGTCCTCTCAGGAAGGGAACGTATACGAAAATACTTCGTACACTGTGTGCTGCTTCACGAAGCGTACACACAATTCTCAAACTATTTTCATAATAATTATATTCCACTTTGGTGGGCGTGTCAACAGTTTGACTTGTTTTCACATTTTGCCCTTCGCTTTTTTGTTGCAATGCACACATCAGCAAAGTTTTTTTTGTACATTTTGCCTACCTGTCCAAAACAACAAAAACCACGTATATTAATCAATAATTAATAAAATAATTGTTTTTATAGCAAGCCGCATTCACTGGATTCTACGCCGATTCCTCCGCTCGCAGATACTTCTGATTTAACGATTTGTTCATAAATTATTCACGTGCTTTACACACTATTCTGTAATAATAAGCAGGTATGATGTGACAGTGCGCCTTGTCATCAAAAGTGTCAGGGCGGGACGTCAGCTAAAAGCCAATCTCCGAAAGCTGACGGCTTATACCATTATTATAGAAAGGAGCACCTCATGATAACTATCGAAAAACTTACGAAGTATTACGGTACCAACCGCGCCGTGAACAATATCAGCTTTACGATAAACGATAATGAGATACTCGGCTTCCTCGGACCCAACGGTGCGGGAAAGTCTACGACCATGAATATGATAGCGGGATATCTGCCCATGTCTGCGGGCAAGGTCACCATTTACGGCAGCGATATCTCCAAGGCGCCCGTCGCCGCTAAGAAGAATATCGGCTACCTTCCCGAGATACCGCCCGTTTACCCCGATATGCGTGTCAGGGAATACCTCTCCTTCTGCGCGGGACTGAAGCGCATTCGCTCAGCCGAGCGCAAGGACGAAATAGCCCGCGTAATGAAACTTCTGAAAATAGAAGATGTACAGGACAAGCTCATCAAGAATCTGTCAAAGGGCTACAAGCAGCGTGTCGGATTCGCTCAGGCTCTGCTCGGCAACCCCAAGTTTCTCATACTCGACGAGCCTACCGTCGGTCTCGACCCTAATCAGGTCATCGAGGTCAGAAACATCATCAAGGACCTGAAAAAAGACCACTCCGTCATCTTCAGCTCGCATATCCTTTCGGAGGTGAGCGCTGTATGTGACAGGGTAGTCATCATCAACAAGGGCGACATCAAGGCTGTCGACACTATCGAGAACCTCGAAAAGAAGCTCGGCGGAAGCCTGACGCTCCGCATAAAGATAAAGGGCGACCGCACAAAGGCCTCCAACATCATCGAGCTCACCGACGGCGTGCAGGAGATAGTCTCCATAGACGCCGAGGGCAACGACTTCTACGCATTCGCTGTCAAGCTCAAAGAGGGCGCGGGCGACGACACCAAAAACAATATCATGGCTGAGCTCATAAAGCACGGCATACAGATTTCCGAGATATACACCGAAAAGCCCGACCTCGAGGCTGTATTCGTCGACATGATAAACCGCTCGTCAAAGAACAACGGTCTGCTCGACCTGCTCGACGAGATAGAGCCCGTCGATGAGCCCGAGACCGAGAGCGATGAAGAGTCCGCTGCGGACGAGGAAAAGGAGGACAAGGAATAATGTTTTCTGTTTATAAAAAGGAGCTCCAGTCCTTCTTCTATACACCGTTCGCGTATGTCATCACGGCACTGTTCATCTTTCTCTTCACCTATATGTTCAACGCGGCGCTCGGTGACCTCAAACAGCCTATTCTCCAGTTCACCTTCCCCGACATATTCTACAATGTCATTTTCTTCTTTATCTTCCTCATACCGATACTCACCATGAGGACGTTCGCGGACGAGCGCAAGTTCGGCACTGAGGTGCTGCTCATGACCTCGCCCGTCAGTGTGATACAGATAATCCTCGGGAAGTACCTCGCCAACCTCACTGTCTTCCTTTTCATGATAGCAGGCTCGGCTCTCTTCCCGATATTCACCTACCTCCACGGCACGCTAATAATGAATCAGCTCATATGCGCGTATATCGGCTTCTTCGCATGGGGTGCGATGTTCATCGCCATAGGTATGCTCATCTCGAGCTTTACTGAGAACTCCATTATCGCCGCTGTTATCGGTGAGATAATCATGTTCGCATTCATGTTCATCGACGACTTCTCCCGCACCGACTTCATCATGCAGTTCCCGAAGCTCCAGTCCGTACTCTACGCATTTGCCGCTCAGCCGAGATTCGCTTACTTCTCGCAGGGCTTCATCAGGCTCTCGGATCTCGTATTCTTCGCCTCGACGATAATCATATGCCTCTCATGGAACTACATCGCCATCGAGAGAAGACGCTGGAAAAGGGGGTAAGCTGAAATGGAAAAGAAAAGATTCGACTTTTCGGGCGCGTTTGCTATCGTGCTCGCGATACTCATTCTGCTCATATTCATACCTGTAAATATGATATTCTCATTCAAGGACAAGGTATTCGATATGACCCCTACGGGAAAGTACACGCTCAATCCCATTACAAGGCAGCTCCTCGACGATACTGCCGACAAGAAAATAGACGTTTACTTTCTCTCGCAGCTCAACGACTTGCAGGAGGTGCCCAAGTACCTGCCCCTGTACCACACTCTCACCGAGCTCGAAAAGCGCGACAACATCACGCTCACCTGCTTCGACCCCGACAAGGACGTCGAAATGGCTGAAAGCCTTGACCCGACAGGTACTCTCAGCGTCAATCCCGCTGATATCTTCATCAAGTGCGGTGACGTCACCAAGAAGGTATCGTTCATACGCTGCTTCCCGACCGACTCCAACAACATACTCATGTATGAGGGCGAGGAGCTCATCGCGGGCGCTATCGAGCTCTGTACGAGCGGAAGCCTCCCGACCGTTTACTTCCTCAAGGGCTACAGCAGCAAGACGCTCAACGACTATTCCGACTACGCAGACGCTATAAAGACCGATAACTACAGCGTGGACGAGCTCGACCTCGCCACCGTTGATGCCGTCCCCGACAATACGGCTATACTTTACCTCGTCGCTCCCGAGAAAGACCTCACGGACGCCGACTACAAGAAGCTCAAAGCCTATGTTGACAACGGCGGTGCTATTTCCATGATACTCCCGCCCTGCGAGACAAACGGCAGATTCAAGAACATCGAATCGCTGCTTGCGGTATTCCAGCTCGGTATGCACTACAACACCGTCACCGAGAAGAGCACCGCTTTGCAGGCGAATGTTGCCCTCGTAAGCAATATCCTCCCCGAGGAGATGCTCTACGCTACTACCGACCAGCCCAATATCATCGCAGAGCGCGAGAAGATACTCGAGCACTACATCAAGGTCTCCTACCCCTTCCCCAGCTCCGAAGCTACAGAAGACCTCACCACAGACCTCAACGCCAAGCTTCAGGACACGGATGCGGGAATCTACGACTACGTTTCCAATACAAGAAGCTTCTTCGAGCTCACCTTGTCGGGCGAGCAGATTGAAAAGTTCTCGATAATCGAGAATCGCTCGCTCTCCTCCGACCAGAGCTCATTCACCACCGTCAGCACCCCCATGGGAGGTGATAACGACACAAAGGAGGTCGCTGAAGATCTCACCGGTGAGCCGCTCGTATTCGGCTACTACTCCTACAACAAGCAGACAGGCGCGAAGCTCTACCTCATTGGCTCCGACGACGCTATCAGCAACGACCGCCTGACCTATGCGACAACAGGTACGAGAATGCTCACGCTCTTCTCGAACACATGGCTCTACAACAGCGATATCGACATGGGTATCGGCGCTAAGTCCAACTCATACGATACTCTCAAGTTCGAGGACGCCAAGGACGCCTCACGCGCGATAAAGCTGTTCTTCATCCTCCCTGCGGTATTCCTTGCCGCGGGTCTCGCAGTATGGCTGAAAAGGAGATATGCTTAATGAAAAAAGGTATCATCGCAGTCATAAGCCTCGCAGCAGCGGCGGCTGTCTCGGCAGGAGCTTTCTTCTACGTGCAGAACTCCGATAAAAAGGACAAGGAGAACAAGTCCAAGGAGCTCGCTGAAAATCAGCTCTTCAATATCGACGCCGACGCAATCGGCGCGATAGAGATACAGAGTGCCGAGGGCAGCTACAAGCTCAGGCTCGACGGCGGCAAATGGGTGAATGCTCCCGATTCGGAGAACACCTTCAACGTCGAACAGTCAAAAGCGAAGCTCATCTGCACCACTATCTGCGATCTCGAAGCCGACACCAACTACGGTACTGCAGACAAGGAGAGCAAGGAGAAATACGGTCTCGATGAGCCGTATGTGCTCACAGTCAGCGACGGCGACCGCAATTACACTCTCAACATCGGCGACGCAAGTCCCACGGGCAGCTACTACTACGCTATGGTCGAGGGCAGGGACAAGATATACGCAGTACAGTCTGCGGAGATAAACTCCCTCCTCACGACCCGCTTCGACCTCATCGAAAGCAAGATAATCCCCTACTCCGCAGAGGAACTCTCAGGCATAAGCGTCAAGCGCGAGGGCAAGACTGTCTACGAACTCACACTCGACCCCGCAACGGGGCTGTGGACTCTGCCCGACAAATACAAGCTCCTTACGGTGAACCAGACTCGTCCCTCGACTATGGTAACGGTGCTGACGCGTCTCTCGGCAGAGCAGATACTCGAAGAGAACTGCACCGACCTCGCAAAATACGGCCTTGACAAGCCGTATGCTGAGCTCACGGTAAGCGGTACGGACGGCAGGTCACATACACTCGTTATGAGCCGTTACGGCAGAGACGCCTCCAAGATGACGCATATCCTCGTCAAGGATACGGGACTGCTCGGTCTCTACTACACCAGCGACCTCGACTTCATTGACTTTGACATCTTTGATATCATCATGCAGAACGTCGAGAGCGCCAATATGTACAATATCAGCGAATTCAGCTTCGACTGCGCCGAAGCCTCCGATACCTTCACGGTCAGCGACGGCGCTGTGGCAGCAGAGTGCCGCGGCACTGCTATCGACCTCTCAATGGCGGATATAAAGAACATCTTCACCAGCTTCTACAACAGCTTCTCATACATCAGCATCACCGCTACAGACATTGATGCGACTCCTGTGCTCGCTGACCCCGTCCTCACTGCGAGGTACGTGCTGAGCAGCGGCGAGGAATCAAAGGTCGACCTCGTTTCAACGGGCGAGGGCTCGGACTGCTACGTCTTCGTAAACGGCAAGTACATGGGCACGATAACAAGCTCGGATTTCATCTCGGGCAATGACTCGATGATGTCCGCGTATAAGACACTCTGCGAGTTCTCCGGACTCGAACCGAATCTGAAATAAAGCAGCAGGCAGCCTCCATTTAATGGGGGCTGCTTTTGTTTAGCCGTCAGCTAAGAGCGGATGAGCAATGCGTGTCCCTGCAGGCGTTCCGCAAACCGACAATATTTTTTCATTTTTTTCTTGATTTTTGACTGCTTTTGTTTTATAATAATAATGTATTGTTTATTATGGAGGGTAATTCTATGTCCGATGTTAAAATTGGTTTTGACAACGAAAAATATCTGAAAATGCAGTCCGAGCATATCCGCCAGCGTATCGCCCAGTTCGGCGACAAGCTCTACCTCGAATTCGGCGGCAAGCTCTTCGACGACTTCCACGCATCACGTGTGCTCCCCGGCTTCAAGCCCGACAGTAAGCTGCAGATGCTGCTCCAGCTCAAGGACGAGGCAGAGATAGTTATCGTCATCAACTCCGATGACATCGAGAAAAACAAGGTTCGCGGCGACCTCGGCATCACTTATGACGTCGACGTTATCCGCCTCTACAATGTGTTTACAAAAATCGGACTCTACGTCAGCAGCGTCGTGCTCACACGCTATGACAATCAGCCCACTGCTATCGCTTTCCAGAGCAGACTTGAAGCTCTCGGCGTAAAGGTGTACCACCACTACAGCATAAAGGGCTATCCCTCGAATCTCCAGCAGATAATCAGTGACGACGGCTACGGCAAAAACGACTACATCGAGACCTCCCGCCGCCTCGTTGTCATCACTGCTCCCGGCCCCGGAAGCGGCAAAATGGCGACCTGCCTGTCGCAGCTCTATCACGAGCACAAGCGCGGCAGAAATGCAGGCTACGCTAAGTTCGAGACCTTCCCGATATGGAACCTCCCCCTCCGTCATCCCGTGAATATCGCCTACGAGGCAGCTACTGCCGACCTCAACGACGTGAATATGATAGACCCCTTCCACCTCGAAGCTTACGGCAAGACCACCGTCAACTACAACCGCGACATCGAGATATTCCCCGTACTCAACGCGATGTTCGAGAAGATACTCGGTCAGTCGCCGTACAAGTCGCCTACGGATATGGGCGTAAATATGGCGGGCAACTGCATCATCGATGACGAGGTCACCTGTAAGGCAGCCTGCGACGAAGTCATCCGCCGCTACTACACAGCTCTCTGCGACAGGAGAAAGGGTCTCATCTCCGAGGAAGAGGTAATGAAGCTCGAGCTCCTCATGAAGCAGGCTAACGTTACTCCCGAGGACAGAAAGTGCGTTGCGGCTGCTCTCGCGAAGGAGGAGGCAACAGGCGCTCCCGCGGCAGCTATGGAGCTCCCCGACGGCACTATCCTCACGGGCAGAACGTCCGAGCTTCTCGGCGCGGTATCGGGACTTCTGCTCAATGCTCTGAAACACTTCGCGGGTCTCGACGACGAGGTACTCCTCATGTCGCCCCACGTTATCGAGCCTATCATGGACCTGAAGGTCAACCACCTTGGCAACAACAACCCGAGAATACATACAGACGAGACTCTCCTCGCGCTCTCCATTTGTGCTACCACCGACGAGAACGCCGAGAGGGCTATGCAGCAGATAGAGAAGCTGCGCGGCTGCGAGGTACACTCGACGGTTATCCTTTCGCCTGTTGACGAGCGTATCTTCAAGCGCCTCGGCATAAACCTCACCTGCGAGCCTAAGTACAGCAAATAAGCCCTTCCTTCCGCAACGGAGGTATCAACTATGTCACATAAGAAAAAGCCGAAGCAGAGCCCGAAGAAGAAGGTAATTCCGCCCAAGCCCGAACAGATAACGACGGTTGATGAGCTTATCAAACACTCCAATAAAACAGGACGCGATTATGACATATTTGACGGCGAATGCGGCTGGCAGATATGGCAGAAGGGCGACCGCTTCTATGCGGCATTCCGCGAAAGAGGGAATGTCAGGAACAGAAAAAGCTTCACCAGTGAGCAAGCCGCTGTCGACTACGTACGAAGTAAGTCAAAGGGCTGAATCCAATACTAAAACAAAAGCACTCCCGAGGGAGTGCTTTTCGTTTTTCACTTTATTGAAGCGAGCTTGGTAAGAATGATGTTCGCAGCGTCGAACTTACTCATCAGCTCGAGCTCCTCGTCGCCGTCGGAAGTTATCATCGTTATGATATTGGTATCCGTGCCGAAGCCTGCTCCTGCCTTCTTTATGGAGTTCGCGCAAATCATATCGCAGTTCTTCTTCGTGAGCTTCTTCCGCGAGTTCTCGATGACGTTCTCCGTCTCCATAGAGAATCCGCAGACCACCTGTCCCGCACGCTTGTGCTCGCCGATGTATTTGAGGATATCTGTGGTGCGTTTCAGCTCAATGACCATGTCGTCATCGGACTTCTTTATCTTGTTGTCCGCGACCGTCACAGGTGTGTAGTCCGCGACTGCCGCTGCCTTTATCACGATATCGCTCTCGTCGAGGTGCTCCTTCACCGCATTGAACATATCCTCCGCGGACTGCACCTTCACCACATTCACGAACATCGGCGGCTCGACGTCGGTATGCGCCGCAACTACCGTCACCTCCGCGCCTCTCAGCATAGCCGCACGTGCTATCGCAAAGCCCATTTTGCCGCTCGAATGGTTGGTGATGAAGCGGACGGGGTCGATGCTCTCGCGGGTAGCTCCCGCAGTGACGAGCACGTGCTTGCCCGCTAAGTCCTTGTCAAATGCCGCATCGCGCACGATGTACTCAAGCAGAGTCTCCTCGTCGGGGAGCTTGCCGTCGCCGATATCGCGGTTCGCGAGCATACCTTTGACGGGCTCGATTATCTCATAGCCGTGGCGGCGGAGCTTCTCTATATTCTCCTGCACAATGGGATTGTGGAACATATTGTGATTCATCGCGGGAGCGATGATTTTTTTACAGGTACACGCCATAACGGTCGTGGTGAGCATATCGTCCGCTATGCCGTTAGCTATCTTGCCGATGACGTTCGCTGTCGCAGGAGCTATCATCACGACGTCCGCCTTCTTTGCTATCGAAACGTGCTCGACGCTGTACTCGAAATTGCGGTCGAATGTGTCGATGAGGCACTTGTGCTGAGTGAGAGTCTCGAACGTCAGCGGGTGGACGAAGTTCTGCGTGTTCTCCGTCATCGCAACATGGACGTCCGCGCCGAGCTTGGTCAGCATTCGTGCGAGGTTACATATCTTGTACGCCGCTATGGAGCTCGATACTCCGAGCAGCACTGTCTTTCCTGTAAGCATTGGTATTCCTCCTATATGGTAAGCTCTATGATGTTGCCTTCGCTGTCGGCAACCGAGCTCTCGTAGCAGCCGTCTCCCGTTGTACGCGGCTCGCTTATGACTTCGTATCCGTCGGCTCTTAGCCTCGCTGTCAGCACGTTAACAGCCTCAGCTCTCCCGAGGCTGAAAGCGATGTGAGCGTAGCCGCTCCTGTACATAGAATCCTCCCCGTCTATGACCTCGGGGCGCGTCATTATCTCGAGCCTTGCGCCATCTGCGAAGCTGAGAAAGTACGAGCGGAAGTTCGTTTTCGGATTGTGGTAGAGCTTCCCCGCCGCAGCGCCGAGGTAGCGCACAAAGAAGTCCCTCGCACCTTCAAGGTCGCGGACATATACCGCTATGTGCTCTATCCTCATAGTTTGCTCCTGAGCGCCATTTTCAGCAGCGGCACCCACTCGTCCTCTATCATTTTTTCTCCTGTGAGCTCGAAGCCGTGGCGCCTGTAAAAAGACTGCCCGCGGACGTTCTGCTCGAGCGCCCACAGCCACGTCACACCGAGCTCATCGGTCGCATAGTCAAGGAGCTCCGCACCTATGCCCTGACTCTGGAACTGCGGGTCGACGTGGAGCTTGTTGAGCTCATCGCCGACAACACGGACGAATCCCTTGACAACGCCGTCGTCATAGACATAGAAACCGCTGAGGTCAGCCGCGAATTCCGCCGCTGTATCAAGTACGTTCAGCTCGCCGAAGTAGAACGGGTCATTCTTGAAAAAAGGGTAGAAATTGAGGCGGTAATTGAACACGAATATCTCAGCGATACGCGAGAGATCGCGCTTTTCCGCGGGACGAACGTTACCCATAGCAGCCTCCTTGACCTTTTTGATACATTCATTATAGCATAAAAGATACAAAATATCAAGCCGCAGCGGCGACTCTGTCCCGAACTCTTGCAGCCAAAAAATCAACATTAAAAAAAGAGCACCCGAAGGTGCTCTTTTTTGCTTATTTTGTTGTTTCGGGAAGCCGGTCTATCACTTTCGCGTCAAGACGCTGTATAGCAAGTGCGTCCTTGGCTGTCACACCGTCGCCGACGTCGCAGCAATCCGCATTCGCCTTGCCCACGGGCTTCAAGCCGTACTTGTCTCCGTTTGCGATAGACTGGAGAATAGCTACCGCGTCCGCAACTGTTACCTTGCCGTCGACATTTGCGTCGCCGAGGAGGGTTACCTCAGCAGCCTCAGCAGATGTGGTAGTTGTGCTTGCGGATGAAGTTGCTGTTGTGGTCTCTGTCGTAGTAATCGAAGAAACGGGAATAACGTCAGTGATAATTTTGATATCGGTTATCTCGCAGGGCTGGTCGATGCCCTTTTCAGCCGCAGCGTCCCACACATTCGACCACCATATCTGGAACTCACCTGACTCTATGCTGTCGGGTACATCATCGAGTCTGATAAAGCCGTTGAGCTCACCGCTTGGAGTGGCATCGCCCTTCCATTCGATGTTGGTCCAGTCGTCTGCAGACGTACCGAATCCGAAGGCTCCGCCGATAGAAGCATTGGGAGCGCCCTTGATCGCGAATTGGAGAACACAGTCTCCCTTGCTGCCCTTGGGGAGCTCAACTGTCTGCTTCACTACCTTGAAAGTAAAAGCATCGGAAGTGGTAGTAGTAGTCGCAGTAGTAGTACTGACTGTAGTTGTCGTAGCCTTTGTGGCTTTAGTAGTTGACGGATCGGGGGCAGTGCCGTTCTTGTAGAGGTCTGCGGGGAGCTCGTCGAGAGTTATGCAGTAGTCGCTCTGATACATCTCGACAGTGTCTTCCTTGGTGTTGAATATCGGGTCGGAGAGGAAGTCCGTCTGTCCGCCGCCGTCGTACCAAGTGCAGAAGTAGAGCCAGCCTGCCTTGTCCTCGGTGAGGTTGCCGACTGTCGAGAAGCTGTCGTTCTCGGCGAGAGCTACCATTTTCTTGCTGTCATACTTCTCCATGATGCCGTAGAAAGTCGAGGAGTATGAGCCGTCGTCGTGTACATATGAAGCCTGCCAGTTGTTCTCGGCGAGATACTTTACACAGCTGTACTTGTCGTAGCCGATGATATCAACATAGTCGTCGCCGGGATACCAGTTGGCGGAGGTGTCGAAGTTATAGCTGTTCCACTCCCAGATAATATTGTGAAGACCGTAGTCCTCGGTGAGGGTCTCATACGTCAGCTTCCAGATGCCCTTGTAGACCTCAGAGCCCGAAGCTCCCCACCAGAACCATGAGCCTGTCTCACCGCCGCCGCCTTCAGCTTCGTGGAGAGGACGGAAAATGAGCGGAACATCGGCGTCCTGTATCTTCTTGAGGTAGGTCGCGAGCTCCTTGAGGCAAGCCATGTAGTATTCGTTCTCCTTGGTGCCTTCCTTGAGAACATTCGCGGTGTTGAAGTCGGTCGCGGTATTCTTTGTCTTGCCGCTGTCCCACTCGCAGGAGTAGGTCGCCTGACCCCAGTCTATCCTGTCGCCGACACTGTAGCTTGCGAAGTTCTTGGGCACGGTGAGATGCCATGAAGCGGTAGCGATACCGTTCTTGTTATTTACCCAGTCGATAATGCGGTCAGTGGTCTTGTCCTCGCTGCCGTAGAGGATATTCGCCTCGTTGAGGAAGTCGAATCCGCGTACAGCGGGAAGCTTGCCCGTCGTATCCTTGAGGTAGTCGAACTCGACCTCGAAGTTACCGCCGTGACCCGAGCTGTATATCTCCTGCTGACCCGAGAGCACGTTCTTGCCGTACACGCTGTTGAGGTAAGCCATAAGGCTCTGAGTCTCCTTGGTAGCGAGCGGGTCGCAGGGAGTGTCCTGCGAAGCCTTGATATCAGGCAGAACAGTAGTACCGACGGTGAAATAGTCGAACATGGTCCAGCCCCACGAGGACTTTATCTTCAGCGTATTCTTGCCCGCACTGAGCTTGACTGCGGACTTGATAGGCTGATAGGTGTCGCCCTCGGGAATAGAGAGCGAGCCCTGTGAAGCGTCGTTGATGTAGAGGTCCTGCTGCTTTGAGCCGCCCACGCCGTGCGCGTAGATGATGAGGTCATACATACCTGCTGAGGCGACCTCGAATTCCATCTCGATGACGCCGTCGTCCTTCATGTAGAGAACGCTTCCGCCGCTGGCAGCGGAGTCCGTGTCGGGAGCTGTCTTGCCCGTTACAGTCGCGTCCTCAAACTCGAACTTGGCAGCATCGGCAGCGTCAGCAGTGAATCTGACAGCCGAGCCCGCGACAGAGCCGTTGAGTGCAAGAGCCGCCGACATAGCCAAAGCGCTTGCTCTCCTTAAAAATACATTCTTCATCTTAATTATCCCTCCGAATCAGATTAATTTGCACTTTAATTATACTTCATTAAGGTTGGATAATCAATGATTTTCGGAAAAATTTGCAAATTGGTCACAATCTTCGTATACACAAACAACAAAAAAGCTGTGCTTTTAGATACATCTCACAAAGCACAGCTTAATTATCCGCTTAAGTAAATAATAGTTTAATCTTTATATCTGCGAGAAAACCTCGCCGATGTTCTGACATATCAGCAAGTCAGCACTGCTGTCGTACTGCGTGGGCGACTTGTTGATGATAACGAGTGAATTGCCCCTGAAATAGTTGATAAGTCCCGCCGCAGGGTATACGTTCAGCGACGTACCGCCGATAATGAGGGTGTCACAGCTTGATATCGCGTTTATCGCGCCGCTGACGGTCGCGTCGTCGAGCCCCTCCTCGTACAGCACGACATCGGGCTTGATAATTCCTCCGCACTCGCACTTAGGCACGCCCTCGCCCCCGAAGATGTACTCGGGTCCGTAGAACTTTCCGCATTTTGTGCAGTTATTGCGGCGTATGCTCCCGTGGAGCTCGTATACTCGCTTGCTGCCGGCCTCCTGATGAAGTCCGTCGATGTTCTGCGTAACGACTGCTGTAAGCTTCCCCTGCTCCTCCAGCTCGGCAAGCTTGATATGCGCGGGATTCGGCTTTGCGTCAAGAGCGTTCATCTTCGCACGGTAGAAGCGGTAAAACTCCTCGGTCTTATGCATGAAAAAGGTGTGGCTGAGAATGGTCTCGGGCGGGTAATCCCACTGCTGGCTGTAAAGCCCGTCCACACTTCGGAAGTCGGGTATACCGCTCTCGGTCGAGACTCCCGCGCCGCCGAAGAATACGATGCTTTCCGAGCCGTCAACTATCTCTTTCAGTCTTTTTACCTCGTCCGTCATTTCCAGTCCCCCATTAC
>JAGCHA010000035.1 GCA_017649325.1 Ruminococcus sp.
GCTCGAACTCTTCCTCTGCGAAGACGGGGAACGCGCAGCAGAGCTCGCGGCGGAGCTCGACAGGCTCAATTCCGAGCGCAAACAAGCCGAAAATGACATCGTCGCCGACATCTATGCTATGATTGAGCAGGAGCCGTCGCTCGTGCGCGGACGCACTGTTTTTATCTGCGGTAAGGGCTGGAATCACGGCGTTATCGGTATAGTCGCCTCGCGCATTATGGAGCAGTTCGGCAAACCCACTTTCATCGCCTCCGAGGAGGACGGAGAAGTGCGGGGTTCGGCTCGCTCATTCGGTGAGTTCTCCGTTTTCGGTGCTCTCACCGCCGCCGCAGAGGTGCTCGACAAGTTCGGCGGTCACCCCGGAGCGGGCGGCTTCACCATAAAAGAGGGGCATACAGAGGAATTCCGCAGGCTCGTTGAGCAGTTCGCGGCTGAGAATTTCCCGACTATGCCGCCCGCAGAACTCCACGCGGACGCTCCCTTGACTCCGCAGGAGCTCACTGTACAGAATATCGAGGGGCTTTCCGTGCTCGAACCGTTCGGCATGGGCAACGAAAAGCCGCTCTTCTATATGGAGAATGTAACAGTCTCGGCTATTGTGCCGCTCTCGGGCGGGTTGCACTCAAAGCTCAAGATAAAGTTCGGCTACACCACCGCCGATGCCCTCATCTTCAGAAAAAGTCCGCAGGAGCTCACTGTGAAAGAGGGCGATGTCTGCGATATGATAGTTACGCTCGGAACTAACGAATACAAGGGAAATGTCTCGGTAAGCATATTCGTGAGCGATATACGTGCTCACGGTTTCGAGCAGAGCAGATACTTCAACGCGCTCGGCTCGTTTGAGGCGTTCACGCGCGGGGAGACGCTCCCCGATAATCACTACCCGTGGATGTACCCCTCACGCGAGGTGTTCACCAAAATTTACAAGGCTGTTCCCGATGCGGGGATCCCTATGGATACACTGTATCTGCGGCTCGCAGAACCTAAGCTCAACTACTGCTGCTTCTGTGTCGCGGCGGAGGCTCTGCGTGAACTCGGGCTCGTGAGGATATCGCCCGCGGGCTCGATGATAAGCAGGATAAAGGTCGAAAAGAAGGCGCAGCTCGATTCGGCGCCCATACTCGTCAGGCTCAGGGATATTCTTGACGGGCTCAAAAGCAAAGTCAGAGGAGGAGTAAAATGATAGGCGACATCAAGAACAACGAACAGCATAAGGATCTGGCAGTCCCTATCCCGTCAACTGCCGACTCGGATTCGGCAAGGGAGGTCATCGACGCTATCCCCGACTACGACGAGAATTTCACCATTGAGAAAATCATACAGAAGATACTCAAAGACGACAAGCAGTACGACATGAGCAAGATAATCTCTGCGTATGAGTTCGCAGCTAAGGCTCATGAGGGACAGAAGCGCTCGTCGGGACAGGACTACATCATCCACCCGCTCGCTGTTGCGTATATACTGCTCGAACTCGGTATGGATACCGATACTATCTGCGCGGCTCTGCTCCACGACGTTGTGGAGGATACTCCCGCGACCCTCGACGACCTCAAAAAGAGATTCGGTCAGGACGTGGCTATGCTCGTCGACGGCGTCACAAAGCTGAGCAAGATACCCACCAACACCAAGGAGGAACAGCAGGCAGAGAATATCCGTAAAATACTCCTCGCGATGTCGCAGGATATCCGCGTCATGATAATCAAGCTCGCTGACCGCCTCCACAATATGCGCACGCTCAAATACCGTCCCATTGAAAAACAGAGGGCTACTGCGCTCGAAACTATGAATATATACGCTCCCATTGCCCACAGACTCGGTATCCGCGCCATTCAGGAAGAGCTTGAAGACCTCTCGTTCCGCTTTCTCGACCCATTCGCTTACTCCGAGATCGATCACATCCTCGAGACCAAAAAGGAAGAGCGCGAGGAGTTCATCGTCACGATACAGGAGCGTATCGCTCGACGCTTCAAGCAGGAGGACTTCGCTGAGCCGCCTATGATAGAGGGGCGCGTTAAGAGCATATACAGCATATATAAGAAGATATTCCTCAACCACAAGGATATCGACGAGATCTACGACAAATATGCGGTACGTATCATCGTTACGACTATCGCCGAGTGCTACAATGTGCTCGGCCTGATACACGATATGTTCCGTCCCCTGCCCAACCGCTTCAAGGATTATATCTCCACGCCTAAGGCTAATATGTACCAGTCGCTGCATACCACCGTGCTCGGCAAGGAGGGTATACCCTTCGAGGTGCAGATCCGCACGTGGGATATGCACGAGACCGCCGAATACGGTATCGCTGCTCACTGGAAGTACAAGGAGGGCATTCGCGGCAAGGATAAAATGGAGAGCAGGCTCGCGTGGGTGCGTCAGGTCATTGAGGCGCAGCAGACCTCCGACGACGTTGAGGAGATAGTACGCATCATCAAGACCGACCTCGCCCCCGAGGACATCGTCGTTATGACTCCCAAGGGTATGTCCATAGACCTGCCTATGGGTTCGACCGTCATCGACTTCGCCTACCGCATTCACACCGAGATAGGTCACAAGACTATCGGCGCCAAGGTCGACGGCAAGATAGTACCGCTCGACTATGAGCTGCAGACAGGTCAGATATGCGAGATAATCACTACCAAGGACCCGGATAAGGGTCCCAACAGAGAGTGGCTGCACAAGGTCCAGACCAACGACGCACGCGCGAAGATACGCTCCTGGTTCAAGAAGGAGCGCCGCGAGGAGAATATTGTCGAGGGTAAGGCTGAACTCGAACGCACCTTCAAGCGCTATCACATAAATGTGCCCGAGGACAAGCTCGGCGAGTTCCTGCAGGACGACTTCAAGCGCCATAACTGCGAAACACTTGAGGACTTCTTTGCCTCGATCGGCTACGGCGGCGTGACTCTCGACAAGATGATACCCCGCCTCAAGGACAGGTACAATAAGCTCTACGGCGATCTGCCCGAGCCCGAAAACAACAACCTCGTCCGCATAAAGCCAAACGGCGGCAGAAGCAGTATTGTCCTCGACCAGATAACCGATATGGCGGTCAAGTTCGCTCAGTGCTGCAATCCCCTCCCGGGCGATGAGATAGTCGGATTCGTGACCCGCGGCTACGGGCTCTCGGTGCATACCACAAGATGCAGCAACTACCTCGCCGCAAAACAGCGCAATGACCCCGAGGAAATGAACCGATGGTACGATATCGTGTGGTCGGAGAACAGCAATACTCAGCTCCAGACAAGCTTCGAGGTCGTGGCGACTGACAGGGTAGGGCTCGTGTACGATATCTCCGCTGTGCTCATGGAGGCAAGGATACCGATAGTTCATTCGTCATCGCGTGTGCTCAAAAACGGCAATGCACTCTTCGAGAGCACTATCGTCATATCAAGCACCGAGCAGCTCAAAAATCTGTTCGACAAGATAAGAAGGATCAGCGGCGTTATCTCCGTTGACCGCTCTTCCATATGATCGGAGCGTATTATGAGAATAAAAACTTTTCAGCTCGGTGAGCTAAACTCTAACTGCTACTTAGTGGAGACTGCTCCCGCGCGCTGTATTGCTATAGACATCGGCGGAAGTCCGCGCATACTGCTCGAGTATATGCGTATGCAGAAGCTCCGCCTCACTAAAATACTCCTCACGCACGGACACTTCGACCATATGGGCGGCGCTGAGGAGGTCAGAGCCGCTACGGGCGCTGAAATATATGTCCACGAGAGCGACGCGCATATGCTGACAAGCTCGTCGGCTTCTCTGCACTCGTCGATATCTATCATGCCCTTTAAGGCTGTCACCGACTATACTGTCGTGCGCGGCGACTCCTATATCAACGACGGCGACTGCTCGTTCCGCGTGCTGCATACCCCCGGTCATACCCACGGAAGCGTCTGCTTCATCACGGGTGATGTGATGTTCTCGGGCGATACGCTGTTCTGCTGCTCAGTCGGACGAACCGACTTCCCGAGCGGCGACGCTCACTGTATGCAGAACTCAATGAAGCTGCTCAGAGAGCTCGACGGCGACTATAAGGTCTACCCGGGACACGGCGAGACGACTACACTCGAATATGAGAGACAAAACAATCCTTTTATGAGATGATATTATGAATAACGATACAAAAATGCCGATCGTGCTGATCGGCAATTCTTTTAAGTATGAGATAGAGGCGACACTCAAGCTCTTCTTCAACACTGCCCGCTTTGACTTCTGCTCGGACAGAAGCGGCATTGTCGGCGAGAGATACGTCGTTGCGGAGGTGGGCGAAAACGGCGTGTTCAGCGTCGAGGTCTGCCTCGGGGGCGAGAGCGTTGTCTCCGAAGGCAAAGCCGCTCGCGATAAGCTTGAGCACGAGATATGCCGCTCGCTCGCACATACCCTCACCGACCTCACGGGCATACGTCCGCCGTGGGGCATTATGACGGGGATACGCCCTGTGAAAAAGGTCACGGAGCTGATGGAGCGCGGTATGGACAAGGAGCAGATTCGCACTGAGCTCACCGAGAGATTCGAGCTCCTGCCCGATAAGTTCGAGCTCGCCTACGCTACGGCTGTGAATCAACTGCCCATACTCGAAAAAATCGACCGCTCCGCCGCGAGTCTCTACGTGTCTATCCCCTTCTGTCCGACGAGGTGCAGCTATTGCTCGTTCGTCTCGCACAGTATGGACTCCGCACGCAAGCTCATGCCCGAATACATTGACGCGCTCTGCCGCGAACTCGCGATAGTCGGCGATATCGTCCGCGAAACAGGTACGAAGATAGACACCATTTACTTCGGCGGCGGTACTCCGACTTCTATTTCAGCGGACGAGCTTCGCACCGTTATGGAGGCTGTGGAGCACAGTTTCGACCTCGGAAGCATTCGCGAATACAGCGTCGAGGCGGGGCGTCCCGACACTATCACCGAGGAGAAGCTCCGCGTGATAAGGGAGCTCGGTGCGTCGCGAATATCCGTAAACCCGCAGACACTCAACGACGATGTGCTCCGTGTGATAGGGCGTCAGCACTCGGGTGAGGACGCTGTCCACGCTTTCGAGCTTGCGCGGAAACTCGGCTTCGACAATATCAACACCGACCTCATCGCGGGGCTGCCGACTGAGTCCGCAGAGAGCTTCCGCTGTACCCTCGACCGTATCTGCGAGCTGTCTCCCGAGAGCATTACTGTTCACACGCTTACGCTCAAACGCTCCGCAGACCTCTTTGAAAAGAGCTCCGCGAACATAAAGAATCCCGCTTCGGAAATGGTGGATTACAGCATCCGGAAGCTGACCGAATGCGGCTATCTGCCGTACTATATGTACAGGCAGAAGAACACCGTCGACAACCTCGAGAACGTGGGCTACGCGAAAAAAGGCTTTGAGAGCTGGTACAATATCTTCATCATGGACGAGACACAGACTATCCTCGGCGCGGGCTGTGCCGCCTCAACGAAGCTCGTCTACCCCGACGGAAAAATCAGTCGTATACACAATTATAAGTTCCCATACGAGTACATCAGCCGCTTTGATGAGCTCATGAAAAAGAAAACGGAGGTCACGGAATGCCTGAGAAAAATAAAGTCTATACCGCCGAGATAACGGGGCTCACCTCCGAGGGAAGCGGGGTCTGCCGAATCGAGGAAATGGCTGTATTCGTGCCAGAAACCGCTGTCGGCGACGTCGCGGAGGTGAAGATAGTCAAGGTGCTGAGCAGCTACGCTTTCGGTATCGTTGACAGGCTCGTTACCCCCTCCCCCGACCGCCGCGAGCGCCCATGCGGGGGGTATAAAAAATGCGGCGGGTGCGTCTACAGGCACATCAGCTATGAGGCTGAATGCCAAGCTAAAGAGGCTGTTGTCCGTGACGCATTCGAGCGAATCGGCGGTCTTTCACCACAGTTTGACCCCTTCCTCGCTGCCGCGGATACCGACCGCTACCGCAATAAGGCGCAGTTTCCACTCGCCCTCGAGAATGGGAAGGCTGTATGCGGGTTCTATGCGCCGCGCAGTCACAGAGTCGTGCCGATAGAGGATTGCCCGCTCCAGCCGAAGCTTTTCTCTGAGATAGCCGCGGCTGTACTGGAGTACATAAATTCCCGAAAAATAGCTGTATACGACGAGAAATCAGGCACAGGCATAATGCGCCACATCTACCTCCGCAGAGGGGCGCACTCGGGCGAGATAATGGTCTGCCTCGTCGCGCGCAAGGACGTCTCGCGGCAGCTCGCTCCGCTGTGTCGGGAGCTCGCCGAGAGGTTCCCAGATGTGAAAAGCGTCGTCCTCAACATCAATCCCGCACGCACGAATGTAATTCTCGGCGAGAAGTGTCTGACGCTGTTCGGCTCCGATACCATTACCGATGTGATGTGCGGCAATCAGGTCGAAATTTCGCCGCTTTCGTTCTATCAGGTCAACACCGTGCAGGCGGAGAGACTCTACGCGAAGGCGCTCGAATATGCCGCTCCGACAGGCTCCGAAATCATAGCCGACCTCTACTGCGGCGCGGGTACGATAGGGCTCTCAATGGCGCATAGGGCAGATCGTATCGTCGGCGTGGAGATCGTCCCTGAGGCCGTCGGGAACGCCATACGCAATGCCCTCCGCAACAGCATAGCCAACGCCGAATTCCACTGCGGAGATGCGGGCGAGGTGTTCGGTCAGCTCCGCGAGAGGGGCTGTGCTCCCGATATCATCGTAGTCGACCCGCCGCGCAAGGGCTGCTCCGAGGAAACGCTCGGGCATATCATTGCTGCTGCTCCAGAGAAGGTTGTGATGATATCGTGCAATCCATCCACAGCAGCACGCGATGCGAAATACCTCTGCGGGCATGGGTACTCGGCGGTGCGCCTCTGCGGTGCCGACCTCTTCCCTGCTACAAGGCACGTTGAGTGCGTAGTTTTGATGTCACGCAAAAAATAAATAGCATAAGAAAAGTGCCGAAAATTCGGCACTTTTTCTCTTATGTAGAAATGATGGGATTATCGTGGAGTGGATTTTCCCTGTCCTCGGGAATAAGTCCAGTGTCTCTCGGAGATACAGTGCGCTTTGACTTACTAAAAGCACCCGACCTTATGTAGTTCTTGGGAAGAAATCCAACACTGACTGCCCACTCATCTTCTGACAATCAAGTCGCCGGGTTCGCATTAAATGGGCAGTCCTAAATACTGTGCGACCTGACCGCCAATATTCCTTTGATGATAAACAGCAAAAACACAACTGTCACAGCATACGGCAGTCTTGCTGCTGTCAGGAACAGCACAGCGATAACGCTCAAAGCAAAAGACAGTATTGTCAGAATGCTGCTTCTCTTTTCGATACGCCTGTATTGCATCAGCACCTTGACTGCACCTGCTGCGATCAGCAGGATCATCAAGCCCCAGCAGACACAAGCGAACGGCAATGCAATTTGTGTATACCGCAGCAAGCTGACCGCTGTAAATGTGTCTCCCAACTTCTCAGGATAAAGCGGCAGGAGCAGCAACATCAGCGCCATGATGTCGGTGCAGCCTGTTAACAGGTCGAGCAGATCGGAAATATTTTTACGATTGTCGTCCTGTGCGGCGGTTATGAGTTCCTCTGAGGACAACAGCTCGTCGATCGTAATAGAAAAATACTTCGAGATCTCTTTCAGTGAGTCGATGCTCGGGTAACCCTTGCCGGATTCCCATTTTGAGATCGCTGTGCGTGATACGAAAAGTGCCTGCGCAAGCTCTTCCGGTGTCAGACCTTTCTGCTTTCTCAAAGTCTGTAATTTTTCACTAAATTCCATTTCTTCC
>JAGCHA010000036.1 GCA_017649325.1 Ruminococcus sp.
ATGAGGCGGGCTATGCAGCTATCCTCAGTCAGGTAAGGACGAAGGAATTCGATGCGGAGCTCCACAGACAGCTCGAGGTCATGTCCGCGGCTGAACGCAATGAGAGCGAGCTTAGGCTGAGTCAGGCAGTGAGCGAAAAGGAGAATGAGATAGCACGGCTCAGCGAGCAGATAAACAGCATGAAGGAGTCGGGAGAGCTCACCGTCAGAGCAGAGGTCGCAAAGGTCGAAAACCGGAAGGAGACCGAGATAAACGAGCTGAAAATGAAGATACAGCAGCTTGAAGCAGCCGCTGCACAGAGCGACGGGAAAACCGAGCTTGCAGTATCGCGTGCAGTCAGCGCTGAGAAGGAAAAGTACGAGAAAAAGCTCACGGAGAGCGGCGAGGAACTCGCCCGTAAGAGAGAGGAACTCGTACTTCTCAGCTCCAAGCTTGAGAATACGAAGCTTGAAAGCGAACTCGCGATAAAGGACGCAGTATCAAAGGTCGAAAAGGAACGTGACACTCAGCGTGCGGAGTATGAGGCAAAGCTGAAAGCACAGCAGGAGAGCATTGATTATTACAAAGACCTGAAAACGAGAATGTCCACGAAGATGATAGGCGAGACTCTAGAGCAGCACTGCGAGAACTCGTTCAACATGATACGAGCCACAGCCTTCCGCAACGCCGAATTCGGCAAGGACAACACAGTTACGGATGGCACAAAGGGCGATTATATCTACCGCGAGCGGGACGAGGACGGTTGCGAGATGATATCCATAATGTTCGAGATGAAGAACGAAATGGATACGACAGCGACCAAGCACAAGAACGAGGACTTCTTCGAGAAGCTCGACAGGGACAGGAGAAACAAGAAGTGCGAGTATGCGGTGCTCGTATCCCTGCTCGAGAGCGACAGTGAGATGTACAATCAGGGAATTGTTGATGTCTCGTGGAAGTATGAGAAGATGTACGTGATCCGTCCGCAGTTCTTCATTCCCATTATCTCTCTCCTCCGCAATGCAGCGATGAATTCAATGGAGCTCAGGCGCGAGATACTTGACCTCAAGAACCGCCAGATAGATATCACCAATTTTGAAGAGCGCATCACCGAATTCAAAACAGGCTTCTCGAAGAACTTCGAGCTTGCGGGTAAGCAGTTCAACAACGCAATAGAGGAAATAGACAAGACGATAGACCACCTCAACAAGGTCAAGGACAATCTCCAGAAGTCGCTGAACAACCTGCGTCTTGCCAATAACAAGGCGCAGACCCAGCTCACGATAAAGAAGCTTGCCAAGGACAACGATACTATGATAGAGATGTTCAGCGGACTTGATTCCGCAGACGATGAAGAGCAGCAATCATGAGGCGGAGTGGAGCCCGGCTTTTAAATAATACTTTCGCTCAATGGTAAATGCAGCCAGGTATCGAGATCGCAATGATTAGTTTGACAATGAGCATAAAAAGTGATAGAATCAAAGCATATTCTTTATTTGATTGAAAGGAAAACGATATGAACAAAAAGAAACTTCTGGCAGTTCTGTCTGCACTTGCGATAGCTTTTCTGCCAGCACTCAGAGCTGAAAGCACCGAATACAAGCGGGTCATCACAGCCGATGCAGCTGATGAACACCGGCTCGGTGACGTAAACGGCGACGGAAAGGTTGACGGCAAGGACGCATCTGAGGTACTTGCGGTCTACAGTCAGCTCTCCTCGGGAATACCTGTTGAGGTATCGGACGGCGCATTCTATACGAGTGATGTTGACGCTGACGGCAAAATGACAGCGAAGGACGCCTCTCACATCCTTGCATACTACTCCTACCTTTCCACAGGAGGCACGGAAGATATCAGTACCTTCATAAAGGCGAAGAGTGAGACTTCTCCCGAGGTCACCACAGCTCCCGTGACAACTTCCCCGACGCAGACGACAACAGCTTCACCGCGCACTATCATAACTCCGACTCTTGCTGTTCCGTCAGTAACGCTTACACAGAGCGGAGAAAACGAAGTTAAAATAACGTGGGACAAGATAGAGGGAGCTGAAGCATACAGGATCGAGTTCTCACCAAAGTCTGATTTCAGCTTTATCAACTCCGTAGTCACCATCACATCGACAAGCTATACCAAGAAGGAGCTCACGGTCGGCGAGACCTGCTATATGCGCATTTTCTCGCTCTGTCAGGACGGCAGTGACACATATGTCTCGGAGTGTGCGATCGTTGACATCAAGCTTCCGCTCGAGGTCACGACTACCACAACATCAGAAACTACTACTACGACGACAACGACTACAATAACTACAACTTCGACTACTACCACTACCACAGCTCCGACAACGAAGGCGACGACAGCGCAGACTACAACAGCCGTTGTGACAACATCGACCGCACCCGTGACCATAGTGAGGAAGATGTCATGGACAGACCCGAATACAGGCAAAAACGTAAGCTACACATTGACCTTCAACAAACTGGAGGCAGATTACTACAGCACTATCCCGCGCATCCGTGAGATTAACAGGTGGACGGAATACTGCTCCGACGAGCAGAACAAGGCGCTGATGAAGGAATTTGCGAACTGGGTCAATAAGACAGGCGATGCCTACGGTTATACAAACTATCAGAAAGTACTGCTTGCGGCACAGGTCGCACAGAAGATACCGTACAAGACGGACATCGAGTCACGCGGCGTGACAGAATATCCCAAGTACCCGTACGAGACATTCTATGACGGCTGCGGCGACTGCGAGGACAAGTCGATAATCCTCGCGGGAATACTTCACGAGATGAACTACGCAGTAGCACTTCTTCATTTCTCAAACCATATGGCAGTGGGAATATCAGGCGGCAGTGGTATCTACGGACAGTATTACACGCTTTCGGGCAGCGACAGGCGCTACTTCTATATAGAGTCGACCAATTTCGGCTCAAAGATAGGCGAGTGTCCCGCCGAGTACAAGAATGAGATACCGAAGGTATACCTGCTGAAATTCGATTGATGAATAATGAAAATGAGTCCCCGTAAGCACTGTCTCCATAAAGCACGAATCCCGATACAAATGTATCGGGATTCTTTATCCTATTCAGTTTTGTTCTTGCCTTTCTGCGTTAAAGACATCCTACATCAAAAAGGTGTCCCCCGACAGATGCCCTATAATACTTCCGTATAGGCACAGCGTTTATGTAGAGACATTTCACAAAACACCCTTTATATACTCGGCAAGTTCTTCACCTGCGCGGAGCTGAGTATCCTCAGAGGGATGCCAGTTCGAGCCGTAGCCGAGCATACCGTTCTGCGTGGTGAATCTGAACACGCTGACTCTGTCGTCTCCGAGCCTCCTTGCCGCGTTTTCGATGTAGGGGAGGGGCTCTGTGAGCATGATACCGAGCGAGCAGACGATAAGCGCGTTCGGGTTGCAGCGCCTGACTGTTTGCAGGAAGCGCAGGTACTCGTCCTCAAACTCCCTGTACGTCTCGTTGTGGAAGGTGCAGAAGCTGTTGTCGTTCGTGCCGAGGTTGATGACGATGACATCGGGTGCGAATCGGCTGTGATCCCACGGTATATCCTGCAATTTCACCCCATCTACGGAGCTGTACGAGAATCCGCAGGTTTCATACCACTGCGGGAGGATCTCGCGGGTGTTGCGCGCCCCGTCGTCCGTGTACCCGCTTATCAGACCATAGCCACTGTAGCTGAACAGGCTGTAGTCGGCGCCGAGAAGCTCTGCCGCGACATACGCATAGGACTTCATAGCATTTTCGGCTTCACACGAGAAATCGGACTGCATATTGCTGTCATCGACACCGTACCCGCAGGTTATGGAGTCGCCGATGAACTCGATTTTCAGCGGCTTCTCGGGAGTCGGAGCAATTACGGCTCCGTCATCGGTTTCCGCAAAGAAGACCTCCGCGATCGAGAAAGCTCCCTCGGAGAGTTTGACAATGCGTATCGTATGCGTTTCGGGAGCGTCCGAGTCGACGATAACAAACTGTTCTTCGCGCTCCTCGATGACTTTTTTCACGACGATTCGTCCGTCGCAGAGCACCGCAATACGCGGCATATTGCAGCGCTTACCGTCGTTGAAGCAGTCACTGTCGACTCCGACTCCGAGCGTGAGCCGACGGCCGGTGAAAGTGAATTCACAGCCCGTACCCGAGAGTGTGAGCCGCAGTATATCGTTTCTGACGATCGTACGTCCGAGGAGCTTTGCACTGCTGCTGTCAAGTGGGATAGATTTCATTGATATCACCTCTATACGGATATACCGCCGATACTTGCGTACCGACGGTATTTTTCTTAGCCTCTGAGCTCAGCACCGATGTTAGCGAGAGCTTTGAGCGCCTTCTTCATAGCGCTGTCAGCCTGATCATCAGTGAGCGTGCCCTCGTGCGAGCGCATTGAAATAGAGTAAGCGATACTCTTCTTGCCGTTCTTTTTCATATCGTCGCTGCGGTAGACGTCGAAGAGCGTGACCTTCTCGAGTATCTTGCCCACAGCGCCCTTGATAGCCTTTTCGAGCTCCGCAACGGGCATATCCTCATCAACGAGGAGGCTGAGGTCGCGTGTCGTAGCTGGGAACTTCGGCAGCGGCTGATAGGTTATCTTCTCAGCAGCAGCGTCCATGAGCTCGGGGATATTGAGCTTTGCAACGTAGGTCTTGACGCCTATCTCGTAAGTATCCTGTACCTCGGGGTGAACCTCGCCCATGATACCGAGAGCCACACCGTCGCGCATTATGACTGCGCTTCTGCCGGGGTGGAGCGCGTATTTCTCATCGAAAACGTCGCTGTCGTTAGCGCGGATGTACTCGACGTCGGATATCTTCATCTCGCCGAGGAGCTGCTCAACCATGCCCTTGAGCGCATAGAAGTCAGCGTCGCCGCCGTACATACCGATAGTGAGTCTCTGCGGTTCATCCGGGAGCGAGTATTCGTATCTGTGCTTCTTCTGACCGTTTGAAGCGAGCGTATCGCCGTTGATGTAAGGCTTCTCCTCTTGTGCGGGGAGGTACTCCTTCGATATCTCAAAGAGGCAAGCCTTTTCGTTGCGGTTGTTGTAGTTGAATGAGAGCACATCGAGCATCGAGGGGATAGTTGAAGTTCTCATAACGCTTGTGTCCTCACCGAGAGGATTCACGATGCGGACAACCTTGCGGAGCCTGCTGTCCTCGGGGAGCTTTATTTTATCGAAATACTTGGGAGATACGAACGAATAGGTAGCTATCTCGTAGCCGCCGAGAGAAACGGCAGCATTTCTGAGAGCGCGAGTGAACTTCTGCTCGGCAGTGAATTCCGCTCTTGCAACGCCGCGGAAGTCGGTCGAGGGGATATTGTTGTAGCCGTAGATGCGGGCAACTTCCTCGGCTATATCAGCCTTGCAGCCGATGTCGATACGGAACGAGGGAGCGAGCACCTTGTTTCCCTCGAAAGTGAATTCAAGGCGGCTGAGGTATTCCTTCATCTGCTCCTCGGTGAGGTCTGTGCCGAGGAAATTATTTATCCACTGCGGATCGAACTCAACGGAAGCGGGAGTCTTGTCGGTATAGTCGCGGTCGATGACGGTATTGATCACCTCACCTGCGCCGAGCTCTTCAACGAGCTCGAAAGCGCGCTTTAAGCAGGTCATGGAGATGAGCCTGTCAACGCCCTTTTCATAGCGTGCGGAAGCGTCGGACTTGAGGCGGAGCTTCTTTGAAGTCTGACGTACCTGAGTGGGCTCGAAGTACGCAGATTCGAAAACAACGGTGGTAGTATCGTCCATGATACCGCTGTACTCGCCGCCCATGATACCGGCAACAGCAACGGGCTTCTTCTCGTCAGCGATGACGAGCATATCGCTTGTGAGCTCGCGCTCAACGCCGTCGAGGGTCATGATCTTCTCGCCGTCAACAGCATTGCGGACGTTTATGTGAGCGCCCTCGACATAGCGGAGGTCGAAAGCGTGCATAGGCTGACCGTATTCGAGCATAACGTAGTTGGTGATATCTACGAAATTGTTTATCGGGCGTACGCCGCTCGCACGAAGTCTCTCTCTCATCCATCTCGGCGACGGACCTATCTTAACGTTCTTGACGATACCCGCGCAGTATCTCTGGCACTTCTCGGTGTTGTGGATATCGACCTTGAGCATGGAGTTGATATCGCCGTCAACGCCCTTGAATTCGGGAGCTTTTACCTTAAGCTCGGTGCCGTAGGTAGCGGCAGTTTCACGTGCGAGACCGATAACGCTGAGGCAGTCGGGACGGTTCGAGGTGATCTCAAACTCTACGGATGTATCATCGAGACCGATAGCGGAGTGTATATCCTGACCGAGCCTGCAATCCTCCTCAATGACGAAAACGCCCTCGGGGTCTGCGAAGGGGAAGTCGTGAGCTGTGAGACCGAGCGTATCGAGACCGCAGAACATACCGAAGCTTTCAACGCCTCTCATCTTGCACTTTTTTATCTTGCCCTCGGGGAGTACAGCACCGTCGAGTGCAACGGGCACGAGGTCGCCCTCCTTGACATTTTTCGCATTTGTAACTATCTGTATGGGAGCGCCTGCTCCGATGTCGACCTGACAAACGAACAGCGCATCGGCGTTCTCATGAGGTCCCTTCGAGAGTATTTTTCCGACCACTACGTTGGAGATGTTCTTTCCTTCCTCCTCGTAGCACTCGACCTTTGAACCGCTCATAGTAAGAGCGTGACAGAAATCCTTTATCGGCATATCGGCTTTAACGTAGTCGCCGAGCCATTTCATTGAAAGATCCATAATAAACCTCCAAAGTTTTATTTATTGTATTTCTCCCACCCGTCAGGGTAGCTGCCGGTGAGAGAATAGTAATTATCAGAAATTGCTGAATATGCTTGATCGCGTTCACTGCAGTATGAGAAACTGAGGATATCGCGGCTTACCCCCGCAAGGCTCTTATCAAGCTTTATTTCGACATGATAGCGTGACGATGAGTTCTCGTCAGCGGGCGTCATGCTCTTTTTGAGCTTTGTCACAGCATTTACGGGATAAGTTCTGAACGACGAAAAGTTCAGAATGAAGCCACCGCCGATAAAGTAATAATCATTACCCGAAGCAAGAGGCGAGCTCTCCTCAAAGAGAAGCTCAAACTCCTCGCTGCTCATACCTGCCATTTTCTCCATTCTGCCTATCTGTTTGCGGAAAGCCGCGATTTTGTATATCCCGACAGACAGAACCGCAATGGGGACAAGAGAACTGAAACAGGCGACGAAAGGGAAGCCTTTGCCGAAATTGAAAAAATGGGGCACAATAATGAAAAGAACGATAAGACCCACAACGATGAGGACTATCCCTTCAATGCGGGAACGTTTTTTCAGTGAATCGGTAAATTCCTTGAAATCAGCTTGTTTATTCATACGCATTTCTTCCTGTAGTCAGCATAGCCGTGCTGCAAAGCCTCGTATACAGTTCTGTATACCTTTTTCTGAGTGAGTTCTGTTGAATAAATGGAGCTCTTCATGCCGCTTTGATGAACGCGCACCAAAAATGAACGCTGTCGGTTGTCGCAGAGATTTCGGGAGAGCGTTCCTTCTGCGCAATTTTACGATATCCGCGTAACTTATCAGAACTGCTCCAAGAACCTGACATCGTTCTCGTAGAGGAGACGGAGGTCGTTGATGTCGTAGCGACCCATTACCATACGTTCCAGTCCGAGACCGAACGCGAATCCCGAGTATACCTCGGGGTCGATACCGCAGTTCTCGAGCACCTTCGGGTGGACCATACCCGCGCCGAGTAGCTCGATATAGCCCTCGTCCTTGCACATTGAGCAGCCCTTACCGCCGCAGTTGAAGCAGCTTATGTCGACCTCACAGCTCGGCTCGGTGAAAGGGAAGTGGTGCGGACGGAAGCGTAGCTTGCAATCGTTGCCGTAGAGCTTTTTCATGAGCATCTCAAGAGTACCTTTAAGGTCGCTCATAGTGATACCCTTGTCGACCACGAGACCCTCTATCTGGTGGAAGAGGGGAGAGTGCGTCGCATCAACGGCATCCGAGCGGAAAACACGACCGGGGGATATGATACGTATCGGGGGCTTCTGCGTCTCCATGACGTGTACCTGTACGGACGAGGTCTGTGTACGGAGCAGAACAGTCTCATTGGTATTTTCAATGTAGAAGGTGTCCTGCGTATCGCGTGCAGGGTGGTCGGGCGGGAGATTGAGCGCCTCGAAAACGTGATAATCGTCGTCTATCTCGGGACCGTCGGCGATGTTGAAGCCCATGCCGATGAATATCTCTCGTATCTCGTTCTCGACCTTGGTCAGGGGGTGTAGCTTGCCGAAGGGCGCGTGCTTGCCCGGGAGAGTGATGTCGATAGTCTCCTCCTTGAGCTTAGCGGACTGCGCGTTCGACTTCAGAGCCGCGAGCTTAGAGCCGATAGCCTCCTCGATATCAGCTCTTACCTTGTTGGCGAGCTGACCGATAACGGGTCTTTCTTCGGGAGTGAGCTTACCCATTTGTTTGAGTATGGCAGTGAGCTCACCCTTCTTGCCGAGGAATTTTATCCTCAGGTCGTCAAGCGCCTTTATCTCGGTGCAGGAGTCGAGTTCCTGCTTAGCGAGCGCTTCGATTTTTTCCAGCTGTTCTTTCATTTTTTCACCTCAAAATAGATTTTTTGTGTCGAGACAACAAAAAAGTCCTGCCCTAAAGGACAAGACTTGAAAAAGCTTGTTTTTATACCACCTTTGGTCAGGAGAGCCGACACTCTCTTGTCTTTAACGCAGACATACGTCACAGCCTACACGGGAAAGGAGACCGCACATAAAAAGCATCCCGCCCATACAAACGTGTCCGTCCGTACAAACGTGCCGCCGATGATGACTTGTCACCGCACCCTTTCAGACCAGCCCCTCGTGAGTGAACTTCGGAATGCTTTCGGACGGAGCGCTCGCACCTTTCCGCTCCTCTCTGACGACTTAATCACAGACCTACTCTCTCAGTCAACGGGTTATAATAGTATTATAGCGCGTGAGGAGGAAAAAATCAAGCCTTTTTTGAAAAAAACAAAAAATAATATTTCAGCAGTCTGCACAAAGTCGGCAAAGAGTATATGTGCAGGTATACAAAAATTACGTAAGCGTGCAACAAAACGGGCAATTTTCAACACTTAATAAGAAAAGGCAGACTGTAAAGGAGTGATACCATGAAAAGATACATAGTGACAGTTCTCGGTCTTGTTCTGATGACGGGCTGTAATGTCAGCGGGGGAGGTCAGTCCTCGGATCCGACATCACAAGCCGTAAAAGCCGATCGCGATAACGTCCCCGCGATACGTTATATCGAACAGGTCTATGCAAACGAGTACACAGGAGATAATTCGACTATCAGCTTTATTGATTCCGACGGCAGCAGGTGTATATCCACCGACGCCGAGCTTATGAAGCTCAGCTATGCTGCTCTGACCGAAAAGTATGCATCGGGGGAACTCACAGGCTTTACTGTGCAGGAAAATGCCGTCGATAAGGAAAAACTCGCGAAGACGTACGATCTCATCTGCAATGCAGCCGAGTTCGCGGACTATGAGCTGCTCATGCCTGACGCGATGCCCGACGTAGAAGCCTCGACAACGACTGTAACGGCGATGTACTACACAACGGACGGCTTGCTGAGGGGGCGGGTAATATATGAAAATAAGTGTATGACATCAATATACTCGAACAGCGGTGACGCCAACGAGGCATATGAGTGGTACCGTAAGGCGACAAGGAATACATAACAAAAAGCAGCCCGCGAGGGCTGCTTTTTTATCGTTTATGAATTTGCGATCAGGTGCTTTCTCATAAGCACGAGGTCGAACATATCAATGCGGTCGTCATTATCGAAGTCTCCGTTCTTCCACTTCACGAGAGTGCCACTTCCAAGCAGATATTTCTGCATGAGAACGATATCGTTTATCTTGAGGGCTCCGTCTCCGTCAACGTCGCCGAGGACCTCCTTCGGAGCGACTTCCTTCTTCTCTCCGTAGAGAGCTATTTCCGCGATATTCGCACAGTAGGAATTGTCCTTGTTTACCGAACTGTCGGGAGTTCCGTCGGGTGTCTGATAGCGTACATACCTTCCGACAGCTTCTCCGTCGAATTTGGTGATATAATTCATTCCCGAACTTGGGACGGAATCTATCGTGTACAGATCTGTCCAGTTTTCTCCGTCGACAGATATTGAGAACTTACCGGCAGGACAGCGGTATTCAAATCCGCTTCTCGGAGCGTATCCGATAGCTGAAAGCTCGTACGTATCACCGAGGTCAGCCTGTACCCAACCGTTTCCGAGGCCATCGAAGAATGTGCTTGTCTTGCCGTCGAACGCCTTCTTGCAGTCGTTGTTCGTATCATCCTTCCAGGGAGAAGAACCTGTGACCTTTGAAAGGTCAACATCTATCTTGCCCTCGATCTCAATGCTGCCCTTTACATCGTCGATGATGAAAGTAGTAACAGAGTTGGGCTCAAGAGAAGTTTTCAGAACGCCGCCGCTGATGTCGATAGTACCCTTGTCAGCCCAATTCTCGCTGTTGCTTGTACGGATGACCTTAGCGCTCGAACCGCACTGTGCGAACTGGGAGAGGTTGTATACCATATCCGACTTGTTAGCCGATGTGTTGTATGAAACGATAACGAGCTGGTTGTTCTTATCGTCGAAGGCAGCCATAGTGTTGCCGGAGGATTTCAGCATTGTCATACCGGGACGGATATAACGTGTGTACTGACCGAAGCAGTAGTATTTCTTTGAGAGGACGATCTCGTTCTTATCGTGGTCAGCAACAGCTGTTCCCCAGAAGCCCTTGGTCATGTCGACCATGCCTGAGTCTTTCTTGCCGTTGTAACCTGCGGCGCAGACGTGCTTGTCGATGACCTGCCAGAGTATCCACGCAGACGCATTGAGTCCGTTGCAGTCGGTGGTGATGCGTTCGGACAGCCAAAGACCGGGAGCCATAGCACCTGCATTCTGACCTGCTGTACCGTTTCCGTCGACCTCACTCATCCAGAGGTTCTTGCCCGAATCGAGGGCGAGCTGTCTCAGGTCGGAGCGCTTCCAGCCGCCGTATGTATGGGTGTCGATACGACCGACAGCCTTCTTTGCATCGGCAGAAAGTGCCTTGAAAGCGTCTATCTGAGTGTCGATAGAGGTCTCATCGCTGGCGCTGATAATAACATCGCCCATGCCTTTTTCGTTCATGGCCTTCTGGAGTTCAAGAATGATCTTGCTCTCGCAGTTTCCGATGTCAAAGTGGCAGCCTTCCTGCTTGGGGCTTCCCGCGTACCAGAAGTTGGTATACGGCTCATTTGTTGGGGTGATACTCTGTATGTCGATACCCCACTCGTTCTTGTAGTGGTAGCTTACCTCAGCGAGATACTTGGCGAAATCGTCGTAGTAATCGTCCTTGAGGTTGTTCTTTCCGCCGTCGCGGTTTCCGCTTGAGCAGCCGCTGTTCGTCATGTAGTACGGGGGAGAGTTCGAGAACATCTCGACTATCATATCGTCTCCCGCAGCAGCTATACACTTGCGGAGCACGTTGCGCTGGTTGTAGTCTGCATTCCAGTCATAGGTGACCTGACCGTTGTTGAACTTGGTATAGCCCGGCATATTTGAGTCGGTACGAGTGATGTGGTTATGAGTCGGGTCGTCACCACCGCCGATGTTGAAGCGAGCGATGTTCAGACGAAGACCGTTGTCTCCATAGAAGGTGTCCGCTGCTTTCTGAGCGAGACTGTCAGAGTATCCGACTCTGTTAGCCCACCAGCACAGGGACGTGCCCCAGCCCTCGAACTTGCCGTCGTTGATGTCGTAGGTGCTGTAAGGTGAAAGCGTGACCGTAGTCGCCGCATCAGCCTTGAAGCCTGTACCGAAAAAGGACGGCACGGCAACCGCCGCGGACAGCACGACCGCAGCTGCTCTTGCAATGATCTTCATAGTAAAAATCCCCTTTGTAATAAAAATACCCTCTTAATCAATCCCTTGTCTGATTATACCCTAATCTGATTATTGCATATATCTTCACATCATAATTATACCATTATTAACAAACTATTACAATCCGCATATCGCACAATTATTTCTTGATGATTTGGACATTTTGACCATTTCAAAACTCCGCACATATTATCATTGACACGGGGTGTTCAGTCGTGATATAATGAAATTACCATATCAGTTACGATTTTTGCTAAAAGAACGGAGGTTTGATACATGAGCAGGAAATCAAGACTCGCTGCACTTACTATGTGCGTTGGACTCGCTGCAGTTTCGGCTCCGCTGCCTGCTTCTGCCCGTAGCGCAGACGCCGCAGAGCAGCTGGCTGCCGTATATGCAGACAGCTTCGGCGACGTCGTGAGCGGTGCCGACTACACGATAATGGTGCGTCTGAGCGGCAAGTTTGTCACTGCCGCGAGCGACGGCAACGTCCACCAGTGGGAGAAGCTGGGCGACAAGTCACAGCAGTGGCGGATAGTCTCATCAGGCGACGGAAAGTGCAATATCCTCTCCGCACAGGACAGCTCCCGCGCAATGACCGTCAGAAACGGCGACAGCACCAACGGAAACACGATATACCTCGACGAGTTCACGGACTCACCCGCGCAGAGGTTTATTCTTCACCGCACCGACGACGCCTACTACATCACAGCTGAGTGCTCGGGAAATGCGGCTCTCGACGTCTACGACATCAGCTACGACAACGGCGCCGACATCGACCAATGGGACTATTGGGGAGGCGAGGGACAGAAATTCTACATACGCCCTGTTGACAACACATACCGCCTGATCCGCGGCGACCTCGACTTCGACGGAACGGTCGATACCTTCGACCGCATACTTATGGAGAAAGCGGTGCTGAACGGAGCAGACGAGATACTCTCAGCAGCCGCCGACCTCAACGGCGACAAAATGGTGAACGAGAAGGACTACGACCTCCTCACACAGCAGATACTGGGTGCAAAGCCGGATATCGAGCCATACTGCGAGATACCGTACTCCAAGCCCGATGTAGCGTACCTGTTCGCGTACTTCCTCGGCAACGCCCCCGAGCAGGAGCGCCTGTCATACGCGGTCAGCCTCGACGGCTACAACTTTAAGGCACTGAACGGCGGCAAAGCGGTATGGGGTTCGAGCTCGGGCACGAAGTGTATCCGCGACCCGTACATCTTCAAGGGCGAGGACGGTCTGTACCATATGCTCGCGACGGATATGAAGTCCTCGCTCGGCTGGAACAGCAACCGCGACCTCATCTCCGCGACCTCTACCGACCTCGTCCACTGGTTCGACGAGGCGATAATCCCGATAGCGAACAAGTACCCGAATATGCAGGGCGCAGACCGTGCATGGGCACCGCAGGCGATATACGATCCTGCCAAGCAGTCGTACATGATATACTTTGCGGCGAGAGTCCCCGGTATCGACGAGCGCACGATAATGTACTACGCCTACAGCAAGGACCTCAAAACGCTTGATACGACCCCCGCGCTACTCTTTGCTCCCGCGAACGGCAACGACGCTATCGATTCCGATATCATTTTCGAGAACGGTACATATTATATGTACTACAAGAACGAGACTAACAAGCGCATCTATCTTGCGAAGTCCGAGAACGCGAACGGACCGTATCGGGAGATAAAGCAGGTCTCCGAGGGCAACATCGGCGTTGAGGGACCGAATATCTACAGGAAACTCGGCACGGACGAGTGGCTGATGATGTCGGACGCTTACGGCAACGGCTACTACGTTATGCAGTCTACCTCCGACCTCGAGAACTTCACCACCGTTGACCGCGGAAAGTACAGCTTCGACTTCACGCCGCGCCACGGCTATGTGATACCGATAAACGGCGACCAGTACAATGCTCTTGTGAACGCATTCCCGTCGGACGGCATACAGCCCGTAATGAGCAGGATAAAGTCGCCCGTGTATCAGTGCTCATACGGAGTAAAGACCTTTCATCCCGCAACGGTGACGGCGGAGTTCAGCGACGGCTCCACGGCTGATATAGAGGTAAAATGGGACGTCAGCGACCAGTATGCAGTCGTCGACACGAGTGACAGAGGCGTCCACACGATAACGGGAGAGCTTACTTCCGCGCGGGAGGGCTACCCCAATCCTTTCATCACCGAGCGTGCCGACCCCTACATAGTCGACGGCGAAAACGGCTACTACTATTTCACGGCTTCATATCCCGCATACGGCAGCGTAGACAAGGGCTACGACAGGATAGTCCTGCGTTGCAGCCAGACCATAGAGGGACTTGCAAGAGTCGAGGAAAAGACGGTATGGAAAGCCCATTCGAGCGGCATCATGGCGAAGCACATATGGGCGCCTGAAATGCACAAGATAGGCGGAGTTTGGTACATATTCTTCGCGGCGGGCTCGAGCTCGGACATATGGGCGATACGTCCGTATGTGCTGAAATGCGAGGGCGATAACCCTTATCTCGACCCGTGGACGGAGTGCGGACAAATGCAGGCGTCTGCGGGAGATACCGACTCCTTCAAAAGCTTCTCGCTCGATATGACCTACTTCGAGTGCAATGGTAAGCACTATGTCATATGGGCGGAGATAAAGGGCGATTCCTCGCTGTTTATGGCAGAGATAGACCCGCGTGAACCGTGGAAACTCACCTCCAAGCCCATACTTCTCACCAAGCCCGAATACGCCTGGGAGCTCGTCAACCACCGCGTCAACGAAGGCGCCGCCGTGCTCAAGACCGACAAGAAAGTATACGTCTACTTCTCGGCATCGGGCACTGGCTCGGAGTATTGTGTCGGACGCATGGAAGCGGATATCAATGCCGACCTCATGAATATCAAAAACTGGAAAAAGCGTGACAAGCCCGTGCTTTCCACTGCTGACCTCGTCGGCGAATCGGGTCCCGGACACAACTGCTTTGTCAAGGACACAAACGGCGATACGCTCATTGTGTACCACGCCCGCCCGTCCTCCCACGCCTCCAAGGGCTGCGGCACGTATGCGAGCGACCCGCTTTATGACCCGTGCCGCCACACACGCATACGCAGGGTCAGCTTCAACAGCGGCGAACCCGTGATAGATACGGTCAGCGATCCGTATATCCCTGAAACTCTCCGCAAGGTGACTGCGACGGTCATTGTCGGATAGTGACTTCAGCCTGTACAGCCCTGAACAGTGAGCTTTCAGACGGTCACCTCCTTACTTATATGAATATGTCCGTCTTTTGCGGCGATGCTGACAGCATCGCCGCTTTTTATTCGTGACGCGATTATCATTTTCGCCAGCTCATTCTCGATCATATCCGTCACACGACGCTTAATCGTCCGAGCGCCGTATTTGTCGGTCTCTTTGGCGGCGGCTATCGTCTGCACGACCTCTTCCGTGTAGCTGAACTCTATCCCGAGTGCCTTTGCACGTACGCTGAGGTCGTTTATCGCCTTGCGGCTAATTTTCAGCAGGTCCTCATGCTCGAGACTGCGGAAGACAATGACTTCGTCAACACGACCCGTAAATTCAGGCGTAAAATGCATACGGACAGCCTCAAGCACGCGCTTCTCGTCAGCTTCGTCCTGCTCGGTACCGAAGCCGAGCGACGGCCTTCCCGTAAGCTCCTCCGCACCGACATTCGAAGTCATAATTATCATACAGTTTCGGAAGCTCACCTTGCGTAGCGCCGAATCAGTGAGCATGCCGTAGTCCATCACCTGCAGGAGGATATTCAGCACCTCGGGGTCAGCCTTCTCTATCTCGTCGAAGAGTATGAGGGAGTACGGGTCGCGGCGCACTCTGTCGCAGAGGGAGGTGTTCTTGTCGTCGTAGCCCGCATACCCGGGAGGCGCGCCTATCAGCTTTGAGACCGAGTGCTTCTCCATATACTCCGACATATCCACGCGTATCAGCTTTTTCTCCGACCCGTACAGGTTATCCGCAAGTGCGCGGGCAAGCTCCGTTTTGCCGACTCCCGACGGACCCGCAAACAGGAACGAGGCGGCAGGGCGTCCGCTCTCACGCAGTCCCGACTTAGCGCGGCAGACTGCATTCGTGACTTTCTTTACAGCGTAGGAGTGCCCGATGACGCGCTCGGAAAGCTCCTTTTCAAGAAAGGTCAGCTTGACTGCGTCCTCGACGCTGACACGGCTGAGCGGTATGCCCGTCTTCCCTGATATCACGGACATGATGTCCTCGACGGTGAGAACGGGCTTTTCGCCGTTGCCGATGAGGTGTCCGAGCCTGCACATATTGACGTTCCTGCCGCGGAGCTCGATGAACCGCGAATCCTTCTTCCGCGCCCCCGTGTCACGCCGTATCTTCGCACACGCGCAAGCTTCGTCAATGACGTCTATCGCTTTGTCCGGCAGGAAGCGGTCGGAGATATACCGCGTCGCCATATTGACGGCGACGTCTATCATACCGTCGGGTATCTCGACGCCATGATAGGCTTCGTAGCGGCTTTTCAGTCCGCGTATCATCTCAATGCAGCTCTCGGTGTCGGGTTCGCTGACCTGTATCGGCTGGAAGCGCCTCTCGAGTGCTGAATCCTTCTCTATCGTGCGGCTGTATTCCTCGACCGTCGTCGCACCGATTATCTGTAGCTCCCCGCGCGATAGCTGGGGCTTCATGATGTTTGCGGCGTCGATAGCGCCCTCAGCGGCTCCTGCACCGACTATCATGTGTATCTCGTCGATGAAGAGGATTATGTTTCCCGCGTTGACTGCCTCGTCGATACACGCTTTTATGCGCTCCTCGAAGTCGCCGCGGTACTTCGCCCCCGACAGCAGCGATGCGAGGTCGAGCGAGAAGATGTACTTGTTTTTCAGCGACCCGGGCACGAGATTGCGCACGAACAACCCTGCTACGCCCTCGACTATCGCCGTCTTGCCGACACCCGCCTCGCCGATGAGGCAGGGATTATTTTTGCTGCGCCGCGAGAGCACCTGCAACACCCGCTCGACCTCGCTGATTCGTCCGATGAGCGGGTCATTCTTCTTGACAAGGGCTATATCGGTGAGGTTCTTTCCGTAACGGAAAAGGTTGGGCAGGTGCGAGAGCTTCGGCTTTATCGCCTCGTAGAGCTCGCCCCTGACCTCTGACGAGCCTATCATCTCGAGTTCGCTGCATATCCCTGTCATGCTGCCGCCTGTTTTTTTGATGACAGTACAGGCACTGCACGATGACTCTTTTATAATAGATGCGAGGATATGCTCGGGAGCCGCCTGCTTCTTCTTGTCGCTCTGGGCAATGGCATAGGAATTTTCAAGTATGCGCTTGGTGGCGGTCGTGAAGTAGCGGTGGCTGAGTATAGAAGGCGTACCGAGCCCCACAAGCTCGACTATCACGCGGCGGAGGTCATCGTAGACAACGCCGTTGTCGATGAGGATCTCCGCCGCCGCCGAAGTGCCGTCGCGGGTCATGGCGAGCAGGATATGCTCGCTCCCGACGTATGTGTGACCCATTTCGGAAGCTGTTTCGATAGCCCCCTCGATTATCTCGGAAGCCTTTTGAGTGAATCTGTCTGTATTTATCATTGCTTCTCCTCCTTTGTTCTGCACAGATATGCACTAATTATTATGCCACTATCAAAGCGCGATAACAGTCGAAACACAGGTATGGGAAAAAATAATGTAACACAATTTCGGCTGAGGCATACTATGTACTATGAAACGCAAACGAAGCGCTTCAAATAAATCTTACTCAAAGGAGAGAATCAATTATGTGTAATTCATGCTTCGAGGGAAACAACTGTATGTGGATAATCCTCCTCATTCTCATTTTCATCCTTCTCTTCTCCAACTGCGGATGCGGCTGCAACGACTGCGGCAACAACAACGGCTGCGGATGCGGCTGCTGATATCAGATCAGCGCAGACACTCCCCCATGCTTCGGCTCATGGGGGAGCTTTTCACGTGTGTGAAGTTTTTTTTGAACAATACACCCGCGGCTGTTGCATTTTTACTCATGATGTGATAAAATAATACTCGTAAATCATTTTTTGAAATGGAGTTTTATAATGGACAATTTTGCGGAACACCTCGTTAAAAAAGAGCTTACGGGCGGTGACAAGGCAAAGAGGATGATAATTCTCGTCGGAGGCATCGTTATCGCGGTCATGCTCGTGTTTTTTTCAGTGCTCATGCTCGGGCAGGGACTGCTCCCGTTCGTGGGACTCGCCCTCGCGGCAGTAACAGGCTACGGCACATACTTTATCGTAACGAATATGTACGTGGAGTACGAGTACACCTTCACTAACGGGGAGCTCGACATTGACAAGATAATCGCCAGAAAAAAGCGCAGGGAGATGCTGTCCGTCAGCGTTGGAAAGTTCAGGGAATTCGGCAGATACGATGATTCCGTACCTGAGGAGACCGACGATATGACCGTGGTATTCGCCACCAGCAATATCGCCTCCGAGGAGTGGTACGCCGACTTCGACCACGAGGCATACGGCAGTACACGCCTTGTATTCTGTCCTAATGAAAATATGATAGAGAATATGAAGAAGAACCTCCCGCGTGCGCTCCGCGCCAAGCTGGAGGATAACGATAATAAGGAGCCTTCCGAGTAAGGACAGGCTCTTAAAAAGGAGTGGATACAAATGCTTGCTTTGACACCAAGACAGGTACAGGTCATCGAGGAAAAGTCAGAAAAGCTCGGAGTGACGAAGAAACAGCTGATGCTCAATGCGGGAGCTAAGCTTGCCGAGCTGATCATGCAGTGCAGTGCGCGTGAAAACGCCTCTGCTCCCGAGGAAACGCACGTCGTATTCCTCGCGGGAAGCGGCAACAACGGCGGCGACTGCTACGTTGCAGCTGAGATGCTGATCTACAAGGGCTACAACGTCACCGTTGTAAACCTCGTCAAAGCGCCGAAAACCGAGCTCGCACAGGAGATGTTCGCGCGTCTGCCCGAAAAGGTAAGGAAGGTTACGGGCTACAGGAGCGACAACATCGAAGCCGCTATCGAGGCGGCGGAGCTCGACTACATGACGATTCAGGACAAGGACGTTTCCAAGCTGAAAAACAAGAAGGAGCTCACGCCTGTCGAGCGGCTGCTCATCCGTGAAAAACAGCGCATGACCGACGTCCGCGAGGCAATCGTCTCGGCGGATATACTCGTCGACGGCGTGTTCGGCACAGGCTACCGCGGCGAGCTTGAGAACGACATAAAGGCGATATTCGCCATAGGTACGGGCGCGTACAAGATAGCCCTCGATATCCCGAGCGGCGGCGACGCTGTAAAGGGTACGGTCTCGCAGGGGATATTCAAGGCGGACGAAACGCTCTGCCTCGGCTTCGTGAAGTTCGGCATATCACAGTACCCGCTGCGTAAATACTGCGGCAAGATAACCATTGCGGACATCGGCATCCCACATCAGGCGTGCGACGTCAGCGGCGAGGGACGAGGCTATATCCGTCTCGACAGAAACAGCCTCGCAGGCTTCCCGCCCAAACGCGAGAAGGACTCGCACAAGGGCAGCTTCGGCAGCGTGCTCGTCATCGCGGGCAGCTCAGCCATGAGAGGGGCGGCGGCTTTCGCGGTGCAGGGAGCACTCCGCACGGGTGTGGGACTCGTCAGACTTATGTCGGTCGAGAAGTGCATAGATATGGTTTCCGTACTTGCTCCCGAGGCGACCTACATAGAGGCAGAGTGCGACGACTACGGCTATATGCTTTTCGACAGCAGCAAAGACGCTCTCCTTGAAGCGATGAAAAAAGCCAAAGCGATAGTGATAGGCTGCGGAATGGGAGTGACGAACGACACCAAGGAGATACTGCGTTTTGTTGTGCAGAATGCCGAAGTTCCCGTAATAATCGACGCAGACGGAATAAACTGCATTGCCGAGGACATAGAAATACTAATGAACAGGAAGTCCGAGGTCATCATCACTCCGCACGTTGGCGAGATGGCGCGTCTGCTGCAATGCGATACACAGATGATAAATGACAACCGTGTGACCGTAGCCGAGAAATACGCCGAAAAGTACGGCATAACCGTCGTGCTCAAGGGCGCGGGCACTCTCGTCGCGGATGCCAATCACACTGCCGCCAACCACACAGGCAACCCGGGAATGAGCCGCGGAGGCAGCGGAGACATACTCGCGGGCATGATAGGTTCCATAGCAGCTCAGGGCTACTCTCCGTTCGATGCGGCTTGTGCGGGCGTATATATGCACGGTCTCGCAGGCGATGCCGCTGCCGAGAAGTTCGGACAGGAGGCAATGCTCCCGCGTGACATAGTCGATTCTGTCTCGGACGCATTCAGGATACTGAAAGAGAAGCAGAAACATAAGATATGAACAAAACGGACGTATAAAGCACCATAATTTTTTCGATTAGGAGAGATAGTTATGAAGAGACTTTTTACGTCCGTGTTGCTTTTTACAGGGATATTCTGCCTGACCTCGTGTTCGTCGCCCATGGGCGGGAGCACCGTCCGCGAGAACAAGCTCGCCTGCGCATTCACCTCGCCCGTCACCGTGAGCCTTGACAAGCTGAACGCCGAGGGCACGATGACCCGCCTCGGTGACGGCGAGTGGACTGCCGAATTCGACTCGCCGAACACGCTCAGCGGTGTCAGGCTGACTTTCAGCAGCGGCAGTGTCACCGCCGACTATAAGGGGCTGACATTTTCAGTGCCGAAGTCGGCACTACCCGTGAAGTCGATGCTCAGCAACCTCATCGAAGCCGTCGATACCAACGCCCGTGAGAGCGAGCTCCGCGGCAGGGAAAACGAAGGGCGTTTCGAGATAAGCGGCTCCCTTGACGGAGGCGACTACACGCTCATTCTCGACAACAGCGGTAATATCGCGTCATTTGATATGCCCAACAATCTGTTGCATATCAGCTTCACCGATGTTCAGGTACGCAGCGAGGCGATACCACCCGCATCGGAGTCAACAACTGCCGCAGAGAGCGATACTGCGGAGCTTACAACAGCGTGCCCTGTCGGCTGAGGTCAATAAATTACCAAAAATAATTGAATAGTGATAGAATATTTTGTGGCGGCGTTGTATGATATTGCTAAGATAAATCCGCGGATACGGACGAACGGAGGATGTTAAAATGAAAAAAAGACTTATGTGTACGGCTTTTGCCGCTGCTATGCTGCTCACAGCCTGCGGCGAAACTGCTGACAGTTCTGATAATAAGACAACGACTCTGCCTTCAACCGAGCCCACAACCGAGGCTGCTACCGAGGAACAGGTAGACGTCCCCGAGCTCGACGGCTACGAGCTGCTCTGGCACGACGAGTTCAGCGGCAGCGATCTCGATGACAGCATTTGGAACATGGAGGCTCGCCAGCCGGGCTGGACTAACAACGAGCTTCAGGAATACACCCAGAAGGCCGACAATATCTTCACCCGTGACGGCAAACTCGTTCTCAAGGCTATCAAGACCGAGGAGAACGGCAAGCCCTACTACACATCGGGCAAGGTAAACTCCCACAACAAGACCGATTTCAGATACGGTAAGGTCGTTGCAAGCGCAAAGGTGCCCGAGGGCAAGGGCTTGTGGCCTGCGATATGGATGATGCCGCAGGACGAGAGCTTCTACGGACAGTGGCCGAAGTGCGGCGAGATAGACATAATGGAAGTTCTCGGCAGTGATACCAAGACCGCTTACGGTACAGTCCACTACGGCGAACCCCATGCTGAGCAGCAGGGTACGGTAGTGCTCGACAGCGGTTCGTTCTCTTCCGATTTCCACGAGTATTCGGTTGAATGGGAACCGGGCGAGATGCGCTGGTACATCGACGACCAGCTCTACCTTACAGTCAATGACTGGTTCACAGCCGAGAAGGACGAGGACGACAAGCCTTATCCCGCGCCGTTCAATCAGGATTTCTTCGTGCAGATGAACCTTGCAGTCGGCGGAGACTGGCCGGGCAATCCCGACGAGAAGACCGACTTTGACAAGGCAGAGTTCCTCATCGACTACGTCCGCGTATACCAGAAGCCCGAGTACGACCTCAACGTCAAGAAGCCCGAGAAGGTCTTCCGTGAGGCGACCGAGGACGGCAACTTCATCTACAACGGCGACTTCTCCGAGGCAGAGGACCTCACGGACGATACGAACTGGAAGTTCCTGCTCTTCGAGGGCGGCGAGGGTTCTGCCGAGATAAAGGACAACACAATGATAATCACCACCAAGAATCAGGGTACGGTCGATTATTCAGTCCAGCTCGTTCAGCCTGAACAGCCTATGAGAAAAGGCAAGAAGTACCGCGTTACTTTCGACGCATGGGCTGATGAGGAGCGCGATATGATAGTATGCGTGTCTGCACCGAATGCGGGCTGGATACGCTACTTCGAGGACACTCTCCTCACACTTTCTACCGAGCAGACAACTTATACCTACGAATTTGACATGACAAAGAAGGACGACGAGTACGGACGTCTTGAGTTCAACATGGGCAACAAGGGCTCGACCGCAACTATCTACATCAAGAACGTCCGTCTGGAAGAGATAGAGTGATATCTCTTATGACACACGCAATCCCCCTCACAGAATAATGATAGAATTTTCCCTGAACCAAAAGCTGCCACTCCCTTGGCAGCTTTTGGTCTTTTTGGTTCAAAGCGCAGAAAACATTTAGCTATTTCTGCGTTTTGTCCACTTAATCTACGGAAATGTGGATTGAAATTGTCAGACGGATGTGTTAATATAATATTAATAAGTATGTAACGTGAACAGGCTGTATGTACAATACAGCCACAATCAAAAGGGAAATAATCTGTGAAGGAGAATTGGAATGAAAAAAATTATCAAAGCAGCTGCTCTTGCTCTAATTTCAGCTGCCACAATGTGCGTCGCGGCACCTGCTGTGACGAACGCGGAGAACCCCATTGTACAGACATCATTTACGCCTGACCCCGCTCCCGTAGTGTTCGGCGACGAGTTGTGGATGTACACCGGCTGCGACCGCGACGGTCAGAACAGCTTCTACACAATGACGGGCTGGCAGGCTTTCTCCACCAAGGATATGAAGAACTGGACAGACCACGGCAAATTCCTCAACGATAACGGCTTTTCGTGGTGCAGTAAGGACAATGCGTGGGCATCACAGTGTATCGAGCGAAATGGCAAGTATTACTTCTATTTCACAACAACTACCAACGGCAGAGCGATAGGCGTCGGCGTTGCTGACAAACCCGAGGGACCGTACAAGGACGTCCTCGGCAAGCCTCTCTGCGGTCCGAACTGGGATTACATCGACCCGACAGTTATGATAGACGATGACGGTCAGGCATGGCTTATGTTCGGCAATCCCAAATGCTACTATGTCAAGCTCAAGGAGGATATGATCACTCTCGACGGTCCGATAAAGAGCTTTGATATGACTAAGGACGCATTTGGTGTCGGCAAGCAGGATGCCCAGAGAACGGGTACAGCTTACGGTGAGGGTCCGTGGATATGCAAGCATGATAATCTTTATTACCTCGTATATGCAGGCTTCTACCAGAATCAGGGCGGTGAGAGTATTTGCTATTCATACGGTCCGAGTGTTACAGGTCCGTGGAAATTCGGCGCACAGATAACTCCCGAGAGCAACTGCTTCACCACACACGGCGGAATTATCGATTACAAGGGTCACTCATATCTGTTCTATCACAAGAATGGCTTGAAGGGCGGCGGTACGTTCAACCGAAGTGCCGCTGTCGAAGAGTTCACATTCAACAGCGACGGCACTATCCCGATGGTAAAGCCTACCAACGAAGGTCCCGCCCAGCTGGAGCCTCTCAATCCCTTCGAGAGAGTCGAAGCTGAGACTATCTGCTGGAGCGAGGGCGTAAAGTCCGAAAACTGCTCCGAGGGCGGTATCAACATCGGCAGTATCAAGGACGGCAGTTATATCAAGGTCGCAGGAGTTGACTTTGCTCAGGGTGCGGAAAAATTCACCTGCAGCGCTTCATCAAACGGAAGCGGTGGTACTATAGAGCTCCACCTCGACAAGAAGGACGGTCAGAAAATAGGCGAGTGCAAAGTCACAAACACTGGCGGCTGGCAGAACTGGCAGGAGTTCTCCTGTGATGTAAGCGTTGATGGCGAGCACGACCTCTACTTCGTATTCAAGGGCGGCAATGACTACCTCTTGAACTTCGACTGGTGGCAGTTCGAGGGCGCAGGTTCGGCTTCACAGTCTGACCCGACCTACATCTTCAAGAGCACCTTCGAGAACGGTCTCGACGGCTGGACTGACAGGGGCGGCGCTTCTGTTGCTGTTAACAAGAGCGAGGCGTTTGACGGAGAGGGTTCGGTTTACGTTTCCGACCGCTCAGCTTCATGGAAGGGCGTAGGCAAGAGCCTCAACTACAAGTTCAAGGCAGGCGAGAGTTACAGCTTCTCAGCTAATGTAAAATATACCGAGGGCGCACCCTCAGTCAAGTTCCACCTCACGCTTCAGTATGACGACGCTTCGGGCGAAACACAGTATGTGAAGATAGACACGATGGACGTTCCGAAGGGTGAATGGGCACAGCTCGCAAACACAAGCTTCAAGATCCCCGAGGGCGCAAAGAAGCCACTCATCTATGTCGAGACTGAGGGCGATTCCGACGACGAGACTCCGGCAACCAACTTCTACGTTGACGACATCTTCGCAGCTATCGACGGCACGGAGATAGAGGGTGCAGGAAAGCCTGCTGTAGTTGAAGAACCTGTTACGCCCGGCGACCTCAACTTCGATGAAAAGGTTGACTCCTTCGACGTTATTCTCGCGCGCCAGACTCTCATACTCAACATGAATGACGGCGGACAGCCCATAGACAAAAAGGTGCTCAAAGCGGCAGACGTCGACGAGAGCGGCTCTTTCAAGGTCAATGACCTCGTACAGCTCCTCAACTTCACAATCGGCAAGACGAAGAGCTTCGGCGTGAATGAGACCGACGCTCCCGTTCCCACAGGTGCCGCAGAGGATTCGGTACAGAATCCCGTATTTATCGGCTCAAACGCATTTCGCAAAATGGGATTTATCAGGTAAGCTCCCGCGAGTCTGCACCTGAAAAAAGGCTTCGCTGACCGTTCAGCGGAGCAAATGGATATGAAAAAACTGCTCACAGATACAGCATAGTATCCGTGAGCAGTTTTTGTGTACTTATTTACTCCGCGCGAACAGCTTCCGAATGCCGTCGATGAGCATAGTGAGATATCGGAGCATGGGCTCAGCGATTATCGAGAAGTTGACGCAGAGGAGAATGCACTGAATGGACATCCCGCTAATGCCGAAGAAGCTGCTGAGGAAGAGCATACTGAGCGTGAGCAGGATGCCGCACATACCCCATATTGCCCATTTGAGGGCATTCATCGGTTTTGCGATACGCAGGAGTATCATCATGCCGACGACGCTCATGAGAATCGTGGAGGCGGTGGAGATGTCCTCCTGATGCGACTTGAAGATATTGCCGAAGAATATCATAGCTGCGACGATTATCGCGTCGGTGATACCCGCAGGGAGGGCTTTGAGCAGAATGTTAGTCATGAACTTGCCTTTAATGAGTTCACGGTTAGGTATCTGCGAAAGGAACAAGCCTGGCAGACCGATAGTAAACACGCTTATAAGGGAGATCTGAGCGGGCTTGAGGGGATAGGTGATACTGAGGAATATCGCCATAGTCGACATTATGAGCGAGAAGATGTTCTTGACGAGGAAGAGACTTCCCGAGCGCTCGAGGTTGTTGACAACCTTGCGTCCCTCCATTACGACGTCGGGCATTTTGGCGAAGTCGGATTCGAGGAGCACAAGCTGCGACGCCTGTGCAGCTGCTTCGCTGCCCGAAGCCATAGCGACGGAGCAGTCTGCGTCCTTGAGCGCGAGCACGTCGTTGACGCCGTCGCCTGTCATGGCGACAGTACGCCCTGCCTCTTTGAGCGCACGGATAAACATACGCTTCTGTTCGGGAGTGACTCTGCCGAAAACGGTATAATGGAGCACGGAGCTCTTTATAGCCTCCTCGGTCTGCAAGGTAGTGGCATCGATATACCTTTCTGCGTTTGCGATACCCGCCTGCTTTGCTATCTCGGAGACAGTCATGGGATTGTCGCCTGAAATTACCTTTATCTCGACGCCCTGTTCCGCGAAGAAACGGAAGGTATCGGGCGCATTTTTACGAATGGGATTGGAGAGCAGAATGAAGCATATCGGCTTGACAGAGCCGCTGAGGGCCTTTCCGTCGGGGACGGTATCGCAGCTTCCGAACACGAGCACACGGTAGCCCTTGCTGCTGTGTGAGCTTACCGTCTCGCTGAATTTCGTGAAGTCCTCGCGGAGCAGGAATTCGGGCGCACCGAGCACATAAGCCCCGCTCTCGAGAACCGTGGAGCTGTACTTGAACTCCGACGAAAAGCCCGTAAAGGACTTTATCTGCTGACCTGTCGGCGAATTGAAGTGATTTTTAATCGCGAGCATGGTGGCGTTGTCCGCAGACTGCGCCGCCGCGAAGTCGCTGACGAGTCCCAAGAGCTTGTCCTCGGGATAATCATCATCAATGGGAATCAGCGAATTCACGGCCATATCACCCTCGGTGATAGTGCCTGTTTTGTCGACGCATAGCACGTCAACGCGCGCAAGCGTCTCAATGCACTTCATGTCATGGACAAGGACTTTACCGAATGCGAGTCTCATCGCGCTTATGGCGAGCGTAGTGCTTGCGAGGAGGAACAGACCCTCGGGTATCATACCGATGACAGCGGCGACCATAGCCTGAATGCTGCTGCTGACGTTGCGGTGCTCGAGAAAGTGCTGCTGATAAAAGAGCGCGAAGCCAATGGGGATGATGATGATACCCGCGAATTTGACGATGCGGTTGAGCGAGCGTATCATCTCGGATTGTTCACCCTTGCGGGATTTTTTCGCCTGCATAGTGAGCCGCGAGATGTAGGAGTCGACGCCCACCCGTTCGAGCCGCGCCCTGCACGCGCCCGACACGATAAAGCTGCCCGACATGAGCGTATCGCCCGCAGACTTGCTTATCTCGTCGGATTCGCCTGTGAGCAGAGCCTCGTTCACTGAGACATTTCCGTCGAGGATGACCGCGTCTGCACTTATCTGATTACCAGCGCGGAAAATGGCGATGTCATCGATAACAACATCGCGTGATGGCACGCTTTCCTCTCTTCCGTCGCGCATGACAGTGGTGACGGGAGCGTTCATCATCGAGAGCTTGTCCAGAACATGTTTCGAGCGGAGCTCCTGCACGATACCGATGAGGGTATTGGCGATGATAATAGGCATGAATGAGAGGTCACGATAATTTTTTGAGTATATGATTAGCCCCGCGAGAATGAGAAAGATGAGGTTGAAGTAGGTAAAGACGTTGTCGGCGATGATATCGCCCACGGACTTTGACGGCGGGTTAGCGGGAGTATTGTCGTAGCCTGATTCGGTACGAAGACGTACCTGTTCGGATGTCAGACCCTTATCTGGTTCGGCGAAAACGCGCGGCGGCGGTTCAGGTGAGCGGTGGAGCTTCTGCTTGCTCATTATCCGCGCCCTCCTTTCGTGGTGTCGTAATATGTCGATTTATATTATACCACTATTTTTCACAATTAGCAAGAGCACTTGAACAGAACTCAGAACTCAGATTGTATGGATGCCCATTGGACGTCCGTGCCATACGTAACTGCCTGCGGTAACGACCTGCAGGGGCGGCGTCTCTCCGCAAATCAGAGCCTGACTCCGCCCCCACTTGATATTTCTCGGCAAACGTGGTATAATATTTGCAAAAGCTAACAAAGGAGCTATCCTATGGAACAATACAACGTCACGGGCATGAGCTGCGCCGCCTGCTCTGCGCGTGTGGAGAAGGCAGTCGGGAGCGTGGAGGGCGTGACCTCCTGTGCCGTCAGTCTGCTCACGAATTCGATGGGCGTGGAGGGAACAGCCACTCCACAGGAGATAATCGCGGCAGTCGAGCGTGCGGGCTACGGAGCTACGCTCAAAGGCGCGGAGTCCAAGTCCGGCGGCTCAGAGAGCCCACTCGCTGACAGCGAAACACCTGCAATTATAAGCAGGCTTGCGGCGTCGCTGATATTCCTGCTGATACTGATGTATATTTCAATGGGACACACCATGTTCGGAGCCCCGCTGCCCGCCTTTCTTGACGGCTCTCCCGCATCTCTCGGGCTTGCAGAGCTTCTGCTCTCGGCGGCAGTAATGGTGATAAACCAGCGCTTCTTCATCAGCGGAACACGCAGCGTGCTCCATCGCTCCCCGAACATGGACACCCTCGTGGCAATGGGTTCGGGAGCGTCATTCGCGTGGAGCGTCTGCACGCTTTTCAGGTGCATAGCCGCGCAGTCAGACGGCGACATCTTACGAGCGAGGGAGCTGATGTCGGGCAGTTATTTTGAGTCGGCAGCAATGATACTGACCCTCATCACGGTCGGCAAGCTGCTCGAATCGGTATCGAAAGGACGCACCACCGACGCCTTGAAGTCCCTCATAAAGCTTGCCCCGAAAACTGCGTGTGTAATCAGGGATGGCGCAGAAGTTACCGTGCCTGCCGAAGAAGTCCGCAAAGGAGACATATTTGTCGTCCGTCCGGGAGAGAGCATCCCTGCAGACGGAATAGTCATCGACGGTACGAGCGCAGTCAACGAGGCATCGCTGACGGGTGAGAGCATACCGGTGGACAAGACAGCAGGCGACAGAGTCAGCGCGGCGACGGTCAACCAGTCGGGATTCATCAGGTGCGAGGCGTCGCGTGTCGGCGAAGATACGACCCTCGCGCAGATAATCAGGACGGTCAGCGACGCGGCGGTTACGAAAGCGCCCATAGCCAAGACAGCGGATAAAGTCTCGGGAGTATTTGTGCCTGCGGTCATACTCATCGCGCTTGTGACGACAGTGATATGGCTTCTTGTCGGGCACAGCTTCGGTTACGCCCTTGCACGCGGGATATCGGTGCTCGTAATAAGCTGTCCCTGCGCTCTCGGACTTGCCACACCCGTTGCGATAATGGTTGGAAACGGAGTAGGAGCGCGCGGAGGCATACTTTTCAAGACTGCGGTGTCGCTTGAGGAGACAGGCAGGGCACAGGTCGCAGTGCTTGACAAAACAGGCACGATAACCGCAGGAGAGCCCGTAGTTACAGATATTATCGGCGCAGACGGAACAGACGAGCCCGAACTTCTGCGGACAGCATACTCTCTTGAAAAACTGAGCGAACACCCGCTTGCTAAGGCAGTCGTTGCACTTGCAGAGGAGCGCGGCGTCAACCAGTATGAAGCGGTTGATTTTGAGGCAGTAGCAGGCAGCGGACTTCGCGCCGTGATAGGCGGCAGGACGGTCACGGGCGGAAATCTTCGATATATCAGCAAGTTTGCGGAGGTGGGCAGCGCTATGCAGACCGCGGCAGACGACCTGGCAGAGGAGGGGAAGACTCCGCTTCTTTTCGCTGCTGACGGCAAGCTTCTCGGTATAATAGCGGTCGCTGACGTGATAAAGCCCGACAGCGCCGAGGCAGTCCGCGAACTAAAGAATATGGGCATAAAGGTTGTGATGCTGACGGGCGACAACGAAAAAACAGCCCTCTCGGTCGGACGTCAGGCGGGCGTAGATAACGTCATCGCAGAAGTGCTCCCGAACGGGAAAGAGGCAGTGATACGTGCATTGCAGAAGCAGGGCAGGGTAGTAATGGTCGGCGACGGCATAAACGACGCCCCCGCGCTGACTCGTGCGGACATGGGCATAGCCATCGGAGCGGGCACCGACGTCGCCATTGACGCCGCTGACGTAGTGCTGATGAAAAGCAGTCTCCGCGACGTTCCCGCGGCAATACGACTGAGCCGCGCGACGCTCCGCAACATCAAGCAGAATCTGTTCTGGGCATTTTTCTACAACGTCATCGGCATACCTCTTGCGGCGGGAGCCTACGTTGCGCTTTTCGGCTGGGAGCTCGACCCCATGTTCGGAGCGGCGGCGATGAGCCTTTCGAGCTTTTTCGTGGTGACGAACGCCCTGCGTCTGAACCTCGTGGATATCCACAGCTCCAAGCACGATAAACGCTTGAAAACAGCAATTCAGCTCACGGATGCGGAAGTCGGCACGGAGCGCGTGACAATAGCCGTCAAGGGCATGATGTGTCAGCACTGCGAGGCTCGGGTGAAGTCGGCACTTGAATCGCTCGACTTCGTTGAGACAGCCGCTCCCGACCACAAAAGCGGCAGAGCGGAGCTTGTCCTGAGTGCTCCCGCGGACGAAAAAAAGCTGAAAAAGGCGGTCACGGAGGCGGGTTATAAATTCGGCGGTATAGTCAGATAAAAAATATATGTCACCTAATAATAGAAATAGGGTTGACAATAGTCTCCGAATGTGGTATACTGTAAACATACCACACAGGAGGCGACACAATGAACGGAACAGCAATGCGTGAAACGTCGAAAAAACGCGCTTTTACGACAAAGCAGCTCACCCTGACCGCACTTATGGCAGTGCTTCTCATCGTGTGCTCGTGGATAAGTATACCCACGCCATGGGGCATCGTCTACACATTGCAGACATTTGCGGTATTCTTCTCACTTGTGCTTCTCGGAGGCAAATGCGGAACATTTTCACTGATGACATTTCTGCTTCTCGGAGCGTGCGGACTGCCCGTATTTTCGCAGTTCAGAGGCGGAGTCGGAGCCCTGTTCGGACTAACGGGCGGGTATATTCTCGGCTTCGTGTTCACGGCGGTGATATACTGGCTCGCGGAGCTCATTCCCGCGCAGGGCAAGACACGGATAGTGCGCAATATCGTGGCTCTGCTCATCGGACTTGCAGTGTGCTATATTTTCGGAACATTTTGGTTCATGCACATTTATTCGGTGGACGGCAGAGTAATAACATTTGGCGGCGCACTGATGATGTGCGTAGTACCGTACATCGCGTTTGATTTTGTAAAGCTTGCGCTTGCGGTGCTCCTCGGCGAGAGGCTCAGGAAGCATATCAGCTAAAGACGAAAATTCCCGCATCACTGTTGCTTTGATATAATCCCCATAGAGTAGACACACTAAAAAACAAAAGTGTGAAAACTCTAAGGGGGTTATTTTATGTCCAAACAAACAAAGATATCCGATGAAAACAGAATACAAGCAGTACGGGATTATTTTGATGGAAAAGGAAGCTATGAGGCGATTGCTCAAAGGTACAATGTAAGCAAGTCAACAATACTACGAATAATCAATAAGGCCAAAGCAGGAGGAATCTGCTGCTACGGGCAGGACGGTCAGCCAATCAGCAGCAAGACTGTCTGCTGCAAGGCACAGGACATGAGCTTTACCGGCATCGCCAATATCACTGACGCCTACATCTATACGCACGTCGATGTGCGCTCAGGCAGAAAGTGGTACGGTGATGAGGTTCACGGTAACAGCAGCGTGACCGATGATTTCTATATTTCGTCGGTCTGTACGGCTCTGCGTCCTCGCTCACGACGCATACCGCCGATGACATCAAGTCCCGCTACACCATCTGGCTGGCACACCGGTGTGATCAGACGAATTATAGCGGCGCTTACGGCATCTGGCAGCATTCCGAGAAAGGCAGTGTGGACGGCATCAACGGCAATGTTGATCTGGATATCTGCTACAAGGATTTCCCGACCATCATCAAGGCGAAGGGGCTGAACGGCTACGGCAAGGAGCCGAATCCGCCTGCTGTCGATGACGGCATCACGGTTGAGGTCACTGTGGACGGGAAGAAATACAGCGGAAAACTGAATAAGGCATAACATCAGCGCCCGGCGGGGATTTTTTCTCGGCGGGCGCATTTTTCATTATGTGGACTATTTTCATTATAGTATTGTAAATCGTAGTCAGTTATGCTATAATGGATATAATAATTACTCAAACATAGACTTGAATATAAGGATAAATAAACTGAAAGAAAGGAGGAGCAGCGTGAAACAGTTTGTAGAGGTCCATTACTATGTAAAAGACGGAAAGAGGGACGAATTCTATCGCACAATTCTTGAACGCGGGATTGCGGATGCTTCACGAGCAGAAGAGGGCAATAAAAAGTATGACTACTATCTCAGCCCGGATAATGAGAATGAATTGCTTCTCATTGAACTGTGGGCGTCAGTAGAAGCTGTTCAGGAGCACGGACAGACAGTACACTTTAAGGAACTTGGCGAACTGAAACAGGAATATGTGACAGATACAGTTATAAAACGATATGACATAGCAGAAGACTGATGCATTTGAATGGTGGCAGAATGACAGTATTTCGGGACATTGAAGAATTGCAGAAATCCAAAATAATATAATGGAGGAAAACACTATGGAATTCAAAGAAGTTGTTAAGAACCGTTATTCATGCAAGAAATACAGCGGTCGTCAGGTAGAGGCTGAAAAGCTGAATGCTATTCTGGAAGCAGGCCGTCTTGCACCGACAGCCAAGAATCTGCAGGAACAGCATATCTATGTAGTGCAGTCTGCTGAGAAACTCGCTGTCATTGACCAGTTTACGCCATGCCGCTATGGTGCACCGACAGTTCTCGTAGTTGCATTTGACAAAAACAACGTGTTCACTTATCCCGGCGAAAAGCGTGATTCCGGAGTTGAGGATGCAGCCATCGTTGCAACACATCTGGCCCTTGCCGCAGCCGATGAAGGCGTAGACAGCTGCTGGCTGAATTACTTCGATCCGGATAAGGTTGCTGATGCTCTCGGACTTCCAGAAAATGAAGAAATATTAATGCTCCTTGATCTGGGTTATGCAGCAGAAGGCGCAGGTCCACTTCCTAATCACGAAAGCAGAAAGCCGCTGACCGACACAGTCACATACCTATAAGCAGGAGGCATATCTATGGAACAGTATACACTTGCAAACGGCGTACAGATCCCTGTTATCGGACTTGGTACATGGCAGACACCAGATGATGTGACCGGCTATCAGGCTGTACTCTCAGCTTTGCAGCACGGTTATCGACATATTGATACAGCTCAGGGTTATAGAAATGAAGATATTGTCGGCAGAGCAGTCAA
>JAGCHA010000037.1 GCA_017649325.1 Ruminococcus sp.
AACAACTCTGAGATGAACCGCCTCGCTATCGGCTGTACGGGTATCAAGCGTACTACAGGTCAGCATCCCGGCGGAATGGTAGTTGTGCCCTCCGACTATGAGGTGTACGACTTCACCCCGTTCAGCACCCCGCAGATACCGCTGATTCGGAAATAATTACGACTCACTTCACATTCAACTCACTGCACGATACTATACTGAAACTCGATGAGCTCGGTCACGTAGTTCCGACGCTGTACAAGCATCTTGAGGACTTGACGGGAATGAAGATAAAGGACGTTCCGACTTCCGACCCCGATGTTATACGGATGTGCACCGACTGTTCTGTGCTCGGAGTCACATCCGAGGAGATTTTCTGCAAGACCGGAAGCCTCGGTATACCCGAGATGGGTACAGGCTTTACGATACAGATGCTTCTTGACGCAAAGCCTACCAAGTTCAGCGATTTCCTACAGATATCGGGACTTTCCCACGGTACTGACGTTTGGCTCGGCAATGCGAAAGACCTCATTGATAACAATGTCTGTACGATATCCGACGTTATCGGTACACGTGACAGTATCATGACATACCTTATCTACAAGGGCGTTGACAATAAAATGGCATTCCAGATCATGGAGTGGACTCGTAAAGGAAAAGCTCCTAAGCAGTTCACCCCCGAAATAATAGAAATGCTCAGGAGTCACAATGTCCCAGAGTGGTACATCGAGAGCTGTCTAAAAATAAAGTATATGTTCCCGAAGGCCCACGCCGCCGCATACGTTATCGCGGCGATAAAACTCGGTTGGTTCAAACTCCATATGCCGCTCGAATACTACGCAACGTATTTCTCTGTCCGAGGGGAGGACTTCAACGCAGAACTCGCTGTACAGGGAAAGGAGGTAGTCCGCGCAAAGATGCGGGAACTCCGCGAACTCGGAAACGAGCGCTCAAAAAAGGAGTCAGACCTCTATGATATCCTTCTCATTACAAATGAGATGCTCTCGCGCGGATACGAATTTCTGCCGATAGACCTTTTCAAGTCCGACGCGAAGGACTTCCTCATCGAGGACGGCAAGCTCCGCATACCATTCTCGGCAATGTCGGGAGTCGGTGAAAATGCAGCAAAAGGACTTCGTGAGGCAGCTCTGAAAGGCGGTTTCATATCCATTGAAGAGTTTCAGGACATGAGCGGTGCGTCAAAAACAACAATTGATATGTTGAAAAGTATAGGAGCTTTCGGTGACTTGCCAGAATCTTCGCAAATGAGCTTCTTTTAACTTGACTTTTTTATGGTAATATGTTACTATATTACCATAGTAGCACATTAGCAAACTAAAGTGCTTCTTTTGTAGTCAATATGAAATTCAGATTTGTATCAGTTTTACTGTCGTCAGCACATCTCTGCGCTGCATTTTTAGGCAGTGGAGTAATCTCACTGCTCAATAAGAACGATAACAATGAATCTTCTTTGTCAAAGTCAGTAGAAAAGACTACCTTGCGTGGTACTGAGTTCTAATAATTATTAAATATAACAGGAGGACTATATGCGTAATTACGATCTAATCACTCCCGAGGGTACTAAGGATCTGCTCTTCGGTGAGTGCATCATACGTAGGAAAATCGAAGATACTTTAAAGAGAATATTCAGCAGCAGGGGATACAGCGAGATGATAACTCCGGGGCTTGAATTCTTCGATGTATTCAATCTTAATTCTCGCTATTTCCCGCAGGAGAACCTCTACAAGCTCACAGACAGCAAGGGCAGACTGCTCGTTATGCGTCCGGACTCGACCATGCCTATCGCAAGAGTTGTTGCTACTCGTCTTCGTGACGCTGTTCTCCCGCTGAAACTTTGCTACAATCAGACGGTTTACCGCACCGAGCCTGCTCTCAAAGGCAGAAGCGATGAGATCGTGCAGGCGGGTATTGAGCTCATAGGCTCGCAGCTTAAAATGGCTGACCTTGAGGTTATCTCAACTGCTATAGATTCTCTGAAAGCGTTCGGTATGGAATTCTCGCTTGAAATTGGTCATATCGGTGTATTCAAGGAGCTTGTCGGAAAGCTTGAAGTAAGCGATTCCGACAAAGAGCGTATCCGCAAGCTTATCGAAAGCAAGAACTTCCCCGCACTCAACGACCTGCTCGATTCGTTCGGAAGCAATCCCGTTACTGTGGCATTGAAGAAGCTTCCGGCCCTTTTCGGTGGAGTTGAGGTGTTCGACAAAGCTGAGGAGCTAATCCCCGACGAGAATGTCAAGCATATCCTCGACGAGCTTCGCGAGCTTTATACTGATATGACTGAGCTCTGCGGCTCGGATATAAACATCACCGTTGACCTCGGACTTGTCAACAAGACTGACTATTACACAGGCGTTATCATCAAGGGCTACTTACAGGGACACGGCGAGGAAGTTCTCTCGGGCGGACGCTATGACAAGCTCATTTCAGAATTCGGCTATGATATCCCAGCTGTGGGATTCGCGGTCAATGTGAACGCGATACAGAAGGTCATCGAGAAGAACGGTGTTTATCCCGCAATGCCTAAGACAGACGCTATAGTTTATGCAGAAGAAGGCTGCGAAGTTGCCGCTGTAAAGGCAGCCAATGAGCTCCGCGAGCAGGGACTCATCGTAGAGAACGCATTGTTTGACGATATAGAGACAGTACGTGAATACGCTAAGGAAAAGAAGATAGCAAAGGTCGTAGTCATCAACGGCTCGAGCAGGGAGGAAGAATAATGGATAAGCCTATCAGAATAGCCCTCACAAAGGGCAGACTTGAAAAGGATACGGTCGGACTTCTCGAAAAGCTCGGCTTTGATTGCTCGGCTGTTCGCGATAAGGGCAGAAAGCTGATACTTCCCGTACCCGACGCAAATCTCGAAGTCGTACTTGCTAAGGCAAACGATGTAATAACCTATGTTGAACACGGTGTATGCGACATGGGAGTTGTCGGCAAGGACACTATCATGGAGATGAAGGGCAAGTTTTTCGAGCTTGTAGACCTCGGCTTCGGAAGATGTAAATTCGCCCTCGCCACCAAGAAAGGGTACGACTTTTACAGAGGCTTCGGCGTCAAGACCATTGCTACGAAGTACCCTAATGTTTCACGCAGCTTCTTTGAGAAGAAGGGCATGGACGTTGATATCGTGAAGATAGAGGGCTCGGTCGAACTCGCGCCTCTGCTCGAACTCGCTGACGGTATCGTCGATATAGTCGAAACAGGTACGACTCTGAAAGAAAACGGACTTGAGGTCATCGAGGATGTTGCTCCTATCTCTGCGAGACTTATCGTAAACACAGTCAGCCTGAAAATGCGTCAGACGGAGATAGAGTCGCTTATCGAGAAAATACAGGTAAATCTGTAAACAGGAGAAGATAATATGAAGAAGATTTTCGCAAACGGAACAGACGAAAAGCTCTTCCTTGAGGAGCTCGGAAAGCGGGCAGGCGAGACAAATAAGAAGGTCACCGAGACTGTTTCTGCTATTATAGAAGATGTACGCACTAACGGCGATACTGCCGTAAAGAATTACACGCTCAAATTCGACGGCAACCTCCCGCAGTATTATGAAGTGCCACGCGAGGTCATCAATGATGCTCTCACCGAGGCTGACCAGGAGTTCGTGGACGCTTTGCTGAACGCACAGGAGAACATCGCGGATTTCCACAATCGTCAGGTCGAGCAGGGCTTCATAAATGCCAAGGCTGACGGCTGCATTATGGGACAGAAGGTGCGCGGACTTTCACGCGTAGGTCTGTATGTACCCGGAGGTACTGCCGCTTATCCGTCGAGCGTGCTGATGAACGCTATCCCCGCTAAAATTGCGGGCGTCAAGGAAATAATCATGGTAACGCCTCCGAAAAAGGACGGTACTCCCAATAAGGATATCCTCGTTGCTGCAGCTATCTGCGGTGTGGACCGTGTATTCCTGTCGGGCGGAGCTCAGGCTATCGCAGCCCTTGCTTACGGTACGGAGGAGATACCCAAGTGCGACAAGATAGTCGGCCCCGGAAACATCTACGTTGCAACGGCTAAGAAGCTGCTTTACGGAGTAGTTGACATCGACATGATAGCAGGTCCGAGCGAGATACTCGTTATCGCCGACGATACCGCAGACCCGATGTTTGCCGCTGCAGACCTTATGTCGCAGGCAGAGCACGATGTTCTTGCTTCGGCGATAATGGTAACGACGAGTGAGAAGCTTGCAGACGCGACTATCGCAGAAATAGAGCGCCAGAAGGCTTACCTCTCGCGCAACGAGATAATTACAAAGTCGCTCGACGACTACGGCGCAATAATCATTGCGGAAAGCCGCGAGAAGTGCGTCGAGCTTGCTAACGAGATAGCTCCCGAGCACCTTGAAGTGCTTATGGAGAATCCGTTCGAGCTTCTCGGAAGCATTGAGAATGCAGGCTCGGTATTCCTCGGAAACTACGCATCAGAGCCGCTTGGCGACTACTATGCGGGTCCGAACCACGTTCTTCCCACGAGCGGAACAGCGCGTTTCTTCTCGCCTCTCGGAGTAGCGAGCTTTACGAAACGCATGGCTTACACCTACTACACAGAGGAAGCTCTCCGTGCCGCCAAGGATGATATCGTTCTCATTGCCGAGCGTGAGGGACTTACGGCGCACGCTAACGCGATAAAGGTAAGATTTGAATGAGCGGGTTTGCTGGAAATGAGAAACTAAATAAGTCCTTTACTTTAGCTGAACTCATTTTTGCCGGAGTATTTGTACTGTTCTTTCTTCTTGTATTCATCCTCACAGGCTCTGGACTAATAAAGCTTGCGATCAGCCTGCTGTGGTTCATATTTCCGCTTTTCTGCTGTATTCGGAGAAAATACCAAAATTTTGTTGCATGTATAGCTAAAGTAATTGTTATTTCGCCGTTGCTTCTGTTCTTAAGCCTTTTTGCTCCGATAATGATCAAGACTCATTTCTCTTTCAGATACCCTTTTCAAAAGACTTATATCAGTATATACAACGGAAATGATACCTTTGACTATTTCCCGCGGCGACTGCCCAATGGGATAAAGAGTTACAGATTGGATTATTTCCCTTCAATTCTGCAGGGAGACGGATACACTACGATCAGCTTTAAGGCTTCTGATGATGTAATTCAGCAATACACGAACGAATACTCGAAGGATGCTATATTTGTTTGCACGGTCGCAGACCTCGACGAAACTTTGAGTATACGGATAAACGAAAACGGATCAAATACAACGAATAAGTACGCCAATGTACGAATGGACAGTAGATTCAAGGCAAAATGCAGCGATGATGCTGTTGTGTATATCATGTATAACAGTGAAACATCCCATCGTTCATCTTACACAAGTGCTGTTGTAATAGATAGTGAACACAACCTTATAGAGTTTTCAAAAATAGGCTAAACAGGAAGTGATAAAAATGAATAATTCATGGGAGAGCTCAGTCCGCAAGGTCGTACCCTATGTACCGGGTGAACAGCCGAAGAACACGGACGTTATCAAGCTCAACACCAATGAAAATCCGTATCCGCCCGCGCCAGAAGTGAGGAAGATACTCGACAGATTCGATGTTTCACGTATGAGGCTGTACCCGACTCCCGATGCGTCGGAGCTCACGAACGCTATCGCCGAGAGTTACGGAGTCGATCCCGCGCAGGTATTCGTAGGCGTAGGATCTGACGACGTAATCTCAATGGCATTTCTCACGTTTTTTAATTCGGACAAGCCAGTGCTTTTCCCCGATATAACGTACTCATTCTACCCTGTATGGGCGGACGTTTACCGCATACCGTACGTGAAGAAGCCACTTCGCGCAGACTTCACCATCGCCCCCGAGGACTACAAGTGCGAGAACGGCGGTATCATCTTCCCGAATCCGAACGCTCCGACGGGCGTGTATGAGTCCGTGGAGATGATAGAGGATATCATCAGAGCGAATACCGACTCCGTAGTGATGATAGACGAGGCTTACATCGACTTCGGCGGCAAGAGCTGTCTGCCGCTCGTTGAGAAGTACGACAATCTGCTCGTGATACAGACATTCTCAAAGTCGCGCTCTATGGCGGGGATGCGTATCGGTTTCGCAATAGGCAGCAAAAAGCTCATACAGTATATGAACGACGTAAAGTTCTCAATTAATTCATACACAATGAATACAGTCACACAGATTTGCGGAGCTGCTGCTGTCCGCGACGAGAAATACTTCCGTGAAACTGTGCAGAAGATAATCGACACGCGTGAATACTCAAAACAGCGACTTGCAGAGCTCGGATTCACATTCCCTGATTCAAAGAGCAATTTCATTTTCGCATCGCCGAAGGGCAAGTCCGCGGAGTACGTATTTACAGAGCTCAAAAAGCGCAGGATATTCGTTCGCTGGTGGAATCAGACGCTCATAAAGAATTACCTGCGTATATCCATAGGCACACGCGAAGAAATGGACGCGTTATTCTCAGCATTGGAGGAGATACTTAATGGCTAATGTTAAAAGAAGCGGCGAGATAGTCCGCAAAACGAAAGAAACCGACATCTTCGTAAATGTTGACATAGACGGCAAGGGCAAGGCTGATATAGCTACGGGAGTCGGCTTCTTCGACCATATGCTGACTGCTCTTTCAGTACACAGCGGCATCAGCATGACTATCAAGGTCAAGGGCGATTTACAGGTGGACTGCCACCACACGATAGAGGACACGGGTATCGCTCTCGGACAGGCTCTCGGACAGGCTCTTGGCGCTAAGTCCGGAATTGTGCGCTATGGAACGGCTTATATCCCCATGGACGAGTCGCTTGCTATGGCGAGCCTTGACCTCTCGAACAGACCGTTCCTCGTATTCAACTGTAACTTCGAGAATCAGAGCTGCGGCGAGTATGACCTGTGCATGACGGAGGAGTTTTTCCGTGCGTTTGCCTTCAATTCGGGTATGACGCTGCACATCAACCTCCTCTACGGCAGCAATGACCACCACAAGTGTGAAGCTGTATACAAGGCGGTCGCACACGCTCTCAAGACAGCTGTAACAGAGAATGCAGATGGTTCAACGCTCTCCACGAAAGGGGTACTGTGATGATCGCCATAATAGACTACGGCGCAGGCAATATCTTCAGCGTTAAAAACGCTCTCGACCACCTCGGACTGGAGAGCGCGCTCGTTAAGGACAAGGAGTCTATCAAGTCCGCAGACGCTGTTATCCTTCCGGGAGTAGGCGCTTTTCCCGCAGCAATGGAAATGCTCAACAAATCAGGGCTTATCGATACTATCAAGGAGGAAGCCGCAAGAAAACCCTTCCTCGGTATCTGTCTCGGTATGCAGCTCATTTTTGAGAAAGGCTACGAGTTCGAGGAGTGCGACGGCTTGGGACTTATCGGCGGCTCAGTTATTAAAATGAACGAGCCCGATCTCATAATCCCGCACATGGGCTGGAATAAGCTCGAAAAGCTCAACGAATGTCCGCTGCTGAAGAATATCGGAGATAATGAATATGTCTATTTCGTACACTCGTACAAAGCTCAGTGCGATGACAAGGATATAGCAGCATACAGCGAGTACGGCGGACGTGTTCCCGCTCTCGTATACGACGGGAATTACGTTTACGGAGCTCAGTTCCACCCCGAAAAATCGGGAGAGACTGGTTTGAAGATACTTCGCAGCTTTGCAGAGCTCATATGACGTACAAAAGTTTGCTCTCATGCTCGCATAATACTCGCGAGCTTGGCGGAATGAAAACTTATGACGGCAGGGTAACGCGAAAAGGCGTGATATGGCGAAGTGACGTTCCGTCCGAACCGTCAAATGACGACATATCGCTCCTTCGCTCTAACTGCATCACAACGATTATAGATATGCGAACCGAGGCTGAGGCTGAGAAATTTCACTGCGGATTTGCCGATATTGCAGGATTTGAGTACCTGCACTTTCCTATAACCGAGGGAAGCGGTGTCCCTGAAAGCCTTGATGCTGTCCCGCTGTCTTATATGGATATTGCAGCTGCGGAAAATATACCGAAGGTGTGGCAGTCAATTGCAGAGGCTGAACTAGGCGTGCTGTTCCACTGCACGGCAGGCAAGGACAGGACGGGCGTTGTATCCGCTGTAATTCTGCTTTTATGCGGAGTCGACAGAGATACTATCGTCAGCGATTACGTACTCAGCCGTGAGTACAACAAGAAAAGGCTTGAAGCGTTTCTTGCAGCTCATCCCGAGGTCGACAGGAACATCGTTCTTGCAAATGAAAAGAGTATGAACAGGTTCATTGACCTGTTTACAGCGCGCTACAAAACTGTTGAAAACTACTTCAGGAGTATCGGACTTACGTCCGAACAAGCTGCAATGATTCGCAGTAAGCTTATCGACTGAGAGGTTTATATGGATAGCAGGCTAATCATTGTAGAAGGGCTCCCTTGCTCGGGAAAGAGCACAACATCACGATATATCGCAGAAAAACTCGGCATGACCTTCATTGACGAAGGGACGAATGCTCACCCTGCGGACTATGAATTCCACGCCTTCCTCAACCGCGAGGATATGACATCTTTTTCTTCCGACGAGCAGGAGAAGATATTTGCCTCAGCAAGTGAGAGGGTGGGAGGATACGTCGTACCGCTCGGCTTATTCAGCGGCGAGCTGTTCGATAAGCTCCTGCAACACAAGATATACGACTTCCTTCCGTGGGAGGCCGAGCGTCCAGTGATGCTTGACAAATGGCGGGAATTCGTGCAGAATACCATTGATAAAAGGTACGTCTTCAACTGCGTTCTTTTGCAGAATCCGATGTGCGAAACTATGATGCGATTTGGGTTTGACGAGGCTGCTTCCGAAGCTTATATCCGTGAGATATGTGACATTATTAAGACTCTTTCACCATTCGTTGTATACCTTTACAATACCGAGGTGTACGACAGCGTTAATCGTGTATCAATAGAGCGCGGCGATGACTGGCTCAATGCTGTCATTGATTACCACTGCTGCGGCGAGTACGGCAAAAGTCACGGACTTAACGGATTCGACGGTTATATCACAGCGCTTGAAGAACGTCAGCGACGTGAGCTTTCTATACTTGACAGCATCGGTATTGACAGTATAATAATAAAAGACCCTCAGAAAGACTGGGATAAGGCTTATGCAGATATACTTAATAAGCTTATGTGAGGTAAAAACATGACAGGAATAATTCTTTGCCGTTCCAAATACGGCGCTTCAAAAAAATACGCTGACTGGATATCCGAGGAGACAGGTTTCAAGGTGATCGACACCAAAGACGCCGATATAAATGAAGTCGCCGGCTATGATTTCATCATACTCGGAGGAGGTGTCTACGCTTCCGCTATATCCGGAATTGCCTTCCTCAAAAAGAATATAGATGCCCTCAAGGGCAAAAGAGTTATCGTATACTGCTGCGGCGCGGCTCCCTATGACGATGAAGTCGTCGAAATGGTAAAAAAGAAGAATCTCAAGGACAAGCTCGCAAATGTTCCCTGCTTCTATTTTCAGGGAATGTGGGACCTTGAAGGCATGAAATTCGGTGACAAGACGATGTGCAAGATGTACGTAAAAATGCTTGAAAAGAAGGAGCCTTCGACTATAAGCGCGTGGGAGAAGCCCTTCCTCGAAGCTAAAGATCAGAAGTGCGACTGGACAAAGAAGGAGTATATCGAGCCTCTGCTCGAACTCATCAGAAAGGGAGAAGGAAAATGATAATATTCCCTGCAATAGATATAAAAGACGGCAACTGTGTACGCTTGTTCAAGGGTGATTTTTCGACTGTCGAGAAGGTTGCTTCCGACTACCTTGAAACAGCAAGAAGCTTCGAGGCGGCCGGTTCTGAGTGGATTCATATGGTCGACCTCGACGGAGCTAAAGAGGGCAGACCCGTCAACACGAAGATTTACACCGACGTAGCCGAAAAAACCGACCTTAAAGTCGAACTCGGCGGCGGTATACGCAGTCTCGAGACGATACGAGAGTACCTCGAAATGGGTATCACGCGTGTTATTCTCGGCTCTGTAGCTTTGAAGAATCCGAAGCTCGTTTGTGACGCAGTCGAAAAATTCGGCAGCGAAAAAGTTGTCGTTGGGATAGACGCCATGAATGAAATGGTCGCGACCGAGGGCTGGCTCGAAAGTTCTGATGTTCACTACATAGACCTCGCAAATAAGATGATAGACGCGGGCGTGAGATACTTCATTTTTACAGATATTTCAAAGGATGGTACGCTTTCTGGCGTGAACCGTGAACAGCTCAAAAAGCTTGCGGACGCTACTGAAGGCAGAGCAAATATTGTCGCGAGCGGCGGGGTCCACACTATGGACGACATTATTGCCTGCAAGGAAATGGGTCTTTACGGTACGATATGCGGCAAGTCCATCTACAAGGGCACACTTGACCTTCGCGAAGCTATAAACTACGCAAAGCTTTAATATGAGACTGAGACCTTATATCCCATGCCTTGACTTCGACATTATCAGCAAGTGGATAACTAAGCCCCGCGAGCACGCAATGTGGTGTGCTGGTCGGACAAAGTTTCCGATAGAGCGCGAGGATTTTCAGAGACTGCTTGACGATATCGCTGTCAGGTGCGGAGACGCTCCCTTCGTTGCGACAGCGCAGGACGGCACTCTCGTCGGATTCTTCTGCTATTCGGTCAATACCGAGTCAAACGAGGGTATGCTCAAATTCGTGATGATAGACCCTTCGCAGCGCGGTAAAGGCTGCGGAAAAGAAATGCTGAAGCTTGCGGTCAGCTACGCTTTTGAATTTACAAGAGCTGAAAGAGTATGGCTGTGTGTTTTGTCAGTGAATGACAGAGCAAAACAATGTTACAGAAGCATTGGCTTCACCGAAACAAGCGCAGACAAAAACGCTTTTTCCTACGAGGACGAATCGTGGGACAGGTGCCATATGGTAATTGAGAAAGGTGGTAAATTATGCTTGCAAAAAGAATAATCCCATGCCTTGACGTCAGAAACGGCAAGGTAGTCAAGGGTGTCAACTTCGAGGGAGTCCGCGATGTAGGCGACCCGGTTGAGTGCGCCGAAGAGTACAATAAACAAGGCGCGGACGAGATAGTTTTCTACGATATAACAGCTTCATTTGAGGGCAGGGGAGTTTTCCTTGACGTTGTCCGCGAGACCGCCAAAAAGGTTTTCGTCCCACTCACAGTCGGCGGCGGCATCAAGACAGTTGATGACATTCGTGAGGCTCTGCGTGCTGGCGCTGACAAAGTCTCTGTAAACTCGCAGGCTGTGAAGAATCCTCAGCTCGTCAAGGACGGCGCCGATATCTTCGGAAGTCAGTGTATCTGCGTCGGAATCGACGCAAAGAAGATAGCCGACAACAAGTGGACCGTCTATATAAACGGTGGCAGGGTTGATATGGGTATTGACCTCATCGATTGGGTACACACTATCGAAAAACTCGGAGCAGGGGAGATATGCCTCAATTCCATTGACGCCGACGGCACTAAGGAGGGCTTTGATATACCGATGCTCAAAGCCGTATGCGATAACTGCTCTATACCTGTCATTGCAAGTGGTGGTGCCGGCAAGATAAACGATTTCTATGAGGTTTTCGAGAAGACGGGAGCTACCGCTGCTCTTGCGGCTTCTCTCTTCCACTTCAAGGAGCTCACCGTCGGCGAGGTCAAGGACTACTGCCGCAGCAAAGGCGTAATTGTTAGGTAATCTATGGACAAGATATGGGAAGAAATGTATACGGCGGCTAAGGCTATGCTTGCTCCGCGGAAGATTTCTGAATTCGTTTCGGCGGGAGAAGTCTCGGCGGCTGTACTCAGCAAATCAGGCAAAATATATACGGGCGTTTGCATCGACACCTGCTCGACCCTCGGTATCTGCGCCGAGCGCAACGCTATATTCAATATGATAACCAACGGTGAGAACGAGATATCAAGAGTGCTCTGTATACCGCCTGTTGAAGGCAAGGGAGCTCCGTGCGGAGCCTGCCGTGAGCTCATGGTACAGCTCATGCCCAAGAGCTACAAGGACATCGAGATAATGCTCGACTACAGAAAGGGCACGGTGATAACTCTCGGGGAGATAACTCCCGAATGGTGGATAGATTACTGATGCCTTAGTGAAATATCACCGTTACAAAATCTTACTTAATAGGTGAGCACAGCTCACAAAGGAGTAAAAATGATAAAAATAGACATCAACGACCTCGACAATTTTTTCGTCAAGGGTGAGCTTATCCCCGCGATATGCTACGAGGTCAACACTAAAACTGTTCTTATGCTTGCATATATGAACAAAGAGAGTCTCAGAAAAACTCTCGAAACAGGTTATACGTGGTTCTGGAGCCGTTCGCGTCAGGAGTACTGGAACAAGGGCGCTACGAGCGGTCACGTTCAGAAGGTCGTATCCATTTATGGAGACTGCGATAACGACACGCTGCTTGTCAACGTTGAGCAGACAGGAGCTGCCTGTCACACAGGAAGCTACAGCTGCTTCTTTAATGAGATATATAATACGGAGGAATGAAAAATGACAGTTTATGAAGAAATTTTTGAAGTTATCAAGGAGAGAAAAAAGCAGTTCGAGAACGGTACTGCTGCCGAGAATTCCTACACATGCTACCTCTTCGACAAGGGCGTGGACAAGATATGCAAGAAGGTAGGCGAGGAAGCTACCGAGACCGTTATCGCCGCTAAAAACGGAGACAATAACGAACTTATGAACGAGATAAACGATCTCCTCTACCACGTAATGGTGCTCTGTGCTAATCAGGGACTGGAGTGGTCTGACGTTGAGAAGGTGCTCGACGAGCGCAACGAGAAAATAGGCAATCTCAAGAAATTCCATACTGTCGACAAGAACACATGATATGGCAAAAAAGCTAATATGCTGCCTGCTGAGTCTGCTCTGCATACTGGGACTGTGTCCCGTTATATCCTCTGCTGAAGGCTACAGCCTCGGTGACGTCAACTCCGACGGACAGGTAAGCGCTATTGACGCGTCGGACGTTCTTGCGTGTTATTCTGCTGTCTCAGCAGGCGGAAAGTCAGCTTTCACCGCATCTCAACAAACTGCTGCTGATGTCAACAACGACGGGATCATCGATGCGAGTGACGCCTCAACAATACTGGCGTACTATTCTTTCATCTCAACGAATCCATTCAAGCTGTTTGCTAATTATATTATTGACGGCTGTAATTCTTCAACTACATACAACACTTACTACAGGAACAATACTTACCTGCTTTATGACCTTGACGAAGAAAAGCTCATAAACTACCATGATATCCATAAACGCATTTCGCCTGCCAGCTTCACAAAGCTGCTTACTGCGGCTGTTGTTCTGAAAAGTATGAATACGGATACTGTGGTAACAGTAGGAAGCGAGCTCAGTCTTGTTCAGCCATACTCGAGCCTTGCCCATCTTGTACAGGGCAACAAACTTACAGTAATGGACTTGCTGACGGGAATGCTGCTTAATTCGGGAAACGACGCTGCATATACGGTAGCAGTGGTAACAGCCCGCTCAGTATCTGGACACAGTATGTCCGACAGTGCAGCGGTTTCCTACTTCTGCGGACTTATGAACGACTTCGCGGCAGAGCTCGATATGAATGAAAGCAACTTCAATAATCCTGACGGCTATGACCAGAGTGGACTCTATACAACTGCGGCAGATATGCTCAAACTCACTCGTTATTGTTTGACAGTTCCGACAATTCGGGAGATAACTTCTACGGCTCAGAAGCGTGTCACTATAGCTTCGGGACAGACCTTCAACTGGAAGAGCACTAATTACCTGCTTGACACCTCAAGCAAGTACTATCGAGCTGATGCGACAGGCGTAAAAACAGGTACAACAGCGGACGCGGGAACGTGTCTGATTGCTGCTTTCAAGAAGAACAGCAAAACGTATATCACTCTTGTCTCAGGCTGTTCGAGCGACACTACCCGTTACGACCTAACGCTAAGCATCATCAATAAATACACATAAAAATGGGAGGCAGTTGACGCCTCCCATTTATTGTTAGAACAGTATGTCTTTGAAGCACACCTGCGGCTCGTGCTTATCGAAGTCCCAGCTATGGTAGGAATCACCGTGACAGCGGTCTTTCTCAGAGCACGCCGAGCACTTCTCATTCTCGTCGCAGAGATTTTTGCGGAATATTTTGAAGCCGTTCTCCCACACGTCCTTGAAGCGGTCACGGAGGATATTTCCCTGTATGAACTCGGGACGGCGTTCAATGTCAAGACAGGCGGTGATATCACCGTTAGCCATGATACTTGCGATATATGTACCAGCCGTGCAGATGAAGTACCAGTCGCGCACTTCGCGCTCGTATTCCATACCGAGATAGTGACTGCATCCGTAGGTCACGGGCTCGCCCTTCATTCTCATATTGCGGATATACTCAAACATATAGCGGTAATCATCGGGAGTGAGCACAAGTTCAGGGTGCTGTTTTGCACGTCCGACAGGCTCCATATTGATGATACGCCATGAGTCGATATCCATTTCGTTGAATATCTTGTAGAGCTCGTCGAGCTGACCGATGTTCTGATGAGTTACAACGGTCGTCGCCTGTATGCCTTGGAAGCCTCCCTCGCGGATCAGGCATTCAAGTCCGTTCATAGCCCTTTTCCAGCCTCCTGGAGTACGACGGAATGCGTCATGTGTCTCCTCGAGACCATCAATGCTTATTGAAATAGTATTCATACCGACGCGTTTGAGCTCTTTGGCAACGTGCTCATCGATGAGGGTACCGTTACTGGTCATCCCCCATTTGAAGCCGAGTTCATGCGCGGTCGCCATTATATCGAAGAAGTCACTTCTAAGGAGAGGCTCTCCGCCCGTAATGCAGAGCATTTTCTTCTCCGTACCAAAGTCGCCTTTTACCTCGGCGAGAAATTTCGCATACTGAGCAGAAGTGAGTTCCTCGCTCGTAACGTCACCGCAGCTGCTTCCGCAGTGGAGGCAACGCTCATTGCAGCGAACAGTCAGCTCGAGGAAAAGATTGCGGAGCATAGGTTTGACCATAAGTCCCGCGCGGTATGCCTCGAGAGTCTTCATATTGTCCTTTTTTATATTTATGTCAAGCATTACTTATCTTCCCCTCCGAACCATGAAGGAGGACCATATACCGTCGAATAGTTATTCTCGGTCGTAGTCACGGGGTCTTCCTCTGGAGCTACGGCTGTCGTCGTCTCAATTCCGAACCACGAAGGAGGTCCGTAAACGGGATCCAAACGAGTCTCCGTTGTTTCGATCGGATCCTCTGGAGCTATGGCTGTCGTCGTCTCAAGCCCGAACCAAGATGGAGGACCGTATACTCCGTAGAATTGGTTCTCAGTGGTAGTCGTGACATCAGGCTCGTCGACAGCGGTAGTCTCGGGCGAACCTATGACTCTGTCCCTGCCGAGCAGATACCTGTTCATCAATACGAGGTCGGCAACAGAAAGCTTTCCATCCTCGTTTATGTCGGCTGCTCTGTCATAGTATTCGGAATAATTCGTCTTAGAGAAAAGCTTTCTCATACTTATGAGGTCAAAGGTATCAACCTTACCGTCAAAGTTCATATCGCCCGTCGGTATTGGCGGACCATAGGTAGGCTGAGGAACTATCTCAGTCACATCTGTAGTTGTCTCCTCCGGGACAGCAGTAGTCTCCGTTGTCCACGCGGGCATGGGACCGTAATCGGGTTGAGGCACTATTTCCTCAACGGAAGTTGTCTCGAAATATACGGGCGGACCGTAAACGTCCTGTATCTGTTCCTCGGCGGGGTCATACGCCGAAGCTCCCATTGGCACGATGTTGAGAGCTGCTGCGAAAGCGGCAGCGGTAAGAGCGGTCTTATCAGTCTTTTTCATTGTGTCAGGCTCCTTTCGTCAATATCATTCCTCTATCGCGTTTGGCGGACCATACACTACCTGCATATTTACCGCCTTTGTAGTGGTCTCCGTATTTTCGGCAGCATTCGCATCTATTGTTTCCTCGGGGAGAACTTCTATCTTGGTCGTTACTATCGGTTCATCTTCGTCTTCAAAAGCAGGCGGAGGTCCGTACACGTCCTGAATCTCCTCGGTCGAGGGCTCATATGTAGTAGGCTCGGCAACCGAAACGGCAGGTTCACCCGAATCGGGCGGACCGTAGGCTGTCTGCGGGAAGCACGATGTAAGCGTGACCGCTGATGCCATTGAGACAGCAGCAGTCAGCATAGCAGCAGTCAATGCAGTTTTCTTGGTATGCTTCATATAATCATCCCATTTACCATTATACTTACTACTATTATACAGCCGTTCCCGTCAAAAGTCAACAATTTTATTTCTCGGAAAGATACTTTTTCAGATATTGTCCCGTATATGAGTTCTTGCACTTGGCGACATCCTCGGGGGTACCCTCGGCGACTATTGTACCGCCGCCGTCTCCGCCCTCCGGACCGAGATCGATGATGTGGTCGGCGACCTTTATAACGTTGAGATTATGCTCAATAACGAGAACGGTATTGCCTTGGTCGGTAAGCTCCTGTAGTACGTCGATGAGCCTGTGGACGTCGGCAGTATGCAGACCCGTGGTGGGCTCGTCAAGAATGTAGATAGTACGTCCCGTAGCGCGCTTTGACAGCTCCGTCGAGAGCTTCACGCGCTGAGCCTCGCCGCCTGAGAGAGTCGTTGCCGACTGTCCGAGCCTGATATAACCGAGCCCGACTTCCTGCAACGTTCTGAGCTTGCGGGCAATTTTCGGAATATGCTCAAAGAATTCGACTGCCTCATCGACGGTCATTTCGAGCACATCGTAGATAGACTTGCCCTTATAGTGTACTTCGAGCGTTTCACGGTTGTAGCGCCTGCCCTTGCAGACCTCGCACGGTACGTAAATATCGGGCAGGAAGTGCATCTCTATCTTAATAATGCCGTCACCCTCACAAGCTTCGCAGCGTCCACCTTTGACATTGAAGCTGAATCGCCCTGCCGAATAGCCGTGAGCCTTGGAGTCGGGGGTCTGAGCGAAGAGGTCACGGATATCGTTGAAAACGCCTGTGTAGGTCGCGGGATTAGAGCGTGGAGTTCGCCCTATTGGGGACTGATCGATACAGATAACCTTGTCGAGCTCGTCTATTCCGTCCATTGAGGCAAAGCTGCCTGAACGTATCCTAGCTCGGTTGAGCTTGGCTGCAAGGTGCTTGTACACTATCTCGTTGACAAGGCTGGACTTACCGCTGCCCGATACGCCCGTTACGCATACAAGTTTGCCGAGGGGGATTGTCACATTAACATTTTTGAGGTTGTGTTCGGTCGCGCCGTGAATGGTCAGGAACTTTCCGTTGCCCTCGCGGCGCTTCTTAGGAAGCGGTATGACCTTTCTGCCGCTGAGGTACTGACCTGTTATCGAAGCTTTGCATTTGAGCAGCTTGTCCACTGTTCCCGCGAATACGACATTTCCGCCGTTCACGCCTGCTCCCGGACCGATGTCCACGATGTAGTCGGCGGCAAGCATAGTGTCGTCGTCATGCTCGACAACGATAAGCGTGTTGCCGAGGTCGCGCAGGCGTTTCAGCGTCGCTATGAGCTTGTCGTTGTCACGCTGATGGAGTCCGATACTCGGTTCGTCTAGGATATACAGAACACCTACAAGCGACGAGCCTATCTGCGTGGCAAGTCGTATACGCTGGCTTTCGCCGCCTGAGAGAGTCCCCGCTGCACGTGAGAGCGTAAGATATTCGAGTCCGACGCTTTTAAGGAAACCGAGGCGCTCCTTTATTTCCTTGATTATGCGCTCGCCGATGAAGCCTTCATGTTCGGTGAGTTTTAGGCTCTCAAAAAAGTCAAGACCGTTTCTGACAGAAAAGTCCGTCACCTCGCTGATATTTTTTCCACCGACAGTAACGGCAAGGTACTCGTCACGAAGCCTCTTTCCCTTGCAGACGGGACATTCGACCTCACTCATACACTCCTCGATATCGTTGCGGGAGTAGTCACTGCTCGTCTCGCGGTATCGGCGTTCAAGATTGTTGATAACGCCCTCGAATGGTGTTTCGTATGTTCCGCCGCCGAGCGACTGCGGGCGTTTCAGCTTCAGCTTCTCGTCGCCTGTTCCGTAAAGGAAGTATCCGAGCTGCTCATCTGACAGCTCTCTGACAGGCACGTCGAGCGGCACATTGTATTTCTCGGAGATAGCGCGGTAGTACATAAGCGATATCGACGTCTCATCGAGACTGTTCCAGCCACTTGCCTTGATAGCGCCGCCTTCAATGGTAAAGTCCTTGTTCGGGACGATAAGGTCAGGGTCGATGTGACGGAATACACCCAGTCCCGTACACTTCGGGCAGGCTCCGACGGGGTTATTGAACGAGAACATTACGGGTTCGAGTTCGCCTATGCTGATGTTATGCTCGGGACAGGCATAGTTCTGCGAGAAGAGCATTTCCTCGCCGTCTATGACATCTACAAGTGCAAGTCCATCGGTCAGCTTGAAAACCGTCTCAAGGCTGTCGGTTATACGTGACTCGATGCCCTCCTTTATGACGATACGGTCGACAATGATTTCGATGTTGTGTTTCTTGTTCTTGTCAAGCTTTATCTCCTCGGTCAACTCGTACATTATCCCGTCGACGCGTACGCGTACAAAGCCTGACTTCCTTGCGGAATCGAGCTCTTTTGTGTACTGTCCCTTGCGGTTGCGGACTATCGGCGCAAGAAGCTGAAGCTTCGTACCTGAGGGGAGCTCCATTATCGTGTCGACTATTTGATCTATGCTCTGCTGCGATATCTCGCGTCCGCATATCGGACAGTGAGGGATTCCTATTCTCGCATAGAGCAATCGAAGGTAGTCATATATCTCGGTAACAGTTCCCACGGTCGAGCGCGGGTTCTTGGAAGTAGTCTTCTGGTCTATGGATATGGCAGGGGAGAGCCCCTCGATGCTGTCAACATCGGGCTTTTCCATTTGTCCGAGGAACATTCTCGCGTACGAGGACAGGCTTTCCACGTAACGTCGCTGACCGTCGGCGTATATCGTATCAAAGGCGAGCGAGGATTTGCCCGAACCCGAAAGTCCCGTCATTACGATAAGTCTGTCACGAGGAAGTTCGAGGTCTATGTTTTTGAGGTTATTGGCGCGTGCGCCCTTAATGATTATCTTGTCTATCATATATGCTCCTTGTTGGATTGGATTCCGAATTAAAAATTATTCTCCCTGTAGTTCTTTTATCTTATCGCGCAGGTAGGCGGCATGCTCGAATTCAAGGAGTTTAGCGGCGTTCTTCATCTCAGCGGTCAGCTTGTCGATAAGCTGTTGCTTCTCGCTGACCGAAAGCTTCTTCTTGCTAAGCCGCTTTTCGATCTTGGGCTTTGAGGTTATCTCCAGTACGTCGCGGACGTCCTTGATTATCGTCTTCGGTATTATGCCGTGTTCCTCGTTGAAGGCGGTCTGTATAGCACGACGACGTTCGGTCTCGGTGATAGCACGCTCCATAGAGCCTGTTACTGTATCCGCGTACATTATTACCTGTCCTGAGGCATTGCGCGCGGCGCGTCCGATAGTCTGTATAAGTGAGGTCTCACTTCGCAGGAAGCCCTCCTTGTCCGCATCAAGTATGGCTATGAGGCTGACCTCCGGGATATCAAGGCCTTCACGCAGGAGGTTGATACCGACAAGTACGTCGAAAACGCCGTTTCGCAGGTCCTTGATTATCTCCATACGCTCAATGGTGTCGATATCGTGGTGCAGGTAGCGCACCTTCACGCCGAGTCCCTCATAGTAAGAAGTGAGGTCTTCAGCCATTTTCTTTGTCAGAGTCGTGACAAGGACACGTTCATGCTTCTCGACGCGCTCATTTATCTCCGATAGAAGGTCATCGACCTGTCCCTGAGTGGGCTTAATGATTATCTCGGGGTCAACAAGTCCCGTCGGACGTATGAGCTGTTCAACTATGATATCAGTCTTTTCGCGCTCTATTTGTCCGGGAGTTGCGCTGACGTATATCGCCTGATGTATATGAGCATTGAACTCATCGAAGTTGAGCGGACGGTTGTCCATAGCACTCGGCAGGCGGAAGCCGTAGTCAACAAGTGTTGTCTTTCTTGCGCGGTCACCTGCATACATGGCACGAACCTGCGGGAGAGTCACGTGACTCTCATCGACGATGAGGAGAAAATCCTCAGGGAAGTGGTCCATAAGGGTGAGGGGAGTGCTCCCTGCGGGACGCCCCGCAAGCACTCGCGAATAGTTCTCAACGCCCGAACAGTAGCCGACCTCGCGTATCATCTCCATGTCGTAGTGGGTGCGCTGTTCGATGCGCTGTGCCTCTATGAGCTTATTGTTCTTCTGGAAGTAGTCGATACGCTCGGCGAGCTCGCGGTCTATCTCCTTGAGGGCGTTTTCGAGCTTGTCGTCGCCGACGACGTAGTGAGATGCAGGGAAAATAGCCACATGGCTGACAACAGACTTGACTTCGCCCGTAACTACGTTTATCTCAGAGATACGGTCTATCTCGTCGCCAAAATACTCCACGCGGACAGCCGTATCGCTCGACCTCGCGGGGAATATCTCGACCACGTCACCGCGAACTCTGAACCTGTTGCGCTCGAAAGCGACATCGTTACGCTCATAGCGTATACGCACGAGCTCGGTGATAAGCTGGTCGCGTGGCTTTTCAGCTCCCTGACGGATGGAGACGCACATTGAGCGGTATTCCTCCGGACTTCCAAGGGAGTATATACACGAAACGCTTGCCACGATGATTACGTCTCTACGCTCGGCGAGGGCGGTGGTCGCAGAGTGGCGGAGCTTATCTATTTCGTCGTTTATCGAGGAGTCTTTCTCAATATAGCTGTCAGTCGATGGTACATACGCCTCAGGCTGGTAGTAGTCGTAGTAGGAAACGAAGTATTCAACGGCGTTCTCAGGGAAAAATTCACGGAACTCCGAACAAAGCTGAGCTGCAAGTATTTTATTGTGTGCAAGAACAAGAGTGGGCTTGTTCACGCGGGCGATGACATTAGCCATTGTGAACGTCTTGCCCGAGCCCGTAACGCCGAGCAGAATCTGCTCCTTCATTCCAGATTCTATACCCTTTGCAAGTTTATCTATTGCCTGCGGCTGGTCGCCTGCGGGCGCGTAATCCGAGTGGAGAATGAAGTGGTCCATAATTACCTCCGTGGTACGATGATGTTACTATAATATTATACCACAATTGTTTCAAAATAGCAAGAACAAATTTTCTTTTTTATTGCTTTCCTCGGCATACCTGCCAGAATGCGACCGCCGAAGCCGCTGCTACGTTCAGCGAGTCCACCTCGTTGGACATCGGAATACATATAGAATAGTCGGAGGCAGATATCGTTTCCTTTGAGAGACCGTCGCCCTCTGCACCGAGTATGACAGCGAGCTGCTCCTCGGAGTTGAGATGCTCGTCGTCGATGTCAACGCTGTCCTCGACGAGAGCCATAGCCGCCGTCTTGAAGCCCATACCGTGCAGAAGCTCCATATCCGTAAGAGCTCCGCTCATATACGTCCACGGCACTTGAAACACCGAGCCCATACTCACACGCGAGGAGCGCCTGTACAGCGGGTCGGAGCACGTATCCGTGAGCAGTACCGCCTCTATACCGAGAGCCGCCGCCGAGCGGAATATCGCGCCGACATTGGTCGGGTTCACGACGTTCTCGAGGACAGCTATACGTCGTGCTCCGAGGCAGATATCCAAGGGAGCAGGCAGAGCCCGTCTCCTCATCGCGCAGATAGCTCCGCGAATCAGCTTGAATCCCGTAAGCTCTGTGATAATCTCGCTGTCGGCGGTGTATACAGACACTCCTGCCGCCTCTATGACCTCGGCGGCTTCGCCTGTGATGTCGCGGCGTTCGCAGAGTATAGAGAGCGGCTCGTAACCTGCGAGCAAAGCTCTCTCTATGACCTTTGGGCTCTCGGCGAGAAATATTCCCGCTTCGGGCTCGTACCAATGCAGTAGCTGAGTCTCCCTCTGCTGTCGGTACATACCGAGCTCGGGAGCATCAGTATCGGAAAATACGATTATTTCGGGCATAATATCACCTGTTTTATGTAGTATAGCTCTAATTATTATATCACATTGAATTTTTAATGTAAACAATAAATTGAGGTTAATTTGAGGTTGGCGGAATATAATGTCAGAGTAATCTTATTATGGAGGGAAATATATGCTCGAACTCAAAGGCATCAAGAAAGACTACCTTGCGGGCGAGAACACCGTTCACGCGCTCAAGGGAATTGACCTCAAGTTCAGACAATCGGAATTCGTGGCTATCCTCGGACCTTCGGGCTGCGGAAAGACCACAATGCTCAATATCATTGGCGGACTCGATCAGTACACCGAGGGCGACCTTATCATCAACGGACGCTCTACCAAGGAGTACAAGGACCGCGACTGGGACGCATACCGCAACCATTCTATCGGCTTCGTGTTCCAGAGCTATAATCTCATTCCTCACCAGACAGTTCTGCGCAACGTAGAGCTCGCGCTGACGCTCTCGGGCGTATCTAAAAATGAGCGTGTTGAACGCGCAAAGAAGGCTCTCGAAAAGGTCGGACTCGGCAACCAGTTCAACAAGCGTCCGTCAGAAATGTCCGGAGGACAGATGCAGCGTGTAGCTATTGCGCGTGCAATCGTCAATGACCCTGATATTATCCTCGCTGACGAGCCTACGGGAGCTCTCGACACCGTAACGAGTGAGCAGGTAATGGATATCCTCAAGGATATATCCAAGGACAGACTCGTTATCATGGTAACTCACAACCCCGAGCTTGCCGAGAAGTATTCGACCCGTATCGTGCGTATGCTCGACGGCGTTATACAGGAGGATTCCGCTCCGCTGACCGAGAAGGAGATCCAGATGGAGGAGGTCCGCGACAAGACCCTGCAGGACGAAGAGGCGGGCGTAAAAAAGAAAAAGCCCTCTATGTCGTTCATAACCTCGGTCGGACTATCGATGAAGAACCTCTTCACCAAGAAAGGACGTACGATGCTTACTTCATTCGCGGGAAGCATCGGTATCATCGGTATTGCTCTAATCTACGCTGTTTCGCAGGGCTTCCAGAATTATATCGACGATATACAGGAAGAGACACTTTCCTCTTATCCTCTCGCTATTGAGCACACAAACACCGACCTCTCCGCTATAATGGAGACCTTCATGAAGCTCGGCAGCGGCGATATTGACCACGGAAAGGATGCCGTATACAAGCGCTCGGCGATATACGAGATAGTCAATGCCTTCAATGATAAGGAGAATTCAGAAAACGACCTCAAATCGTTCAAGGCTTATATTGAGGAGCAGAAAGCTGACGAGGAGTCCAAGCTCCACGGTGCACTTAATGGCGTGCAGTACGCATACGACTACGATATGCTCGTATATACCAAAAACGTTGACGGAGACATTATAATCTCAGATGCCGAACAGCTTATGACCGAACTTATGGCTGATGCGATGAACATTGATATGTCCGCTATGTCAAGCATGAGCAGCGGCTCTATGATGGGCGGTATGATGGGCAGCAGTATGCAGATGAAACTGTGGCAGGAAATGCTCGCAGGCGATAACGGTAAAAAGGTAAGCCCTCTCCTTGAAAAGCAATACGATGTCGTTTACGGTTCATGGCCAAACAGCTATGATGAAGTAGTGCTCGTGCTCGACAAGAACAACGAGCTCAACGACGTGGCTCTTTACGCTCTCGGTCTTGAGACCAAAGAAGAGATAGACCAGATCATGACAGCCGCTATGGACGGTAAAACAAAGGTCGAGTTCAACCAGCAGCAGTGGAGCTATGAGGATATCTGCAACCGAACTTACCGCGTAGTCCTCAACTCCGACTGCTTCAAGTTTGATAAATCCACTAACACATACTCCGACCTCCGTGATACTGAGGCAGGTATGACATATCTCTATGACAACGGTATCGACATTAAGGTCAGCGGAATCATACGTCCAAGTGAAGACTCAAAGACGGCTATGCTCACGGGTGCTATCGCATACACGGGCGACCTCACTCGCTATATCATCGAGAATTCACAAGACGCTGATGTCATCAAGGCACAGCTCGATACTCCCGAAAAAGATGTTATCTCAGGACTTCCTTTCAAGCCCGCCGCAGGCTCCCTCACAGATGAGGAGAAGCAGGAGCTCTTCCGCACTTATGTCAACGGAAAGGGCGATACAGATAAAACCGCACTCTATGTACAATTAATGAGCACACCCAAGCAGGAGGAGCTCGCTCAGATGACAGCCGAAGCTATGAAGGACGTCAAGCGCGAGGATATGGAGACTGCTCTTGTACAGATGCTCACTCAGCAGATGGGAGTTGCCGAGGACGATATCCGCGGTTACCTCTCGCAGATGAGTGACGATGACCTCACCGCAGCTTATACTCAGGGAGTTCAGGAGCAGATAAAGGCTCAGTACGCTCAGCAGGTAATGGAGCAGCTCGGCACAATGGAACCCGCTCAGATGCTTGCGGCTCTCGACCAGATGATGAAGGATATGAAGGCTTCAGATGCAGCTTACTTTTATGATGAGATAGTTGAGTTCTCAAATGCAACATACGAAGATAACCTCCGTAAAATGGGCTATATCGACCTCGATGATCCGTCAATGATAAGCCTTTACTCCAAGTCCTTCGAGAAGAAAGACGTCATCGAGGACGTTATCAAGGACTACAACGAGGGCAAGGACGAGCTTGACACCATCAAATACACCGACTACATCGGTCTTATGATGAGCAGTATCACAACCATCATAAACGCTATCACCTACGTTCTCATCGCTTTCGTCAGCATTTCGCTCATCGTTTCCTCGATAATGATAGGAGTTATTACACTGATATCCGTTCAGGAACGCACCAAGGAAATCGGTATACTCCGCGCGATAGGTGCTTCCAAGCGGAACGTAAGCAATATGTTCAATGCAGAGACCATGCTCATAGGCTTTACCTCAGGACTTCTCGGAGTCATAGTTTCATGGCTTGCAACATTCCCAATAAATGCGATAATCGAAGGTCTGACAGGCATAACGAACCTCAAGTCTGTTCTGCCTTTGCCCGCAGCAGTTATACTCATAATGATAAGTGTAATGCTCACACTTATCTCGGGTATCATTCCCTCGAGAAGCGCAGCTAAGAAAGACCCTGTTGTTGCTCTCAGAACAGAATAATAATGATTCAGCGGCGTAACTTCTCGCCGCTGAAAAAAGGAGGTATCACCAAAAAAGTGATACCTCTTTTAATTATAAAAAATACATAAAGTAATTACAGTTTACTGTGGAAAGTGCGTGAAATAACGTCATCCTGCTGCTCCTTTGTAAGTTTGACGAAGTTGACAGCGTAACCGGATACTCTGACCGTGAGCTGCGGGTACTTTTCAGGATGCGCCTGTGCATCAAGCAGAGTTTCACGCGTAAAAACATTTACATTAAGATGATGTCCGCCTTTCTTGACATAGCCGTCGAGCAGTTCAATAAGGTTATCTACCTGTTTATCATTAGCCATAATGATCCTCCTTTATTCGTCATTATCTACAGCTTCCTCTGTAGGTTGACAGCACGCGCCCTTTACACCGCATATATCGGTGCTTTTTACAGTGTCCACTTTCAGTCCGTCACCTTCAGCAGAAGTTACGTTTATATGACCGCTTCCTTGCGAAAACAGATTGTCTATAAGCTTCGCAAGCTCCTCGGGACTTCTGTTTTCAAAATTCTTGATATCCTCATTCATCGTCAGCCTCCGCGGCAATCCTGTCGAGGTCGATATCGCCTGCAAATACCTGCATATCTTTGCCGAGAGCATCCGGGATTATCGAGAAGGTGTTTGAGATACCGTCCTGAGCATTTCGGAAGGGGAGTTTTGCCACGGACGCGAGCGAAGCAACAGCTCCGTGGGTATCTCTGCCGTGCATGGGATTAGCTCCGGGAGCAAGAGGTACGCCCTGCTTACGCCCGTCGGGAGTATTGCCTGTTTTCTTGCCGTATACGACATTCGATGTAATAGTGAGGATAGACATTGTAGGAACGCCGTCGCGGTAAGTGTGATGCTTTCTTATGCAGTCCATAAAGAAGCGGACAACAGTACAAGCTATCTGATCGACACGATCATCATTGTTTCCGTATTTCGGGAAATCTCCCTCTATCACATAGTCAACGACAACATTCTTCGCAACGTCTATAACATTTCCTGCCTTGTCCTTTATTTCAATATCCTTGCGGATAGGCTTGACCTTAGCATACTTGATAGCGGAGAGCGAATCGGCGACTACAGAGAGTCCTGCGATACCCGTCGCAAAGTAACGCTTGACGTCACGGTCATGCAAAGCCATCTGGAGCCTCTCATAGCTGTACTTGTCGTGCATATAGTGTATGACATTGAGCGTGTTCACGTAAAGTCCCGCGAGCCACTCCATCATATCCTTGTACTTGCTCCATACGTCATCGTAGTCGAGATACTCAGTATCAACAGGTCGGAACTTAGGTCCTACCTGCAAGCCGAGACGTTCGTCGATACCGCCGTTTATTGCGTAGAGGAGGCATTTTGCAAGATTAGCTCTTGCTCCGAAGAACTGCATCTCCTTGCCGACCACCATCGACGAAACACAGCAAGCGATAGCGTAGTCATCTCCGTGTATCTCGCGCATCATATCGTCATTCTCGTACTGGATAGACGAGGTCTGTATCGACATTTTCGCACAGTAGACTTTGAAATTGCGGGGGAGCTTCGTCGACCAAAGTACAGTCATATTCGGCTCGGGAGCAGTTCCGAGATTCTCGAGAGTGTGCAGATAGCGGAAGCTGTTCTTTGTTACGAGGTGATGACCGTCTACTAAGAGACCGCCGATAGACTCGGTTATCCACGTCGGGTCACCCGAGAATAGCTCATTATACTCGGGAGTACGAGCAAACTTGACTATACGCAGTTTCATGATGAAATGGTCGATGAGCTCCTGAGCCTGTTCCTCGGTGATAAGACCGCGGTCGAGATCACGCTGGATATAGATATCGAGGAAAGTGGAAGTGCGTCCGAGAGACATGGCGGCGCCGTTCTGCTCCTTGACAGCGGCAAGATAGCCGAAGTACAGCCACTGAACAGCCTCCTTGGCGTTAGCGGCGGGCTTGGAGATATCGAAACCGTATATCTCGCCGAGCTTCTTGAGGTCTTCAAGAGCGCGGACCTGCTCGGCAAGTTCCTCGCGTAGGCGGATATTCCTCGAGGTCATCCTTACGAGCGATGTATCTATCTGATGCTTCTTATCTTTGATGAGTATATCAACACCGTAGAGAGCAACACGTCTGTAATCGCCGATGATACGGCCTCTGCCATAGGCGTCGGGGAGGCCTGTGAGTATTGCAGAATGGCGGGCGAGCCTCATCTCGGGAGTGTATGCATCGAAAACACCCTGATTGTGTGTCTTGCGGTACTTAGTGAATATCTCAACGACCTCAGGGTCGACCTCGTATCCGTACTCCTTGCAAGCCTGCTGAGCCATACGGATACCGCCGAAAGGCTGGAGAGCACGCTTGAACGGCTTGTCCGTCTGGAGACCAACTATCTGTTCAAGCTCCTTGTCGATATAGCCTGCATCGTGGGAGGTAATTGTTGAAATTATCTTCGTGTCCATATCGAGGACTCCACCGGCCTCACGTTCCTGACGCGAGAGCTCCATCACCTCAGCCCACAGCTTCTTGGTAGCTTCCGTAGGTCCTGCAAGAAAGCTCTCATCACCGTCATATGCCGTATAGTTATGCTTAATAAAGTTTCTGACGTTGATAGAGGTATTGCACCATCTTTCTTCGTTGAAGCCCTCCCATTCCTTTGGGAATTCCTTCAGATACTCAAACATAGAATCAAGACTCCTTCTTATTAGTTGTCGATTTTTCTGAGCGGACGAGCTGTTTCTCTTTCTTTTTAGTTCTCTTTTTATTATTCTTTGGCTTTTTCTCGGTCTCCCGAGCAGGGGAGGCGATGCCAAGCCTTTTTTCTCTTGCTTCAAGCACATCGAACGACAGCTTGTACATGGTAGCCGCGAGAGGTACTCCAACGAGCATACCGCCGATACCGAAAAGTCCACCGCCAACAGTTACTGCCGCGAGCACCCATATTCCCGGCAGACCGATAGAGTCGCCGACTACCTTCGGGTAGATGATATTGCCCTCGAACTGCTGTAAAATGATGAGGAATATGAGGAATATAACAGCCTGCATAGGGTTCTCGGTCATAATGATGAAAGCACTGATTCCCGCACCGATGAAAGCTCCGACAATGGGGATAAGAGCTGTTACGCCTACGAGAGTACCGCTCATCGCGGCATATGGCAGTTTCAGTATCGTCATGCCGATGAAGCACAGCGAGCCGAGGATAATAGCCTCAACGAACTGTCCGACGAAGAAATTGCGGAATGACTCGTGCCCTGTCTTGCACACGTGGTTGAGGATAGTGTTAAACCTCTCGGAGAAATAAGCTTTCTGAATGCGGTTTACATCATTGAGAAGCTTATCCTTGCGGAGGAGCAGATAAATAGCGAAGATGAAAGCGATAATGTAGTTGGTGACATAGCCCGCAACAGTGCTCACCAAGCCCAAAGCGGAGCTGATAATGCCGATAACACCGTGCTGAACGAAATAGGAAATGTTCTCGGTGACGGACGTCCAGTCAAGCTCCTTGACATCGAACTCATTGAACACTTCATTAGCCTGCTGCTGAAGCTCAGGATATTCGCTGAGCTTTTTCAGGATATAGACCTTGCAGTCGTTGTAGAGCGGCGGGACTTTAGTAGTGATGAGCTTTACCGCATTGATTATCTCGGGTATGATGATATTGAGTACGAGCGCAAGTATCGCGGCGGCGCTCAGAAGCGACAGCACAAGGCAGACAGGTCTGCGAATGACCGATACGAACTTCTTCTCGCTTTGGGGGAAAAATTTAGTCTCGTACCACCGCATAATTATGTTGATGATGTAAGCGATGACAGCTCCGAGAGCAAGAGGGTAGAGGGATTTTGCTCCCATTGAGAGTATTTTTCCGAAAAAAGCGAAATTCTTGACGATGAGACAAGAAATGATAGCGATGACAGCGATAATGATATAGCGCTTTAGGTATTTTTTATCCATTTTATCGAAGCGGCAGAAGCCGCGCCTCCTGATGATTCTATAAGAATATTATACAACAGTTATCGGGTTATGTCACGCTTATAATTGTTAATTTTTTGTGAACGACTTTTACGAATTTTACTTGACCGTTCAGCCTCGCCGTGATATAATATATATCAAAGTGAGGTGATATACTTGAACGACATCATTAGTGCAAATTCCCGCATTCTGTACTCTATAGGACGCGTTACTGTAGATAAGAGCCTCCACACCCAAAGCGGCAGCGAGGCATTTTTCAGCTATTTCGGCAATAATGTTACATATTCGATAAAGCGCACCATAGACGAAGAAGACTTCCCGCGACTTGAGGAGTGCATCTCCAAAGCAGAAGCAGGTACGATACAGAGAACAGTCATTCGCATGATGGGTGTGAACGGTCTGCTTCGCTGGGTACTCGCCTCCGTGAAACTCATCGACAGTACGGGCGAAGAGCCGCTTTACACGATTGAGCTCAGCGATGTATTCTCGCTCGAGGGTATAGCACGAGAGCGTGAAAAAATGCTCAGCGAGTACAGATATGTGCTCAGTCTCGGAAGCGACCTCGCATTCGAGTACAGCTTCGAGACTCGTCATATCCGCATATATATGTTTGACTGCTGCCGTGAGATAGTTCTTGCGGATGAAGAACTTGAAAAGTGGCAATCGGAAGCTATAGACCGCGGCTGGGTGCTTTCACGGTATATCGAAGCATTCAATACGCTTTGCCGAGATATCAAGAACGGAGTGTACCGTTTCGATTACGAATTCGAGTCCTCGATACTCACGGGAGGCAGGAATCGCGAAATGTGCCTTTTCAGAGGCATCACGCGGTATGATGCCCCCGACTCCAAAAAAGTCAGCGGTATCATATCCGTAATTAATTCGCGTCAAAAGACCAAAGAAACCAATCTCGCTCTTGAAGCAAACAAGGACTCTCTTTCCGGTTTGCTCAATAAGAGAACAGTAACAGCTTTTGCCAAGAGCATACTCTCATCCAAACCCTCGCACAGTGTAAATATCGTTATCCTCGACATCGACAACTTCACAGACATCAATTCGGGCTACGGACACCTCTTTGGTGACGAGGTAATATACGCTGTAGCAAACATAATCAAGCGCCAAATAGGCATTCGCGGCATTGCGGGACGAATCAGCGGCGGCGGCTTCCTGATAGTGCTTGAAAACACAAAAGACGAGGAAGACCTTCGCGGAGTACTCCGTGCGATAAGAACTAATATCGAGCTTGCGTTCGGAGACCGCTTCGAGAGCTTCCGTGTGACCTGCTCAATGGGCGTATCTACCTATCCGTCGGACAGCTCGGACTACGATGAGCTCTTTATGCAGGCTGATAAAGCTCTGTATATCGCGCAGCAGAAGGGACAAAACCGCTACGTAATCTATGACGTTGAGAAACACGGTCCCGTCGAGAAGGACGCCGACAAGAAAACCTTCTACCTTACAGCCCAGAAGGATACTTCCGAGAAGCTTGCCTTCGCACAGAGTTTGTCCGAGAGCCTTGTATTCGGCAGAGTACCTGATATCTCAGTCCTGCTTGAGCAGATACGTTCCGCATTCGACCTCGACGATATCTGCGTATTTGCGGGCAATAAAATGGATCTGATACTAAGCTGCTCCAATGCCTCCTCAAGAAATGCCGCATATCTGCTGAAAGGGGAGTATACTTCCCATTTCTCGGGAGACGGACTGTTCGCGATAGATAATGTCAACGAACTCGAAGGGCGCGATGACGATGCGTTCAAACAGCTCACAGAAGAAAACATCGGCGGCGCAGTACAGTATCTTATGACTGACGAAAGTATGATAAAGGGCATGGTGTCGTTCTGCTACGTCGGACGCTTCAAGAAGTGGTCGGTGTCGGATATGAATTATTTCGCTGTCCTCGGCAGATTGATAACATCCATACTAAAAAAACAGGCATTCATATAATAAATCAAGGAGTACCGAGCGGTACTCCTTTTCTTTAACCAAACATTTTAGCAAATACCTCGGGGAAGCCGTAGCAGAGCGTACACATTATCGCAGACGCAAGGCAGAGTCCGAGAAATATGGCGGGAACGCTCTTTTTCAGCGGTATGCGGCGAAGTACCGCTATGAGCGAGCCTGTCCATGCTCCTGTACCCGGAAGCGGTATTCCTACGAAGAACAAAAGGAAGAAGAACTCACCGCGCTCCATTTTTTCGCTTTTGTTTAGAGCCTTCTTTTCAAGGAAATTGACAAAAGGACAGAGAAGCGGTATCTTGTGCTTCTTGATGAATTCAAAAATTTTGTCGATAAACAGCAGTATGAACGGTATAGGTATGATATTTCCTATCATGCACACCCATATAGCCTTCCAAAGTTCGAGATCAAGAAGTCGTGCGGCGATTATGCCTCCGCGAAGTTCAACTATAGGGAACAGTGATACAAAGAGCGGGATGAGCCACTCTGGTATGCCGTGCTGTGCGAGCCATTCTGTCATTGTCTCGGTAATTTCTCTCATATGTGTTATCCTTTCTTTTTAACATCTTTTCTATTATTGCATATTTTCGGGAAATAGTCAAGTGTCAAATCAAAAAATGGGAGCGAGAACATTTTTATCCTCGCTCCCTATACTTATATTGTTTAAACTCCGTAAGCAGCTCTGTATTCGAGCATCTTGTCAAGGTACTCCTTGCCGGGAACTATATCATTGCGGATAGCCTCGATGATATCCTCCATTGTAACGATAGGATATACAGTAACGCCGAAATCACGCTTTACTTCCTGAACAGCCGAAAGTTCGCCTGTTCCCTTCTCCATGCGGTCAACAGTAATTACCATACCTGTAACGTCAACATCCGCCGCACTTTTGAGCTTGGGCATAGACTCGCGGAGCGCCTTGCCTGAAGTCATAACATCGTCTATTATAACGACCTTCTCTCCTTCAACGAGAGTCTTGCCGACGAACATTCCACCCTCACCGTGGTCTTTAGCCTCTTTGCGGTCGAAGCAGTAGTTGACATCGATGCCGAACTTGTTGCTGAGAGCCACAACAGCCGAAACAGCGAGCGGTATGCCCTTATATGCAGGACCGAAGAGAGTTTCTACAGGGATATTGTTTGCGTGTATGCACTCGGCATAGTACTCGCCGAGCTTAGCGAGCTGAGTCCCTGTCTTGTAGTTGCCGCAGTTGATGAAGTAGGGAGCTTTTCTGCCGCTTTTCAGTGTGAATTCGCCGAATGTGAGTACTCCGCACTCAACCATGAATTTGATGAAGCTTTCTTTGTAAGTCATTTAATTTACCTCCGTTTATTATACGCTATTTTATAAGCGGTTTTACCGTTGCATAGTATTTCTTTGTCTTGCTGTTTCCAAACACCTTACATATTTCACTGCTGATTTTTTGTTTGCGTTTTGGGATATCTTTGATTTTTATTGCTTCATTCATTATTGTCTGAAGCTTATCTTTGCTTGATTTATCAAGTTTAAGCGGTTTAATTGCCTTGTCGAAATCAGATTCGATTCCCTGTGAAACAGGATTTGGAATGTTTTTGTTTCCTTCTATATCTGATGAAATTGAAATAATTATGCCCTGTTGTTTCCAAAACGACCTCAGATTCTCAAATCCCTTGTCGTTGCTTATAATGTGTATATCGCTTGCAATCTGCGAACCTATCAAAAAACCAAGATATGTAGATAACTGAAAATCAAGTGCGTTCTTTCCGCCTGCAGCAGCGTTTATAAGCTGTAGCGATGCTTTTGTTTCCGCGAGTTTGAAATGAAGATCAAAGGGGATAGTGTTTGCATTCTGAGTGTAGAATACAACTATGCAGTCATTTTCAGTCAGCAGTTCGATTCCGTTGAAGCCTGATTTGTTGACATTTTCGTAGTCGATAAGGTAGTAGCTTTTCTTAGTTGTCGTATCCATTTAAATCGTCTCCATTCTTTTCAGAAAACATACCCGCACTCGGGACAACGCGGATAATCTATGTCGAGCTCGGTATGACACTCGGGACAACTCTTCTTCGGGAGCTTGTCAATACTGTCGTCGATATCGTAGTCGTAATCTTTGGTGAATCCGACTTGCCGCACGCGCAGGAATACTCCCGTGACGACACCGCAATCCTGACAAAAAAAGCCTGTCGTCTCGGACTTGTCCGTCTCTGCGACAAGTTTATCGCCCTCGTACCATGATACTTTCGGGTAAGCATAGCTGCTCATAGCTCCGACGCCGTGGACTCCCACAACAAATTTGCCTATTTTCATACGTTTACCGCAGCTTCCGCATATCATACGCTCACCTCCGCAAGATAGTATATAATAGTATAACACAAAAAAGAAAAGAATGCAAGATTTTACAGCAGAAACCATACAAATAAAAAAATCTCCTCATATTACAAAATTATACTTGAAAAAATCATTCGGACAGGTTATAATAATAAAGTAATGCTTTTTAAAACGGTTTGCCGCGTACCGTAAACGGGCAGCCATATAAGGCTTGGAGTAAAAATGGGAAAAAAACGTGTTGTACAGCGAAAATCAAAGAAAAAGAAGGATAAACCCTTTATAAAATTCAGCACAGGAATGCTTATATTCCTCTTTCTGTTGTCATTTACAGCTTGTTTCGTGCTGTATATGCTCGCCGCAAACTTCAACAGCAATTTCTTTGCCGACGAATTCGGAACATCCGAACTCATGACCGAAGAGGTGTCAGACGCTACAGAATCTGTCTCGGACACTACAGAAAGCGAAGAGGTCGAAGAAGTCCCCGCACAGGACGGACTTACAAATCCTGTGCCTCAGTCAGCTGCGATGAGCGCAAGCTACTTAGAGGACTGCTGCCTGATAACAGACTCGACCCTGATACAAATGACAGACTTCGGAAGCTTTAACAAGGATAATATATTCGGCAGTACCGAACTCACGACTGTAAACTGCAGCACAACGAAGGTCGACAGTAATTTTGGAAACGCTACCGTATACGATATTATAAAGAACAAGAAACCGGACGTCGTATACATCATGCTCGGCAACGACCTCGGAACCTCCTCAACGGATGATATGATAGCAAGCTATACCACGCTTGTCAACAATATGCACGGCTCGCTCCCGACAATGGAGATATACGTCATGCAGATACCTCCTGTCATCTACGATTCCGATGTCAAATCCAACGAGAAAGTGAACGACTTCAATAAGAGACTCCTTGCGATGTGCAATACGATAGGCGTTCACTGCATTGACACCAACACTGCTCTCAAGAATGAAAGCGGGGCTCTCAAGGAAGAATACTGGTCGTATGACACTCTCGCGCTCTCAAAAGAGGCGTATTCGGCTATTTGCGAGTACATACTTACACATACTGCATAATTTCACTGTCCCGAACACAATATATTGTGCTCGGGACTTTACATTCAGTATACAAATTCAAGATGACGATATATAGCCAAATTATGGATTCTGATACGTTTTATTGTCAAAATGTATCAGTTTTTCTTGACTTTCCACACTTTCAATTTGCTAAAACGTACACTTGACATTAGCTTCCTTATGTTTTATACTAATATACATAGACAAGATTGGAGACACAACATATAGTGATTCAGGAGGTTAAGGAAATGATAATCCATATTATTAAAAGAGACGGTCGAAAAGTCCCTTTTAATATTGAGAAGATCGCTAACGCTATCTTTAAAGCAGCCCAGTCATGCGGCGGCACCGATTTCAGCGTAGCGATGGACACTGCCGCGGAAGTCTGCAAAATTTATGAAGACGAGAATCCCGGCAAGGTTCCCACGGTTGAAGAGATCCAGGACCTCGTTGAGAAGACCCTTATCGAAAAAGGCCACGCAAAGACGGCTAAGGCTTACATTCTCTACCGTTACGAGCGCACACGCTCACGTGAGATGAAGACTAACCTAATGTGCGTGCTCAACGAACTGACCTTCAGTGCCGCTAAAGACAGCGACATAAAACGTGAGAACGCCAATATAGACGGCGATACCGCTATGGGCACCATGCTCAAGTACGGTTCGGTATCTGCCAAGGAATACTACGGGATGTATGTCCTCGAGCCAAGACACGCCAAGGCTCACCGTGAGGGCGATATACACATCCACGATCTCGATTTCTATACGCTCACAACTACCTGTACACAGATAGACCTCAAGAAGCTCTTCACCAACGGTTTTTCCACAGGTCACGGCTTCCTGAGAGAGCCCAACGATATATCGAGCTACTCTGCTCTCGCTTGTATAGCGATACAGTCCAACCAGAATGACCAGCACGGCGGTCAGAGCGTGCCTACCTTCGACTATGCTATGGCGGACGGTGTAAGAAAGACTTACGTAAGCCGCTATATCGCCAATGTAGGCAGAGCTCTCCAGCTCCTCGCAGGCAAAGAGGACGGAAACAGCATCGCCAAGGAGATCGAAAAGGAAATACTTGAAAAAGACGGACTCATCCCTGTCCTTGCGAACGACAATGGCTACAGTGATAAAGAGTTCGAACTTCTCATCAAGCAGACCGACGAGGATACTGCAAAGAAGATACAGGAATTCTCCCGCAAGAACGCCGAGAGCGAAACCGACAGGGCAACATATCAGGCTATGGAAGCACTTATCCACAACCTGAATACCATGAACAGCCGTGCAGGCGCTCAGACTCCGTTCAGCTCGATAAACTACGGTACAGATACTACCCCCGAGGGAAGAATGGTCATCAAGAACGTTCTCCTCGCACAGGAAGCAGGTCTCGGCAACGGCGAGACACCTATCTTCCCGATACATATATTCAAGATTAAGGACGGCATAAACTACAATCCCACCGATCCGAACTACGACTTATTCAAGCTCGCTTGCAGAGTATCTGCAAAGCGGCTGTTCCCTAACTTCTCATTTATAGACGCTCCCTATAATCTTCAGTATTATAAGGAAGGCAATCCCGATACCGAGATTGCGTACATGGGCTGCCGTACAAGAGTTATCGGCAATAATTATGACCCTGCACGCGAGATAGTAACAGGCAGAGGAAACCTCAGCTTCACATCTATCAATCTTCCGCGTCTCGCTATCAAGTCGGATCACAACGTAGGTCTTTTCTTTGACAAGCTTGATGAGATGATGGATCTCGCTATCGAACAGCTCATGCACCGCTTCCGCATTCAGTGCCAGAAGCACGTAAGGAACTTCCCGTTCCTCATGGGGCAGGGTATATGGATAGACTCAGACAAGCTCGGTCCCGATGATCCTGTTGAAGAGGTGCTCAAACACGGTACTCTCTCAGTCGGATTCATCGGACTCGCTGAGACACTCAAGGCGCTTATAGGCGCTCATCACGGTGAGAGTGAAGAAGCTCGAGAGCTCGGTCTCGAGATAGTCGGTGCTATGCGTAAACGTCTCGACGAGGAGGCAAAGCGCACCGGTCTTAACTTCTCACTGCTCGCTACTCCCGCAGAGGGGCTTTCGGGACGCTTCGTTCGTATGGACGCCAAAAAGTACGGCATCATCGAAGGCGTCACCGACCGCGACTACTACACAAACTCATTCCATGTACCTGTATACTATCCTATCAGCGCATTCGAAAAGATAAAGATAGAGGCTCCATACCACGCTCTGACGAACGCAGGTCACATCAGCTACATCGAGCTTGACGGCGATCCGCTCGAGAACCTCACAGCATTTGAGAAGATAGTGCGCTGCATGAAGGAATCTGGCATCGGCTACGGCGCTATCAACCATCCTGTTGATCGCGACCCTTGTTGCGGCTACACAGGTATCATCGGTGATGTATGCCCGTGCTGCGGACGTAAGGAGCACTCCAACGATGTTGCCTTCGACCGCATCAGACGTATCACAGGCTACCTCGTAGGTACGCTCGACCGCTTCAACGACGGCAAGCGAGCCGAGGAGCACGACAGAGTTAAGCATAACGTTTAAGGTGATAGAATGAAACTGAGGATTGCGGGAACTGCCAACGATTCTATCGTTGACGGTCCCGGAATAAGATTTACGATATTCACTCAGGGCTGCCCGCACAACTGCAAAGGCTGCCACAACCCGCAGACTCACGACTTCAACGGCGGTGAACTCGTGGACATTGCGGAGCTGCTTGAAAAAGCTAAAGGAAATCCGCTGCTGGACGGCGTTACATTCAGCGGCGGTGAGCCTTTCTGTCAGGCAGAGGCGCTTGCAGAACTCGGGGAGAAGATAAAAGCTCTCGGACTGAACATAATCACTTATACAGGCTACACCTTCGAGTATCTCTATGAACACCGTACTGAAAACGGTTGGGACAGGCTGCTCGGAGTTACCGACTTCCTTATTGACGGACCTTTTATCCTTGAACAGAAGGACTGGGAGATAAAGTTCAGAGGAAGCAGCAATCAGCGGTATATCGACTGCAAGGCAAGCATGGAGCAGGGCAGGGCAGTAGAGTGTGAACCGTAAGACTTAAAAGATAAAAGGTATCGTTATGAAAACGATACCTTTTTAATTATATCAGTTAGGCTGACCAACTCTGTGACGGAGATTATCCTCCTTAAGTTTACGTCCCTCGGCTATAAGAGCGAGCATTTCTTCGGCATCTCCGAAGCGGAGAGCGTGACTGTACTTGTTGAGATTCTCGATAAGAGTATCCAGCTCAAAAATCAGGTTGTCACGATTCTGCATGAAAAGGTCTGTCCACATCTTCTCGTTCATAGTTGCGATACGGGTCATATCCTGAAAGCTGCCGCCGCTGAATCCACACTCAAGTCCAAGTTCTGGGCTCTTGACGTATGCACTCGAAACAATATGCGCGAGCTGGGAGGTATAAGCTATCATCTTGTCGTGGTTTTCAGGCGAAGTAACAACTATCTTTCCAGCACCGAGTTCCAATGCAAGACCCTTTAAAAGCTCCACATCAACTTTATCGCTGTCCTCAAAAGGAGCAATTATAAAATTTGCACGTTGAAAGAGGTCTGCAGTGCTGTTAGCGTAGCCTCCGAACTCCTTGCCCGCCATAGGATGGATGCCGATATAACGCATACCGTTCTCATCTGCAAGTTCCTTGACGCGTTCAGAAAAACTTCCCTTAATACCGCAAACATCTGTAATAAGAGTAGATTTGTCAAAACGTGAGATATTCTCTTTCAGGTAGTTCTCAGTCTGTTCAGGGAAGAGCGACAATATCACAAGGTCAAATCCTGAAAAATCACCGTGGAACTCTTCGTCTACAGCGACATCACGCAAAGCCGCAAACTCGATATCATGTTTGATATCGCAGCCGACAACATAATGTGTGGTATATTTTTTCAAAGCCTTGCAAAGAGAGCCTCCGATAAGTCCAAGACCCACAACAAGTATTTTCATAGTATGCAGCACCTTTCTGTCATATTTTCTTTTACAGTATAACACTTTAAACAGAAAAAGTCAAGAGGCAAAACGCAGGGCGGTCATTTGACCGCCCTGACTTTATACATATTTAGAGGAAAAGTGTACTTATACCATGGTCACTGGCATAGCGTTCAGCCTTCTTGCGGTTTATCTGCTTCAATATCTTGATGACTTGCTTGTGACACTTCTTTACTTCGTTCATCGAAATATTATTATTGTCAAACTCAGCAATGTGTACATC
>JAGCHA010000038.1 GCA_017649325.1 Ruminococcus sp.
ATTTGCCGAAAAAGCGGCTCTTGCTCTCTGGGAGCTTCTGAACGTCCCTGAGTCTCGCAAGCTTTTCGGGATACTCGGAGAGTCAGCGAAACGGCAACACGATCTTGATGTAAGTTCCCGCGAGAAAGGTCACGGCGAGGACGAATCCCGCTGTCAGGAATATATTCACGCACAGTCTGAGCGTATCGAATGAATCATCATCGAATCTGTATTCGACAAATCCCGCGGTCTCTCCGTCACCGCCGCGCACGCAGCATACCGCGCAGCTTTTGTCGGCGGCGGAATAGAAAATGTCTTCGCTGCGGCTTTTGAGTGGGATATACCTTATGGACGCGGGAGAATCCTTCCCGTAAGTCCTTTTCCATTCATCTGAGCCGTCGGCGATTATTTCTTCGGGAGAGGTGCCGTTCTCGGTGAATTTCTCGCATATACTGCGGTTTATCCTGTTCACGATGACATTTCTTTCTGTCAGCTGTTTGTCATATATCCTGACGAAAGCAGTGTTGAATCCGATAACAGCCGCAGTGAATAAAACAGCGGCGGCGATCATCATTTGCAGGAGCTTCTTCATACTTTGTCACCAAACCTGTAGCCGACCTTCCATACTGTTTGTATAAGCTGCGGAGAATTAGGATCCTGCTCTATCTTTTCACGCAGCCAGCGAATGTGAACGCTCACGGTGCTCGGCTCCGTGAAGCAGTCCTCGCCCCACACGGCGTTGAAGAGCTCCTCCTTGCCGACAGCTTCGCCCTTATGCTCCATAAGATATTGCAGGAGGTCAAACTCCTTTGCATTGAGCTTCAGCTCCCTGCTGCCGAGTGTGACGCGGCGAGAAACCGTATCGAGCGATATACCGCAGCAGCTTATCACTCTGTCTGCCGCCGCGGGAGCCTTGCGCTTCAGAAGCGCGCGCACCTTTGCGGTCAGCACCTTGACCGAAAACGGCTTGTCGATATAGTCGTCTGCGCCGGTCTCATAGCCGAGGAGTTTGCTGTCCTCGTCGGTGACGGCGCTCATCATGAGAATGGGTATATCCTTTTCCCGTCGGATAGCCGAACAGGTCTCGTAGCCGTTCATGCGGGGGAGCATCACATCGAGCAGAATGACACCGAACGATTCGTTTTTAAGCAGCACAAGGGCTTCCTCGGCTGAGCCGCAAAGCTGCACCGAGAAGCCCTCATTTTTCAGAAAATCCCTTACGAGCCCGCCCATTTCTGAGTCGTCCTCTATAATAAGAATATCAGTCATATGGTTCTCCGTAGAATGAATTGTGATGATAAGTCTATTTCCAGCTGCCGAGGTCGATGAATTTCTGCTCATCGGTGACGCCCTCCGTATCGGTGAGTATAGCCTGTAAGCTGCAAGTTGAATAGTCCGCTATGACCATATGCATGAGTTCGGAGCTGCGTATGCGTACAAGGTTGTTATCCGTGCGCTCACTTGTCATGAGCTGTCTCATGCGCTCGGGGGAGAGTTGCTTCTCGCCGCAGAACAGCTCATTGTAGCGGTTCCACCTGATGATATTGTTCGGGTGGAAGCTGAGTTTGTCGCTGTTGCCTTCTGCCGCAAATGAATTCACAGTGCAGATATAGTCGGGGCTGTCCCATCTGATGCCGTTGAAAAGGGGAGTGGAGCTGTCGCGTATCAGCGGAGAGCCGTCTTCGGGATTGACCGCAAGCTCGGCGACAACAGCGTCGTCCCTGTCTGTAGCGAGCACATTCACGCAGTAAGGATAGCGGTGCGCGTTGGCAGTGAGGTACTCGGCGGCTTCTCTTGCGGTGGAGAAGTTTTCGAGGGCGAATCTTATGTCATAGGTATAGCTGGTCTTATCTTCACATGAATATTCTACCATATTACTGCTGCCTACGTCAAGCTCACCGAGCATAACACCGTCATCGTTGACAGCAGTAAGTATCGTGAGGAAACCGAGAGCAGAGACCGATACAAAGCTCTTTTCGCCGTTTTTCATATGCACGACTGCATGAGCTGAGCATATCTGATTGTCGCTGCCGAGCTGCCATTCAAGCAGACGGCAGGTAAGCCTTTTGCCCGTGGTGGTGACATTTCCGTCGGCGGATATCGCGCTGCACGCAGTCCCGCGGAGAACGTCTGGAATAAATTGCAGGAGAGCCGCTTCTTCCGCGGAGATTATACCGTCCTCTCTTATACCGTGGCTGTCGCCGCTTATCCCGTCCGCAAAGCCTTGCAGCTCGTCTGCGTAATCCTTGCTTAGGGCGGAGCGGAATTTCTCCGTCCTGTTCTCTATACCCGTATAATCGTCATCAAGGTCGTTGAAAGCAGCCTTGATATTCTCGAAGATATAGCCCTCGAGAAATTCCGTATAGTCGTCGCGGGCGAGCAGTATCGCCTCCGCATAGGCTGCACCGACGTCATAATAGCTGCCCTTCTCGTAGTCGAGAGTGACATCGTAGTAGCTGTCCCTGCACTCGATAACGCAGAGCCCGTCGGAGCTGGCAACAGTTCTGCCGGGCTTTTCCCTGACGGGGGCAAGGCTGTCGCTGCTGTTGTCGCGGTAGATATCCTCAACAGGTCGGAGGGTGCTCGCACCCTGCTCGGGGACGGAAAAATCATCGTATCCCGTCCTTCCGCAGCCGCTCAGGGACGCCGCCAGCAGAGCAGCCGCAAGTATAAAATCTATTTTCTTCATGCCTGCACCTTTCCTTACCAGCCGCGCTCAACGAGCCAGTTTCTGAGGCTGCGCTCCCTTTCGGGCAGGCTCTTTTCTGCTGAGAACTTCCCGAGCTCTATCTCGCCCTGTATATCGCCGTCCATGAGATACAGTACCTTGTCACTCATAGCGGCGACCCTGACGCTGTGAGTGACCATCATGATGCTGGTACCGTCCTGATTTGCCTTTATCAGCTCGCGCATGACGTCGGCGGCAGCCTTTGAATTTAGGGCACCTGTCGGCTCGTCAGCGAAGATGACCTTGGGCTGATTTATGAGAGCTCTGCACAGGCAGGCTCGCTGGAGCTGTCCGCCCGAGACCTCATTGATCTCGTGCTCGGCAGTCTCGATTATATCCAGTCTGCGCATGAGCTCCTCCGCACGCCTGTTGGCATCGCCGTGCGGCATTCCCGCCTGATACGCGGGAAGCACGATGTTGTCGAATATGCACAGCTTCTTCATCATGTACATCTGCTGGAATATGAAGCCCATTTCCGTAAGGCGGAGATCTGAGAGCTCCTTTTTGCTCATCGAGCCGAGCTCTCTGCCATTGAAATCGACCTTTCCCGATGTCATGGCGTCCATACCGCTGACCGTGTAGAGGAGGGTGGATTTTCCGCTTCCGCTCGGTCCCATTACCGTAATGAATTCACCGTCGTTGAGCTCAAAACTGATATTCCTCAGAACGTTGTTGCTGTTTTTCCTGACTATATAAGTCTTGCAAAGGTCTTTGACCGATAATATCGTACTCATTCTCTTCCTCCGTTTACTCCTCAGATATCTTCCAGATACCGATATTCTTCACGCTTCTCAGTGTCAGCAGCGCTGTGAGCAGCTGAGCTGCAAGCATGATGAGCGGTATCACAATAAAGCTGACAGGGAACTCAAATTCAAACCTCATTCCCGTGACATTGTACTGCTTCATAAATATCTCAAACAAATAATTTCCGAGCGTCCAGATATACCCCTCGCCGAGAACGAGAGATATCAGCAGTAGCAGTGATATCCTCAGCAGATAGGCTGCCTTTATGGATATGCTGCGGAAACCCATGCTTTTCAGAAGCGCCGTTTCGGGAACCTCCTCGGCGACGAAAATGCTCATATACAGGTACGTGATGAGCATGAGGACGAGCAGCACAGCTCCGCCCACGCCATATTCGAGCAGGAAGAACAGTCTGTCGAAATTGCCGACATCGTTCATTACTGCGTGCCTGCCGTCAAGGATGTTCTGTTCGCCGTATATATCTCTCATCTGCTTTAATACAGCAGGCTTTTCCTTCTCGGGAGCGTCGATAACAGCGCCCGCTCTCCATCTACCCGCTTTGTATCCGTCCTCATATTCACTGCCCATGATGAGGACAGAGTCGCCGTCCTCCAGATAATCAATGAGAGCGGTTATCACTATTTCTTTTTCGTTCCACCTGCGGCCTGTATGGTCTTCGTTTTTCTCTCTCAGTCTGAACTTGATAACGTCGCCTGTTTTTATGCCGAGCTTGTTCGCGGTATATGCGCTCATTGCCGCTTCATTCGCGAGTTTCGGGACAGTTCCGCCCTTACGGTACTCGAACTTCTCGGGCTCGCCCTTTTTCCACAAAAGGGTAAAATAGTGAGAGTTTTCGCCGCGGTCGAGTACAGCGGTGCCGCGGTACATGATGTCGTAATGCGCGGGGATGCCTTCATCTGCAAACATATTGTTTATCACACCGTAGAAAGACTCTCCCGTTCTTTCACGCTCTGCGCTTATTTTATCGGAAAGCTCTTCGGTGAGCAGAAGCTCGAAGTCGTAATCGTGGATGAGCCAGTAACGTGTATAGTTAGGGTTTATGATAGTGTTGCGGAGGTTGAACACGAGGAGCAGTATCGCGGCTCCGAGCGAATAGGCGATTATCAGGAAGATATAGCGCTTGAAGCGTCCGAGGATATCGTTGAGCGCCAGAAACAGGGGAATGGGCATCTTTTTCCGCCTGTGCAGGTACATCGGGAAGCCCTTCCCGAAGCGTTCGCCGTGGTTTTCACCGTGGATAGCGTCGATGACGGATATCCTGTTGATTCGTCTCATTACAAGGAGCGAGAACACAATCATCATAGTGATGATAGCGGCAACAGCCAGCACGCCGATAGTTATCATCTCATACCGCTCGGGGAGTATACAGTCGGGACCGAACATATTGACCAGCATACCCGCAACTGGCAGACCAGCGGCGATGCCGAAGATGCCTCCGACAATAGCAAAGGCTATGTATTTCGCCGCAAACAACCAGCGAAACCTGAGCGAATCCACGCCGAGCGCCTTCATCATGCCTATTTCTTTTTCCTCACTTTTGAGGTCGGCGATCATGGTGAAGCGTATGGTCATGAAGATTATCGCGATGAGGAAAACGCTTATAAGAATTATGAATACCGAGATTACCTGCAATATGACATGGTCATTATCGAAAGCATCGTTGTGAGTAATAGTGAGTAAATCGACTTCTTTTTTCTCAAGCTTATTTTCGAGCTCGATCTTTTTCTCCTGTGAAGCGTTTTTGAGCCGAACGCTGTGCGAGATATATTTCTGCACCGAATCCTTCGACAGCACTTCATAGTCCGCATCGGAAACGATGAATCTGCGCAGACCGTTGTCGAGGTTGTCTTTGAAGATACAGCACACCTCAAGCTCGTAAGTATAGCCAGTATCGGTGGTGAATCTGATGAGGTCGCCCTTTTTCACGCCTGTATTCAGCGAAATATCGATCGGAACGGCGATACAGCCGTTAGGGACGGAGAAAGGTTCGTCTTTGAGGTCATAGACGCAGTCGTGTTCGAGCGGCAGCGTCACGATGCACTGTATCTTGCTTTGAATGATATAGGAGTTCATTTCTTCAAAGTCGGGATAGTCAATCGTATCGTCGTTCAGGATCGTCATTACCGAACTGCTGTGGTCGATGACGTTTTCTTCCGAGTCGAGGAATTCTTCGGCAGTTTTCGTGGAATACTCACTGTTTTCGCCGACATCGGCAGTCCACAGCATGGTATCGGAGCTCCTGCACAGCTTTTTCGCAGTCTTGTCGCGGGTGAAGTTGGAGAATATCTGCACCGATCCCGCAAACACAAGTATCGACGCGACAGCGATGAATACGAACAGTATCACGTTCAGACCTTTTTTTCGTTTGAGGTCGCTTTTCAGCATCTTAAAAAACATAGGCTGTCTCCTTATGAGTTTTCTTGTTGATATAATAATAACACATCAGAGTTTAAAAAGTCTTTAAAAAAGAAAAATTTTTATACGACTATGTATAGTTCGGCGGAGAAGGAAAAACGAACAAAAACGAACAAAAAGCTTTTGCAAAAGCTATTGCAATTGTTTGCGGATTGTGATATATTAGTATTGTAATATTTAACTTAAGCCCGAAAAACGATTCGATAATGGGAGGAACGTATGAAAAGACGGATATTCTTTGCATTACTTTGCAGCAGCACGCTTCTTTTCGCAGTCGGCTGCGGCAATTCTCAGCAGACAGAGGAAAACAGCTCTGACAGTACGCCGTCCGTTTCTGTCGGCGAGACCACGACTGCTGCTCCTAAAGCTGAAAGCGAGCTCGAGCAGGCTCAGCGACTCGCCATAGATTATCTCGGCAGCATCGACGATACCCGTTTCCCTATCTATTCAGCGGAGTATGAAGAAGGCATCAAATTCAGCTTTACGGACATTACCGAGGCAGGGTGCACAGTATCGTGGGATTCCTATGTCGTGAAGGACTTCGGTGCGGAAATAAACCAGAACTGGACAATAAACGGCAGCCGCTACGGCAGCAAGTACTGCGTATTCGAGCCGCTCTACAATAACGGAGCCCTTGATTCCTTCCTGATAGACGGAGTGATGATGACCCGCACGTCCACAGCGTCCGACGGGACTGCAAGTGTGGATATATACAATTTCCGACTTATCTTCAATCTGAGGAAAGAGGAATGTAAGCTCTGCTTCACAAAGGGCACGCTCGGACTGGACAACGACGACTTCACCTACATGGGCGATAAGATGCAGGCGCTGTATGACTGGGTAGAAGCAGGCGATGATATGTGGGTGGAATTTGCGTCCGACGTAGATAAGCTCGGAAGCATCAAAGACCTTGAAAAGTATGACGGTCACTACTATAAAGTTTTTGACACTCCGATGAATTGGACAGAAGCGCGTAACGCCTGCGAGGCTGTCGGCGGACATCTTGCGGCAATAAACTCGGAGGAGGAACAGGACTTTATCTGTGACATCATCAAAAACACCGAGCAGGCAAATATCTGGATAGGCGGCTATTATTCAAAGGGCGAGAAGAAGTGGTACTGGGTAGACGACTCTGAATGGGACTACACTAACTGGGACGAACCTCAGCCCGACAACTACACAGGCGACGAGTTTTATCTGAGGATGAAGAATCGCTATAAGAAATATGAGTACTGGGAAGCTCACGACGGAAAATGGAACGACACAGCCGACAGTGCCGACGGTTCAGCCTCAGGTGCGGATGCGCCGATATCGTCATTCGGATATGTTTGCGAGTGGGACTCGATAAGAGACCTTTATTGACACGAATGGTCAGAATAATAATTAGAAGCGGTCAGGATAATTCCTGACCGCTTTTGGCATTGGGAAATTTGTATTGTTTAACTGAGATATATTTTGTGGCAGATATTGACAAAAACTATTTAATGTGATATATTTATGATAGGGGAGTGTTTATGCTCCTAAAATTACAAGGAGGTAAAAGGCAATGGACACAAAAAATAGGGTAAAGACATTTATAACAGCAGCTGTAATGGCTGCGGCACCGCTGACGATGAGTATCCCTTCTGCTTCGGCTGAAGACTACGCTGTCGAGAATGCTCAGGTGCTCACACTTTTCGGCGATGTCAACTTCGACGGCACGATAGGTGTCTCGGACGGAGTCCAGCTCAGCCGCTTCATCCTCGGACAGACGGATAAGCTCGGAAACATAAGGAATGCAGACCTTTTGGCTGATGGAAAGATAGACGTTTTTGATATGGTATACCTGAGAAAGCTTCTCACAGGAGATGCCCTTCCCAAGGGAACGAAGATGACCGTAAAGGTTGTCGATATGATGACAGGCGAGCCTCTTGAGAATGCCGACGTTACTCTTTCCGAGATGAACGGCAATATCCTTTATGATATCGGCCACAGTACCCCTACATACGGGGAGGAGATAACCTACTACGGTCTTCCCGATGATAAGGACTGTCAGTATTTTATTTTAGTTGAAAACCTCCCCGAGGGATATGATACAGCATACAAGACATGGGATCAGGTGCTCATATTCGATGTCGAAGCAGGCACACCCGAGAAGGAAGTTGTGATAAGGGTCGCAGCCGATGACGCCGAGCCGAACATAAAGTTCACTCATATGGACTGGTGTCAGGGCATAGAGCATATAGGCTACGGCAACCTCTTCATCACGGACAAGGAAGGCAATTACTACTATCAGAGGCAGTACACAGGTGAAATGGCTCTTCCCGACGGCGACTATCATGCTGAATTCAATCCGTTTGATTATCCCGTTTCACTCGTTGACCCCGACAGCGACTTTGCCGCGATGATAAAGAAGAACTATCCCGATGCAGTAATTGAAGACTTTTCAAATGGCATTGATTTTTCAGTGGTAAACGGTAAGCCCGACAGAGACCTCGTACTCAGCTTCGGACCCATGGAGAACAAGTCGAATTCGATAGAGGTCAACTGCTATAACAGCCTTACAGGTGAGCCTGTAAAGGGCGTCAAGCTCTCATTCATTGAGGCTCCCGACAGCTACGCAAAGACAGAGAGCTGGACATCTGACGGTACGGCAAAGGTTTTTGACAATCTCTGGCGCACAGGCTCAAATTCTTACAAAGTCGTTGTTGACAGCGTTCCCGCGGGCTATACGGTAAACAAGGAAGAGCAGTCGGTAGGTTGGGGATATGTATACGACTACTCAACATCTTTTGACTTCTATCTCATGCCTGATGACTCCGACAAGGAGCTTTCGTTCAGTGTTATGACATTCCCCGGTATGAAACCTTATCCCGGCAGCAACACCTACGCAGTCCTCACGTCAGATTTTATAACTCTCATTCCAAGCTTAAAGCCGGGCGAGAAGTTTGCACTGGCAGACGGCGACTATCTGATCTGTCCAAATATATACGCTGAGGACGAGCCGTATGAGGGTATCTGGTTCAATACAGACCTCGGCAAGGAACTGTTGGCGAAGACAGAAATGACAACTGATGAATTCAGATCCGATATCGTAAGATTCACTGTTAAGGATGGCAAGGCCGATAAGGATATCGTGCTCTATGTCGGAGACAGGGATGAAGCAGTCATAAAAGATGAAGAGGAAATAAAAGAGATCAAAGAATAATGAACATATCGGTACAGCTGCTGATATGGGTATATGAAGAAAACAGCGTTTGGGATTTTATAAATCCCGAACGCTGTTTTGGGTTTTGAACCATAGCCGTAAAATAGTGTAAAAGTCCAGCGCGATAATATTGCTATTGCCGACAAGATATGGTATAATAGCATTATCACTTAAAAACAGTCGAAACGGAGGACAATATGGCAAACAGAAAGACTATCATCGCACTGATGTACGATTTTGACAAAACGCTCTGTACAAAGGATATGCAGGAATACGGCTTTATTTCAAATATGGGAATGACATCGGGCAAATTCTGGAGCGAAACGGACGAGCTTACGAAGAAAGAGGAAATGGACGCAGTTCTCGCGTATATGTATATGATGATAAAGAAATCGAACCAGAACGAAAAATCCATTCACAGAGAGGATTTCGTTGAGCTTGGCAGGAGCATCGAATATTTTGAGGGCGTAGAGACTTGGTTCGGCAGGATAAACGAATACGGCAAGGCAAAGAACGTCACAGTCGAGCACTACATAATATCCTCAGGGATAAAGGAAATAATCGAGGGAAGCTCGATAGGCAGGGAGTTCAAGGAGATATATGCCTGCGAATTCCTGTATGACCACAACGGCATCGCGGTATGGCCCAAAACGGCAGTAAATTTCACAGAGAAAACGCAGTATCTTTTCAGGATAAACAAGGGTGTCCTTGACGTGACGAACAACTCTGACCTGAACAAGTACACCCCCGAAGACGACAGAAGAGTGCCGTTCAGGAATATGATATACATAGGCGACGGCTTTACGGATGTTCCCTGCATGAAGCTCACCAAAGCGAATGGCGGACACTCCATTGCGGTATACGCGAAGAGAAAGAGACAAACGTCGCTTGAGCTGCTGGATGCAAACAGAGTAGATTTTGTTGCGGAGGCGAACTACTCGCAGGGCAGCGAACTGGAGAAGTTAGTGTTTTCAATTATTGATCAGGCGGTTGCTAACGAGGCTCTGATAAAGCTCAAAACCAAGAAATAGTGGCGCGCGGCAGACCGCTCAAAGAATCTGAGGCATTATAGAATGGACAACAAGGAAGACAAGCGAATATATACATTAAGTCAGGAAGTCCCCGCAAAGGCAGTCGTGAAGATGAGCGTGCCGCTGATAATCGGAATGTTCATCATGGTGCTGTACAATCTTGTGGACACCTATTTCATCGGGCTTACAGGCGACGACTACCAGCTTGCGGCAGTCAATCTTGCATACCCCGTTATGATGGTGACGGTAGCGATATCGAATATGGTAGGCACGGGAGCCTCTTCGTTCATTGCGCGATGTCTTGGTGCGGGAGAAAAGGAGAAGGCGTCGCATACCCTGACTGCCGCCTTTACGCTGACATTCATCAACAGTATGCTCGTCACGAGCATAGGACTGGTATTTCTCCCGGCGCTTGCAAGGCTGCTCGGAGCGAAGGAGAACACATTCGACTACACGCAGCAGTACGTGCAGGTGTTACTGCTTGGCAGCTTTTTTACAATGGGCAGTTACACAGCGGGTGCACTGCTCCGCAGCGAGGGCTCGGTGCGGTATTCGATGACGGGAATGGTAGTCGGTACGCTGATGAACATTGTTCTCGACCCGCTCTTTATTTTTACACTAAATATGCAGATACGCGGCGCAGCAATAGCAACAGTGCTCAGCAACGCGGCAGGCTTCGGAGTGTCCGTGCTGTACTATCTGCGCGGAAAGACGCTGCTGCGCCCGTCAACGGAGCAGATAGTTCCGACAGGGGAGATACTGCGCGAGATATACTGGGTAGGAGTCCCTGCCTCGCTGGAGACTCTCCTCACATCTGCTGCTTATACGGTCAACAACAATCTTGCGGTCGAGTACAGCGAGCTGACAGTTACGGCAATGGGCATAGCACAGAAGGTGCTCTCGCTCGGAAACTACGTATATCAGGGCTTTGCCTCGGGAACACAGCCTATCATGGGATATAACTACGGCGCCCGCAATTCAGACCGAATGAAAAAGGTGCTGAAAGCGGGAGTTACGGCGGTTACGGGGACGGAGCTCGTGCTTATGGCGATGTACTGCATTTTTGCGCCCCTGCTCATCGACATTTTCACAGATACCGCTGAGGTCGTGGACATAGGAGCTCACGTACTGCGGCGCCTCATGTTCATACTGCCTTTCGTAGGGACGGTCTCGATGTGCCGAATGTCGTTTCAGGCTATGGGCAAGCCGCATTTAGCCTTTGCGATCACGCTGATACGCCAGCTGATACTGTATATCCCGCTGCTGCTTCTGCTGAACACTTGCTTCGGCTTTAACGGTATGCTGTGGGCACAGCCTGTCACGGAGGCGATAATGATGATGGTATCGCTGCTGCTCCTGACAAATACAATAAAGCATATATCACCGACAGAAAGGGAATAATTATGGAGATAAACGCATTAGAAAAGGGCAGTGCGCTCTGGGAGCAGACCATAGCTTATGCGGAGAGCTGCTCATGGAGAGCGGGCAGGGAGCTTGCGAGACAGATGCGTGAGGACTGCTTCCACGGCTTCGAGCGCGTATTTGCCGCAAGTGAAAACGGGCAGACAGCGGGCTTCTGCACACTGACCGCGAAGGACGAGCTCCCGCCCGAATACCCGTACACTCCGTTCATAGGCTTTATCTTTGTAGGCGAGGACTTCCGCGGAAGAAGGGTGTCCGAGCAGATGATACGCAAAGTGCTTGAATATGCCGAGAGTGCGGGCTTTGAGAAGGTCTATCTCATGAGCGGGGAGACAGGGCTCTACGAGAAATACGGCTTTGAGAAAATGGGGGAGTACGATACGATATACGGCGAAAAAGACCAGCTTTTCGTTATAGGTACACGGAGATGAAGCTGTTCGATGACGCCTCGGTCGTCGGAGGCTTTACCGCGGGCGGAAGCGGCATATGGACTCGCACCGAGCCGACAGCCCCTCCGACTCGGGATTATACAGCCTTGAGCGAGGAGCTCGCAGTTCCGCTCACAAGCATAGTCCGCCCATATCAAGCAAACGGGCAGCTTGTGGCAATAGTCGGGACGGAGCACGGCGGCATGGGAGTGCTCCGCGACAACGTCCTCAAGAAAACGGACGGACTTATCACGTCCGAAAGCGGGCTTGTGCTGAGTATTATCGCGGCGGATTGCGTCCCGATATATCTTGCGGAACGTGAGTCGGGAGTTATAGGGCTGCTCCACTGCGGGCGTCAGTCGGCGGCAGGGGAGTTGATACATAACGGCATCGCACGAATGGCAGAGCTCGGAACTGTTCCCGAGAAGACGGAGCTTACACTCGGACCGCATATCTGCCGAGCCTGCTACGAGGTAGGAGCGGAGGTCCGGGACGACTTTGCACGGAGTTTCACGGCGGAAGAGCTTGAACGCATCTTTCACAGAGCGGGAGAAAGGCTGTATCTTAACATGGCGGAGGCGATAACGATAAAGGCTCTGCGCGAGGGAATATCACGCGATAATATACACATTTCGAGCGTATGCACCTGTCACGGCAGCGGTTTCTACTCATACAGACGCGGAGACAGAGGACTGCAAAACCTTGCATACCTGATGAAAAAGAGATGACACCGTGAGTTATACCGGAAATATATTCATTGACAATCGGCGGCAATAGTGCTATAATTGTAAGGTGAATTAAATTTAGTTCTTATGTGAACGTTAAAACGGAGGATACATTAATGTATTACACAAATCCACATCTCATAAACCTTGACAGAATAGTTTATCAGAACAACCGCAAGGCATACCTCAGACTTGATCTCAACGAGAATCCCGGCGGTATCCCCGAGGAATTCCTACAGAAGGTTTTATCGGAGGTAACCCCCAACTTTATCTCGCAGTACCCCGAGACACAGGAGTTCACTGACTGCATGGCAAACTTCCTCGGAGTAGAGGACAAGAACCTCTGCCTCGTGAACGGTTCGTCCGAGGGTATCCGCCACACAATCGAGGCATTCACCTCGGAGGGCGGCAAGATAGTCGGAGTTGCGCCCTCATATGCGATGTATGAGGTGTACGCGAAGATGTACGGCAGACAGTTCGTCAGAGTTAATTACCACGATGACCTCACTGTTACTCCCGCTGACATCATATCCTGCCTCGACCCCGATGTGCAGCTTCTTATCCTGCTGAACCCGAACAATCCTATCGGTAATGCCTACACGAACGAGGAGTTCGAGGAAATACTTGCGGCAGCAAAGAAGTACGAGATAACGGTACTCATCGACGAGGCTTATATGTATTTCTACAACAATACATTTATCAAGTATGTTATGGAGAATGACCACGTCCTCCTTACCCGTACATTCTCCAAGCTCTTTTCGCTGGGCGGACTCCGCCTCGGCTATATGGTCGGACAGCCGCACGATATCAAGATGATATCCAATCTCTGTACACCTCACAACACCAACGCATTTGCAATGCTGTTCGCGCAGAGGATAATCGAAGAGCCGGGAATGCTCGACAGGATGATAGATATACAGCTCAAAGGCAAGAAGTACACTGTTGACGAGCTGAGAAAGCTCGGCTACGAGGTCAATGCACAGGAGGGCAACTTCATTTTCGTGAAGCCCCGCCATGCCGATGCCGACGTTATAGTCGACAGGATGAAGGACGAGAAGAAGATACTGATAAAGTCGTATGCGGGTATCGGAAAGCTCGGCAAGTGCCTGAGAGTATCCACAGGCGCAGAGGAGTATATGAAGCGGTTCGTTGAGGCGCTGGTAGAAGTCGACAAATAAGGGAGAAAGCCTATGGAGATGGCATTAAAGAAGGAACTGCTCGAATTCTGCGCGGAGATAGCCCCCGAAGCGGAATGCACCTTTATGGACCCTAAGAAAATGATTTTTGAAGAGTGCGTGAAGATGAACTGCTTCTATTGCGGAAAGTACGGCAGGAACTGGAGATGTCCGCCCAATCTGCCCGACATAGATTACAAGAAGATGTTCAGCGAGTTTGACGAGGGGATGTTTGTTGCTTATACCTTTGATGCAACGAATAAAGCTCAGTATGAGACGATACGAAACGAGTCGAGTGTTACGCTTCACAAGACACTGCTGAAAATAGAGAAGTGGTTCTATGACCACAACAGTTCAACAGCTATCTCGTTCGGAGCAGGCTCATGCAAGCTCTGCAAGGGCGGATGCGGCAAGGAGCGCTGCAACAATCCCTATATGTCGAGAAGTCCGCTTGAATCGACCGGGGTAAATATAGTCAAGACAGCGGCGCAGTTCGGGATAGATATACGTTTCCCGACAAATGAAAAGCTTATGAGAGTCGGACTTGTCGTATGGCAGGACCCGATAGTATAATGGAGGTCAATAAACAATGAAGTACATTTTTATGGTTGCAGGAAAGGGCTCAAGATTACAGCCGCTCACATTCAAGCATCCGAAATCGATGTATAAGCTTGACGAGAACACCACACTTTTACAGCGTATGGTCGGACTCATCAAGAAGCATGACCCCGAGGCAGACATTGTCCTCGTAACAGGTCATATGCACAGACGTATCGAGGAGCAGGTAGAGGGCGTAAGATACATCTATAACCCCTTCTATGAGGTAACTAATTCGATAGCATCTCTCTGGTTCGCAAAGGAAGAGCTTGACGCCGATAACGTAATCCTCATCGACGGCGACATCGTTATGGAGGACGAGCTTGTAGCCAATGTTCTCTGCAAGCCCGTAGACAAGCCTGTTGTCCTTGTTGACAGTTCTATCAAGACCGACGGCGACTACAACGTTGAGGTTTCGGGCGATCAGGTACTCGTAATGAGCAAGGACCTCGATAACTACTACGGCGAGTATGCAGGCGTTACTCTGCTCGACCGCGAGAGTGCAAGACTTATGAAGACAGAGATGGAGAGCATGGTCGAGGACGGATATTACGACCAGTGGTACGAGAATGCACTGGTCCAGCTCATTTTCAAGAACGATTTCAAGCTCTACTACATTGACATCACTAACTATGACTGGACGGAGGTAGACTCGGTCAACGACCTTCTCCTTGCAAAGCGTATACATACGCAGGAGCTCACAGAGGGATGATATGAGCAAGGCAGTCAGAGTCATAACATACGGAACGTATGATATGCTCCATTACGGTCATATACGTCTGCTCGAAAGGGCAAAGGCACTCGGTGACTATCTCATCGTAGGTATAACCTCGGACGACTATGACAAATCGCGCGGCAAGATAAATCTCCAGCAGTCGCTTATGGAGCGTATCGAAGCAGTCAGAGCCACGGGCCTGGCAGATGAGATAATAGTTGAAGAATACGACGGACAAAAAATTGATGACGTTCAGCGGTATGACGTTGACATATTTGCGATAGGCTCGGACTGGCTGGGCAAATTCGACTATCTCAGCAGATTCTGCAAGGTCGAATACCTCGACAGAACAGAGGGCGTTTCAAGCTCGGCTATCAGAGCCTCCAAGCGCAGTATCAGGCTCGGACTTGTCGGCGACGGCAAGAACGCGATAGTGTCGAAGTACATCAACGAGAGCAAGATAGTTAACGGACTGGATATAGCTGGCATAGTGTCCGACCGCTGTCTCGGCGGCGAGGTTCCCGACGACGTACCGCATTTCGCGAGCTATGAGGAGCTTCTCGACAACTGCGATGCGGTGTACATAATCTCCAAGCCGACCGAGCACTACAGTCAGATAAAGCAGGCTCTTGAGTGCGGCAGGCACGTCCTTGTCGAGTCGCCGATAGCAACAAAAAAGGAAGAGGTCGAGGAGCTGTTTGCTTTTGCAAGGTCGCGCGGGCTCGTCCTTATGGATGCGATAAAGACAGCCTACGCAACAGCCTATAACAGGCTGCTCCTTATAGCCAATGAGGGCAAGATAGGCGACGTTATATCGGTCGAGGCGACCTGTACGAGCCTTCGCGATATCGGGAGCGCGAATATACCCATGGCATGGAACAGTATCTGCGGCTGGGGACCAACGGCTATGCTGCCCGTGTTCCAGATACTCGGCACCGATTATATAAGGTCACAGATAACGACGCTGTTCAAGGACAGCGCCAATTCTTTTGACCTCTTTACGCATATCCATTTCAGCTATCCAAAGGCAGTCGCGACTGTACAGGTCGGAATGGGCGTGAAGTCCGAGGGCGAGCTCATCATATCGGGTACAAAGGGATATATCTACGTGCCCGCACCGTGGTGGAAGACCGATTACTTCGAGACCAGATTCGAGGACCAGAGCGAAAATAAGAGGTACTTCTATCAGCTTGACGGCGAGGGCATAAGGTACGAGCTTGTAGCCTTTGTCAAGGAGATAGAGGCTCCGAGGTCATATTCGTACATCACCTCCGATGTGTCCGCATCCATAGGACGCGTTATCGGCGATTTCTATGCGGGAACGGATATGGTCGTCATCTGACGTGAGAAGCAGAGGAGGTAACGGAGTTGTCCGAGCTTGACATCATAATAGCGAATGCAGAGGTCATACGCACCGGGCGTCGGACAATAGCCCTGCAAATAGCCGAGGACGGACACCTCATCGTGCGCTCGCCGCTTCGGCTGGCGAATAGGGATATCGCCGACTTCATCACCAAGAACCGCGGCTGGATAGAGAAGCACGCGGCAAAGGCAGAGCGTACAAACCGCGAGCTCTCGCAGCTCAAGCCGTATACACCCGAGGACATAGAGGCAATGGCCGAGCGTGCACTGCAGGTCATTCCCGAGCGCGTAAAGCACTACGCTGCTCTTCTCGGAGTGACCTACGGGCGGATAACCATACGCAATCAGCGGTCGAAGTGGGGGAGCTGTACTGCAAAAGGCGCTCTCAGCTTTAACTGCCTGCTTATGGAGGCGCCGCCCGAGGTACTCGACTCCATAGTTGTCCACGAGCTGTGCCACCGCCTGCATATGGACCACTCAAAGGCGTTTTATGCAGCGGTTTACAGCGTATATCCCGATTACGACAAATGTAGCAGGTGGCTGAAAGAAAACGGCACGTTGCTTATCAGACGTATGCAGGCAGGCTGCGGCAAGTGACTGAAATATTACGGTACAAAAAACGCCCTCCGTTCATCTGAACGGAGGGCGAAATTTTTTGCTGTGTTACAGTTTACTTGATAACACCGAGGCCCCAGATCGTGAAGCTGCCGTTTGCCTTGATAGAAACGTTCAGTTCACCGCTGTTCGGCTGATAGTAGCCGACCTCAGCATCAGGACCGCCCCATGTATACTGCTTAACGCCGTTTACCTTAGTGGTCTTGCCGTTTACAGTAACATCTACGCTGCCCATGTTGGATGAGTTTGCTTTGAATACTATGATAAGGCCCTTACCTGTGGTCTTGAAAGTCATAGCATTGCCTCCGTTTGCGGAATATCCGTAAGGAAGCTTTCCATAGCCGGTACCTCTCGTGAACGAGCCTGCATTGAAGTTCTGGAGATCCTTTGTCGGATCTGCATTATAGCAGGTCCAGTATTCTGAGCCGTACTTTGAAGTAGAGGGGATAGTGTAGGAATCGGAGCGATTCTCTGTCCTCATAGCCTGACGAACGTAGTAAGACATGCAGTCTGCAACGAGCTGACCGCCCTTAGCGTGCGGGTGGTACTCATCGGCGAAGTAGTCGTCAGCCTTGAGGAATCCGCTGTTGAACGCCTTAGTGATAGCGTTGTCCATGCTGATTATCGGAACATCGAAGTTCTTGCCCGAAGCCTCCATCTGAGCCTGGCTTGAATAGCCGCCCTTGGAGCGGGTGATGAGAACGATAACAGCGGGTTCGTTGGGCATTTCGAGGAACTTTCTGATAAGCGCCTCGAAGGACTTCTTGTAAGCCTCGCCCTCGTGGTCGTTTACAGAGAACTCGATAACGACGATATCGGGATTCTGGCTGCAAACTTCATTCTCTGCACGTACCAGACCAACAACGGACGAAGTACCCGAGAGACCTGCGTTTATTTCCTTGAAGCTGCCCTTAGCAAAGTTATTCTTGATGTAGTTAGTGAAAGGAGTGCTGTAGTTCTTGCCTTCGGTGATAGAACCGCCGATATAAGCAAGAGTGAGACCCTTTCCGCTCTCAGCCGCTTCGAGTTTCTTTGTGAGGCGATAGGTATTGCCCATATTGCAGATAGAGTTCTTGTAGAAGTCGATAGACTGCGAGGAAGCAGTTTCAACATAGTCGTCCCACTTGTTGTCGGGCTTGGGAGGCTCGGGACGCTCGGGGAATGTCTTTATCTTGCCCATAACAAATTCGTAGAGGAGTACGAGGTCGGTAACGTTTATCTCGTCAACGCCGTCGATATCGGCAGCCTTGAGTGCCATATCGTCTGAGAGGTTTCCGAGCACCGCCTTGCGCTCGAGGACTACGTCGAAGATGTCGATGCGTCCGTCGTAGTTGAGGTCGCCGTACTCGAGACGCTTTGTGCCGCCAGCACCCTTGATGACAGTGCCTGCGGAAGCGCCTGTAACGTCGTCGATATAGAAGCTGTTGGTGCTGTCCTCGGTCTCGACGTAGAGAACGATATCTGTAGCACCTGCGGGTATTTTGTAGTTGGTGTTCGCGAGCTGTACCCATGTACCCTTCATAGTAGAAGCCTCTGCGATGCCGTCATAGCTTGTGGTACCGCTTGCGTCCTTGTACTGTATCTTGAGGAAGAAAGTATCCTCATTGCCGCCCTTGTCGAAGAGCACATTGGCGCTGAAGCTGTAGGACTTGCCCGCCTCGAAGTCGTTGCCGAGCTGCTTTGAGCCGCCGTTCCAGGCAGAAGTTCTGCCGTCAACGTAGATTGACTTGCTGCCCTCGAATGCCTTGTCGGATGAGGAAGTAACGCTTGCAGCACCTCTTCCTGTCCAGCCCTGAGCGCCGGACTCGAAAGTATCGTTGAAGTAGACAGTGCCGTCGCCCGAGGGAACGGGGGCGCTGCTGCCGCCTGAGGAGAAGTTGTCGGAGACTATCTCTGCGAAGTTAGCCTTTAGCTGAGAATCCTTGAGCTTGCAGGTCGAGCGGTCGTAGTGACCGTCAACGGGAGTATCCCAGAGCACGGGACAGAGGTTGCGCTCGCAAGCCTCGCGGCAAACGCTCGTGAGGTAGTCGCGCACGGAAGCTGCGTCCTTGTTCTTGGTAGGACAGCCGTACTCGCCGATGATAACGGGCACGCCCTTGTCGTAGAAAGTGGTCTTAACGAGGTCGAGGTTCTTCTCGAGCTCAGCCTTTTCTGCGGCAGAGCCCCATGAATAAGCAGCCTTGCCCCAGTCGGCGTCCTCCTCGAGGATAGCGAAAGTAGAGGGGATATAGTAGTGTACCGAAACAGCGAGCCTGTTTACAGGGTCGTAGGGTATCTCGAACAGAGGGTCACAGGTGAGGTTGACATCTGTGATATAGCCCGAGATGAGGAGGTGGCGGTACGAGTTGTTCGAGCCGCTTGCTCTTACGGTGTCGATGAACTTTTTGTTGACCTCGTTCACGAGAGCATAGGACTTCTCCTTATCGCCCTGATTGGAATACTGATTCCACACCGATTCCCAGCCGAGCTCCTCGTTCTGAGCCTCGAACATGAGGTGGTCGCCATAGTCGGCGAAGTTCTCGCTTATCTGCTCCCACATATGGGTGTAGCGCGTCATGCACTGGTTCTTGTTAGTTGGCATATCCTTGAGCCAGCCGCCGTCCCAGTGGATATTGATGATAGCATACATACCTGTTTCGAGGGTCCAGTCAACTATCTGAGTGACTCTTTTCATCAGGTCGGCGTCGATAGTGTATTTACCGTCGTCTTTCATCAGATTCGACCACGCAACAGGTATTCTCAGCACGCCGAAGCCCTCGTCGGCGTAGCCCTGTATCATTTTCTTTGTGATCTCGGGACTGCCCCAAGCAGTCTCGAAGTCCTTGACGGAAGCATTGCCGTTCTGGTTTATCCAGTCACCGGCGGCTTCCATTGTGTTGCCGAGGTTGATACCGATACCCATGTCCTCAACGAGTTCGATAGTCGACATATTGCGCATCTCGCCGTCATCCGCAGCGAAAGCGGGAACAGCGACAATGGAAGATGTAGCGAACATAACTGCGGAAACAGCGGCAGCGGCGGTTCTTGTCAGCTTCATTATGGATCAACTCCTTCTGAAATATTCGATTTTGCGGAGCGAAGCTTGCCTACATTTCGCCCACAATACCTCACAATAAATTATATCCCTATTTAGTCAGACCTGCAACCCAGTATTTGCAAAAATGGTGGATAAAATGTACTTTATTTTTCTTTTTACTAATCACAATATTTAGTATCCGAAGAGAAAAAAAGCCTGAAAAAAACTATAATTTGTGATATTCACCATATACTACATTAAATATTAATGCAGTATGCTAATTGACGATTAAAGCAAAATTGTGGTATGATACAATCAGGTATTTGTATCGTGAAGAAAATATGGTGAAAATGCCGTATCGTACTCACGATGCTGAAAGGGTGAAAATTATGGAAAAGACAAATAGGCTGAAAAAACTGACCGCGGCTGCAGTAGCCCTGTGTATCGCAGCAATGGAGCTCCCGCTCGTGCCGACGGCTGCACGTGCAGCCGCACCGCAGGACGTCCCCGATTTCTCGTTTATCGGAGAAGTCGGCACGCTGACGGCTGAGGAGAGCGCAAAGGCGGCAGAGGCGACCTACCTTGCGATAGCCGCTCACGAGCCGCGCGTGAACTATAAGGCGACGGGACTGGACATGACTGACGAGAACGCCGATGCGTTCCTCGATATCTACCACTATGTCCTGTGCTGTTACGATGTAGGCATCGTGGCGATCAACTCATCGGTGGCGTTCAATCCGTTCTACGACACCATCGAGATAAAATACCGTTTCGACGACAGCGAATACGACGCCAAATACGCAGAATATATGGCGATGCTCGACGATATCGCCGCTCCCGTGAAACCGAGCTGGTCGGACGAGGAAAAGGCACTGTACTTCCACGAGTACGTCGCTTCCAACTTCGATTACGACTACCCCTTCCTTTACGGCAAGGCCGAGCGTTCGGACTACGAGCAGTTTTCGGCATACGGTATGCTGAAAAACGGCATGGCTGTCTGCGAGGGCTATGCTGACCTGTACGCAATGCTCCTCAACAAAGTCGGTGTACCGACAAAGCTTGTCACGAGCGCGACTATGGGTCACGCGTGGAATGCTGTAAAGATAGTCGATGACTGGTATTTCGTCGATGCGACGTGGGACGACCTTTACTTTGGCTACAAGGGCTACGTCAAGCACGATAACTTCCTGACAACGACCGAGGAGCTTGCGAATTCGTCCTCAGCGCACACCTCAACCGACTGGGTAGACAGCTTCAATAATGATATCTACGGAGCTTCGATACCCTCGACCTTCAGCGAAGCCTTCTGGCTCGGCACCGAGAAGCCTATACAGCGCTATCAGAACAAGTGGCTCGCTCTGACAGGCACAGGCACGGATGTACAATTCACGCTTTTCAATTACGACACAGCCACGCATGGGGCATCGAGCACCCCTCTTACTGATAACCTCGCTTTAGAGCTTGCGGAGTGGGATATCCCCGATAAGCCGGGATATGTATGGGGCGACAGCTACAATGTCCCCGTCGTAGTGAATGATATTCTTTATTTCTCCACTCCGACTTCAGTTTATTCATACCATAACGGACAGTATATCGACCTTTATGACCTGAGCGAAGCCGAGAAGGCATCCAAAAGGATATACAGCCTTTACAGCTCTGACGGTAAGCTCTGGTACGGCACTGACTCCAATCGCAGAAAGCGGGAGGAGGTCATGGCGACGCCCGTAGTCCATAAGCCGCTTGACATCGCAGAACTCGAAGCGGCAGTCATCGCCAAGGCGGGAACTCCCGAGGTGAAGGAGAATTCATGGACAGCCCCGCTGAAAATAACCGACTGGAAGGCAGGCGAAACTCCGTCCGTACCTACGGCCTCAGCTAAGTACGGCGAGCCTGAATTTTCGTACTATAAGGCGTCGGACAGCACACCGCTTGAAGGGGCACCGACAACGGCGGGCAGCTACTATGTCATTGCGAGGGTACCTGCTTCGGAGGACTATGAGGAGATAGTTACCGAGCCTGTATACTTCAAGGTGACGTCTTCCGTGATAACCATAAGTGTCCCCGACACGACAGTCGTCTATCGCGAGCAGGCAGATTTTGAGATCAAGGTCGACGGCGACATTTCCGACGAGGAAAAAGCGGCTGTAAAAAATGCGGTTAAGGTGACGTGCTACAATGCTGACTCTGCCGACGCGGCGACACCTGTCGGCACATACCCGATTACAGTAGACTTCGACGAAACGTCATTTGCGGGCAGCACCTTTGCATACGAGCTCGGCACTCTCACCGTTACAAAGAGGACTCCGACCGTTGCTGTCAACGGTTCGGGAACGTCCATACAGTACGTATATACGGGAGTATCTCCGGAGGCGGAGCTGAACGGTTATATTCTCTCCGATAACACCGACAAGGACGTTGCAGTTGACTATCAGTGGTTCGGAAAGGGGAGCGGCGGCACATATTCCGAGCTCGCCGAAGCACCTGTACACTGCGGCGAGTACAAGGTCATTGTCAGTCAGCACGAATCGGCAAATTTCCATGCACAGGTGCTTGAAGTGCCGCTGTTTATTGTCCCTGCACAGCTCACAGCGACATTTGAAGACGCGGCTGTCACTTACGGCGAAGAGCTTCCGAGCAAGGTAAAAGTGAAGTATACAGGGCTCTGCGAGGCAGACAAGGCTCTTTTCCCCGACGAGGTGCCCGCTGTATCGACTTACACCGAGACAGGCAATGCGGGCGAATACGAGCTCAGCGGAGAACTCCCCGAAAACTCCGATTACAACATTACTGTGAAGAACGGCAGACTCACGGTAAAGAAAAAGCCTCTTACAGTTACGGCTGAAAGCTGCAAGATCACATACGGCGAGGAGCTCCCGACAAAGGTGCAAGTGAGCTACGAGGGTCTGACGGCAAAGGACGAGGCTATATTCCTTGACTCTTTCCCGTTCATAACCGAATACGCGCAGTACGGCTCGGTCGGCACATATGAGACGCTCCCTCAGCTCCCCGAATTCACGAACTACGAGGTAACGGCAAAGGCGGGCGTGCTTACAGTCGAACCGAAGCCTGTCAGCGTATTCTGGGGAACTAAGTTCAGCTTTGTCTACGACGGCACAGAGAAGCAGCTCATCCCGACGATAACGGGCACAGTGGGCAGCGATGAGGTCGAGGCAGTGCTCGCGGGCTATAAAGCGACGAAATCGGGTACATATACAGCTAAGGTAGTGTCGCTCTCGAACATCAACTATACCGTCCCCGACAGCGTATCAGCTATGGAATGGACGATAGAGAAGGCAGACCTTCAGATATACGCGAAGGAAATGACTATATCCTACGGCGAAAAGCTCGGTGATGCAGAAATGCATGCGGAGGGACTCGCCGCGGGCGATGACCTCTCGGTAATCATCGGCACACCGAAGCTCGTCACATCGTACGAGCAGTACAGTCCCGTCGGAGACTATGACCTCGTGTATGAGAACGGGCTCACGGCTGAGAATTACAATATTCTCTGCGACTATAAGGCTGTACTCCACGTAGTTCCGAGGGAGACAGAGCTCATATGGGACGAGGAGGACGAGTTCGTCTACGACGGCACGGAAAAGGCAGTTCACGCGGAGCTCATCGGCATAGTCAACGACGATGACGTAACGCTCGAATACCAGAATAATACGGCATCCGAGGTCGGCGAATACGAGGCGAAGGCTACGGTAAGCGGCAAGGACAAGAGCAATTACAGAGTCTCGCTCGTCTACTTCCGCCGGTGGAAGATAAAGAAAGCTGCATTGAAGTTCACCGAGCCTAAGGCGGCTAAGCTGACCTATAACGGGGCTGAGCAGGAGCTCGTCGCGGGAGCGAGCGCCGTCGGCGGAGCGATAAGCTACAGCCTTGACGGCAAGACCTACAGCGCGGAGATACCTACGGCGGTAAATGCGGGCAAGTACAGGGTGTATTATCAGGTGCAGTCCGACTCGCAGCACAGCGGCTCGGCAGCGGGCAGCATACCTGTTAATATCGCGCCGCTTGAGCTGTCCGATACAGGCAAGAAGCCTGTTATAGCGGTAACACATGACGGTTACGATGATACGGCTCCCGAGGTGAAAGTGAGCGTTGACGGCGTGCAGCTCATCGAGGGGGAGGATTACACATTCGAGTACGATAACGTCAGCAAGGCGGGATACGGGTCGGTGACAGTGACCTTTGTCGGCAATTATGCGGGCAGTGCGACTGCGGAATATCCTGTTCAGGAGCGCACCACCACAACATCAGCGACAACCACGACAACAACGACAACAACCATGACAACAACAACGACGACCATTACCGCAACAACAGAGACCACGACTGCCACGGAATCCACTACCATCACTTCAACAACCACATCAACAACTACGACCACCACAACTACCACAGAATCTTCCGCCACAACGACGGAGACCACCGCAATAACAACAACTACCACAACAACTACTTCAACGACTACTACAACAAGCACTGAAACAACAACTACCACTACCACTACAACTGAAACAACTACTACCACTACCACTACAACTGAAACAACTACTACCACTATCACAACAACTGCATCAGCAACCACGACAACAGCCCCCATAACGACAACGAGCGAAGCAGCGACAACGGCGGAAACGACATCATCGACAACGGAAACGACGTCGGATACAGCGCC
>JAGCHA010000039.1 GCA_017649325.1 Ruminococcus sp.
AGGACAACAGTTTTTCACCGGCTCAGGTATAAAAGAGATAACATTTGAGGACGGTATAACAGAGATACCTCATGAGATATGCTACTCCTGCAACTCACTCGAAACAATAAATATCCCTGATTCCGTGACCTCTATCAAGAGCGGAGCATTCTATCAGTGCCCATCTATCAAGGACCCCAAGCTCCCTGACAGCATCGAGACTATCGGCGCTTCCGCTTTCAGGAGATGCACGGGCATCGAGCACCTCGACCTTCCCAAGAATCTGAAAACTCTCGAGAATATGGCATTCGGCGACACTACGGGACTGAAATATCTCTATGTCCCGCATGAGATAAATGCGGGTGCCAATATGCGCGGAGTTTGCGTATTCTATGGAAGCGGCATCGAAAAGCTTGTATTCGCCGACGGTATCACTTACCTGAACGCGATGACGGCAGGCTTGAAGTATCTTACCGACGTGACTATTCCCGAATCAGTCACGGGTATATACAACCGTGCATTCGACGACGACCAGAGCCTGTCCTACGTCAAGCTCCCCGACGGACTGGTCGACTTCACGGGCGGCGATATTTTCAGGAACTGCTACAGCCTTACGGAGCTCACTATCCCAAAGGGAATAAAATGCTACAACGGTTGGGAATTCGTTCACACTCCGTCTCTGGAAGAGGTTTATTTTCAAGATGGCATGGAGAAGATACCAGATAATCTGTTCACAGACTGCCACCCACTCCGAGTCGTACATATTCCGGAGAGCGTTACTGAGATAGGCGCAAACGCTTTCAACGGCTGTGAGAATCTCCAGGAGCTGGATATGACGCAGACGAGCATAAAGACCAACTTCCGCTCATTCCATTATACCGACAATCTCTGGGACAGCCGTGTCAGCCTTTGTGAGCGTGGTGACCTTTTCGTCAATAAGATGACGGTACCCTCAGCTGACGGCACCAGCCTCTCAAACTATACTGTTCACTACAAAATCAATCCAATATATCTCGACGGCTTTAAAAAGGCATCTATCCGCGTGTTCACCTCCACTCCGAAAACACTTGCTGAGGAAAGCATTGGCGCGCTTGAAGCCGTCAAAAACGATTACGGCTTCACTTATGACCTCGAAAGAACTGAAGACACTATACGATTTAGCGTCCGCAATCCTGCTGATAAGGAGATTGAGGTTACGATTGATTTCTCTGCTATGATAAAGAATTACAACGATTACGAGAGCAGACACGTCATCACCTCCAACGACAGCTTCAGCGGAATGAGCCTGAATGCTCCCGATGCAGTCGGCAAAAACGGAGGCAAGCCGAGCTTCTGGGTTTACGGATACGCAGATTTCGGCAAGGAGGTCTCGATACTGGTAAACGGCGCGGAGTACAAAAAAGTCACCGCAAGCCAGTATACAGGCAAATACAGCCTACAAATAGAGGCAGACGAGGTTGACGGAGCCATAACAGTACAGGCTGTATGCGGCGACAAGAAGACCGATGTCGTAACAATTTCCGTAGCTGACAGTATGCCTGTCCTCAAGGACTTCGATGTATCGCACTTCGCACATGACAGATGGACTGTCGATATGACAGATATGTTTACCACGGGCTATTCACCCTATGTGCCGATAAATCCGAGCAATCCGCTCGATTTCGATGTCGAAATGGACAACGACGACAACGTTGCTAAAGTACTTGTAGTATCCAAGACCAACGGTAAGTCATCGTATATCGGACTTGACAAGGACGGCGAAACAGGCAGATACAAGGGCTCAGGCTTCTTTGATACAGCTGTTCCTGGTGATATCTCAGTACGCACTATCCCCAAGAACAAGGCAGACACCCTGACAGTCAAGAACGACAGCGAAGGCAAGGTAGAGTCGGTAAAGAACAAGGTGGGCAAGGAGCTCCTGAAAAAAGAAGAAGGTGCAGCTAAAGACCCTGCCGAAAAATTCGTTGAAAAGACTGAGCAGACTATCGTTGATACAGGCAGCAGCAATATCGCTATGAGCTTCAAAAAGAAGTCAAAGACTCCCGATACGGGCTCTGCTCCGTATCTGCCTCCCGAGGAAGATGATGAGGATTTTGAGCTCAATGTTTTCGAGGGAACAGCCGAGTCAATAGATATCGGTGGCAAAACGCTCAAGCCTATCGACATAGTTGAAGACCATGAAGACTTCAAGTTTGAGAAGTCCAATACGCGTATAATTGACAATGACGGAAATGAGCACGAGGTATACGTCAGAGTCATAACCAAGGAGGACAGCGATTTCGCTGAGAGCCTCACAAAGAGCATACCTCTTTCGTCCGGCGGTACGGATAAAAGGACTGTCAACGACTTTCTCACCGATAAGGAAATAGGCAGAATAATTGAGGGAATAGTCGTTGCCGACTTGAACAAGGGACTGGATTCAGCCTCATTGCAGCTTATCACATATTCGGGCGATGGCGATGTTGACGGACTTATTAAAGACCTTAGTGTTGGAGCGGGAACGTCATGGGCGCTTGAGGAAGGTGTAAAGAATACAGTACTAAAGGACGTAGCAGGCTACGGTGGAGCAGCGATCACTTCCGCGCAGGCTGCATATGAGCTTTACGGTCACTATGTAAGCCATGACGCTCGCTGCGTAAAGATAGACTATTCAAAGGATCAGTTTGTCCGCGACAATGCTACCAAGCTCAAGGTAACATCGGCTTCTCTGTTCTTGGGACGTGCAGCAATAGCAGGTGTGGCAATAAAGGGCAGCTTTATGCTTGCAGCAGCAGGTCTGGCTTTCTGGCCTGGTCTGCTTGCAGCTGCAGCGCTCTCCATCGGTGTATGGGCTATGGGAAAGTATTATGACAAGCTCGAAAAAGACCTTGATGAGGTGACTGACCCTGCTACTCCGAGTGGAAGTCTTAACGGCCTGATCGACCCGAGCGGTATAGCATACGAATGGCTGCCGAGCAATCCCGTAAAGGGAGTTACAGCGGAGATATACTATCAGGACAAGGACGGCAAGGCGGTCAAGTGGAACGCCGAGGACTACGACCAGACCAATCCGCAGATAACCGACTCGGCAGGCTGGTTCGCATGGGACGTACCCGAAGGTATGTGGCAGGTTCGTCTGTCAGGCGAGGGCTACGAGGACGCGCAGTCCGAATGGCTGCCCGTGCTTCCCGTGCAGACCGACGTTAATATCAAGATGACGAGCACTGCTCCCGCAAAGGTTATCGACGCGGGCTTCGGAGACGGAAAGATTTTCTTGACATTCTCGAAGCACATACTTGACAGCTCTGCTACCATAGATTCAATAGCAGTCCTTGATGACGGCGAGATACCCGTTTATTTCTCTATCGCACCGTTCAAGGAGGAGGGCAACGATACAGAGGCTTCGATGACGTATATCCTCACTCCGAGCAGTAAGATAACATCTATTGATAAAAAATCTGTGACCGTTTCATCGAACGTGCTCAGCTACGCGGGAGTGCCCTGCACAACGCAGAGTATCAATGTGAGAGCGCTCACCGATGAGGAGCTTGCTCAGTATGTTCAGCCTGCCTCGGCAAATCTCGG
>JAGCHA010000040.1 GCA_017649325.1 Ruminococcus sp.
ACTGCCGGCGGACACGGCACCTTCACAGCCGCGCAGATACGTCCTTCAGCCTCGGCGACGGGTATCTCCTCGCTCGGGGAGAATACAGCCTCGCGTATGCTCATCGCTCTCCTCGGCAGCGTCAAAGCTGTGCTGTCCGGATGCGGAGGGAGCTTTTTGGCTGCACACAGCGCTTTTTCGAGCGCCGCCGTCAGCTTTGCGTAGTCCTCGTGCGTGCTCATCGGCGACATCAGCAGCACCACGAGAGAGCTGTCCGCATATTCGCACTCGACTCCGCCCTCCCGCAGCAGCTCCGCAAGCTCATTGCCGTCACAGCCGCTCTCAGCCGCTCTCAGTGTGATGTGGAATGGGTCGCCGTCCGCAAAGGAAAGCCTGTCCGCAAACGTTCTGCGGAGCTTGTCTATTTCCGCGAGATTCAGCGATATATCAACTCTTATCTGCTCCGCCGCATACTTTCGGCAGAGGTCGAGCGACGCCATTATCAGGTAGGACGGGCTCGTAGACGCGAACAGACTCATGCACTGTCTCAGCACTCCCGCATAGCGCTCCGACGAGGTATGCAGCATTGCCGCGCCCGTCAGTGCGGGAAGAGTCTTGTGCGCCGAATCGCAGCACATATCCGCTCCGAGAGTTATAGGGTGGCAGTCTGTCGGAATGAAGCGCAGATGAGCTCCGTGGGCATTGTCCACGAGGAGCGGGGCGCCGTATCTGCGGCATATCGCGGAAACTGCCCGTATGTCCGCCATTCTGCCCGTGTAGTCGGGTGAGGTCAGGTATATGCAGGCATTCGGCGTATCCGCAAGGGCACGCTCTATGTCTCCGAGGCTGAGTGCCCCGGAGAGTATACCGTCAGTGTAATCGGGCATCACCCATTTCACGTCGAGCCCGAGCAAAGCCGCCGCATTGAGGAAGGCGCGGTGTACATTGCGTGCAGCGATGACAGTCCTGCCCTCCTGCTTCACAGCGGCGAGCATCGCCTGTATGCACAGGGTAGAGCCTCCCGCGGAGTAGAAGGTGTCACAGGTGCCGTAGAGCGCGGACATCGCTCGTTCGCTCTCGCGGATAATGCCGCTTGCCTCGAAAAGGCTGTCGGCGCCTGATATCTCGGTGATGTCGAGCTCAGAGCCGAGTGCGGGCAATCTGCCCTTGTGTCCGGGCATATGGCAGCGCACAGTCCCCGACGCTGCGTATTCTTTCAGAAAATCGTATATCGGCGTATCCATTCAACATACCTCACATATAGTATCTGAGCACCTTGAAGAGCCGCAGTCTCGCCCTCGCACGTGCGGCGCTGACAGCCTGCGGGCTGACTCCGAGCTGCCCGGCTATCTCCGTAGTGTCCTTATCCTTAAAATAGTATAGCATAATTATTTCCTTTTGTCTCGGAGTAAGTTCATTATTTATAACTTTTAACAGTATTCTTTTCAGGCGGGCGTACTGCGTGTCCTCGCTGCCGAAGAGTATCTCGCGGATATTCTTGTCGGCTTCGCCCGTGTAGGTATCGGAATAGCTCTCACGTCTGGGCACTCTGCTCCCGCCTCCTTGTGTACGACCTCAGAGCGAAGAGCACCTCCTGCATCTGACCGTACTCGATGTAGAGCAGCTTTATCCGCCTCTCGAGGTCGAGCTCCTCTATCGTATCCATATCGCCCTGCTGCTTAAGACTGTTCCGCTGCTGTGTGAGTTCGGCTATCCGCGACTTTACCCTCGCGCAGCTCTCCACATAGCCGTTTATCATATTTTCCATGTCATGCCTCCTTGGGACTGTTCCCGCAGAATGCGGCAAGTCCTTTGTCGCCGTTGGTGTGTTTATAGTGAATTTTTAGGGAGATACCGCCTCCTCAACGGGTCTGAGGAGACGTAAGGCAGCTTTAAGAACGTTTGTTCTTTTCCTTGTGATTATATTATAGAACATCTGTTTCCTGAAGTCAAGTGCCCTCTCATATATTTTATTTTTTTAACAGCCTCAGCATCGTCCTATGAGCACAATAATCTTATGCATATGTAAAATAGTGTTCGAGTTCATAGAAAAGTCACGTTTCATTCGTAAAAATCTCCAAAAAATCGGTTGACAAGCGGCTGAAATAATGATAATATATACTTGCAGGAAAACATGAAGAACTTATGACAATTAGTCAATAAGTTTAAGAATCTGCCTTGGCATTGGGCAGGAATCCAAATGGAGGGATAATCTTATGCATTTATTCAAAAAAACAGTCGCGGGCGTCTGTGCTTTAGGCATCACAGCAGCCTGTGCAGCTCAGGGAAACTTCTCTGACAGCGTAAATAAGGCGTACGCTGCCACGAAGGACATCTCCTCGAACTACGAATGGGACACGCTCAGAATAGGCGGAGCGGGCTTCGTTTCGGGCATCGTCGCAGGCAAGAGCGAAATGTACCTGCGTACCGACGTCGGCGGCGCCTACAGATACGACTACGACGAGAACAGATGGGTTCAGCTCTTCGGCTTCATAAACGAGGACGACAGAGGTCTCCTCAGCTGCAAGGGCATAGCCATCGACCCCACCGACGACCTCACAGCCTACTTCCTCTGCGGCTGCGCTTACTTCTCGGACGCTAAAACTGTCATCTACAAGACCACAGACGGCGGCAAGACCTTCACAGGCGTTGACGTTACCGAGCATATACAGGTGCACGGAAACGGCGACGGACGCGAGTGCATAGAGCCTATCGCTGTTGACCCCGATAACCCGGATACTATCTATGCGGGCGGCGACGTCACCGCAGGCAAGTCCGCACTCATCAAGTCCACCGACGGAGGCAAGTCCTGGAAGCCCGTAGAAAGCTATGACGCTCTCGGACTCTTCAGCGGCGAGCTCAAATACCCCATGTGGACCGACCATATGGTCAGAGGCACCGAGCCCAGCAAGCTCTACAACGAGCAGAACGGTATCGGCTGTATCCTCGTCGAGGGCGGCAAGGTGTACGTCGGCACATCCGTAAAGGGCGAGGCTAACGTCCACGTAGCAAGCGTAAAGGACGACAAGTTCGAGGCTGTGAAGGCTCTCCCGAACGACAACTACCCCCTTTCTATCACAAGCGACCACAACGGAAATCTCTTCTTCACATATATAGCAGGTCTTGCATTCGGAGGAGCTTCGGGCGGTGCTTACAAGTACAACATCGCGTCGGGCAAGGCTGAGAAGCTCTCCGTTTCCAACAACTCTATCGGCATGATAGAGGCTGACAGCAAGGACCCCAACAAGCTCTTTGCACGTACCTGCGGTGTATTCTCCGACCAGTGGTTCGGCGAGGAGTGGATACAGGACGACCCCAATACTCCCGAAAACGACGGCACTATCGCCTGGGGCGACCACTTCTTCCGCTCGGACGACGGCGGCAAGACCTGGCAGGATATCACTCCCGGTGCAGGCGAGACCGACTACTCCACAGGCAAGGGCGTCAAGAAGTTCGTTTCGCTCCCCATGGACCTCGGCGGTTATGACTGGATCTACGGCAAGGCTTGCCACTGGGGAAGCAGTATCGTTATCGACCCCAGAGACCCCGAGGGCGACCGTCTCCTCCTTACATCGGGCAACGGCGTCTTCGCCTGCGATAATACGTGGGACGATATGGGCGTGCAGTTCTACTTCCAGCCCGACGGCGTCGAAGAGTGCGTAAGTCTCGACTTCTACAGCACCGCTGACGGCCTCGACCTCTCCGCTATCGGCGACTACGATGGCTTTATCCACGAGAATACCGACGATATCCCCGAGCAGTACAAGCCCAATATGGGTTCGACCTCCGCTATCACGGTCTGCCCGCAGAACACCGACGTCTGGGCAAGAACTGCCAACGGCGACGGCAATAATACAGGCAGCGGCTACTACACTCTCGACCGCGGCAAGACATGGAAAGCATTCAAGCCTGCCTGCACGGGAGGCAAACTCTCCATTACGGAGCTCTCCGCAGGCAAGTACAGAATAATCAACTCCAGCACAAAGGGCGCTGTATCCTACTCCGATGACTTCGGCGCTACCTGGAAGACCTGCTCGGGCATAAAGGCTTCAAAGTGCGTTTATACCCTCGTCGACCCCAAGGACGCCAAGACCGTCTACGCTGTAGGCGCTCAGTACAACGAATACTGGTCGTCCGATATGTCCAAGAAGGAGCCCACCTACGACGAGTCGCACTACTCCTTCTACATCAGCGAGGACTACGGCGCTACCTTCACAGAGACACGCATCTGCCCCTATAACTGGGAACTCACATGGAAATTCGAGGAGACCGGCGACCCCGCTTACCTCGGAAACGGCACTATCGCCTTCGCAGGTGCTAATCAGGGTATGTACCTCATCTCTGACAAGGGCAAGACTGTCACCAAGCTCGACAGCGTCGCTTATGCAAAGTGCGTGGGCTACGGCGCTCCCGAGAAGTCGGGCGACCCCAATACGCTCTATATGTACGGCAAGCCCGAAAAGGACGACCCCGAGGGCATCTACCGCTCGCAGGACAGCGGCAAGACATGGGTCTGCATAAACACCGACCACCTCTACGGCGGTACGGGCAACGGCAACTACCTCGTAGGTGATATGGACGAATTCGGCAAGGTTTATATGTCCACAGTCGGCTGCGGTATCGTTTACGGCGAGCCTGCCGGTACTCAGCACTCAACCACTACCAAGACTACAACAACTACTACAAAGCCTGCAACTACAACAACCACTTCCGCTGTGACTACAGGCTCGGGCAGCACCACAGGCGCAAAGGCTACCCTCATCGGCGATGCCAACTGCGACAAGAAGGTTACTGTCGCGGACGCAGTAGCGATACTTCAGGCTCTGGCAAACAAGGACAAGTTCGGACTCTCTCCCGAGGGAGCGGCGAATGCGGACTGCTGCGACGTCGGCGACGGCGTGACTGCAAAGGACGCCCTTGCGATACAGCAGCTCGACGCTAAGGCTATCACGGAGCTGCCTGCGTATTCGACTAAATAACACAAAAAAGAGCACCTCTCGGGGTGCTCTTTTCACATCTTCTGTATAACGTCCCACAGCTCCCGTGCGGTCTCGAGACTGATGCCCGCCGTGGAGGCGAGCTCCTCGGGTGTGGCGCGGAGGAGGTTGACCTTCGTCTTATACCTGACCATTATCTTCGCAGCTTTCTTCTCGCCGACGCCCTTGACTGTCAGCAGCTCCGAGCTGTATGTCTTTTTCTTGTGCTTCTGGTGCATGAAGCTCACAGAATAGCGGTGTACCTCGTCCTGAATGCGCGTGACGAGGTCGAATACCGCACGGAGCTCGTTTATCTGTATCTCACGCCCGCCCTCGGCTATCGCGCGGGTGCGGTGCTTGTCGTCCTTGACCATGCCGAACAGCGGTATATCGAGCCCGAGCTCCCGCAGGAGAGGCTCTACCGCGTGTACGTGACCCGTGCCGCCGTCGAGGAGGATGAGGTCGGGAGTGCGGTTGAAGTATTCGTCGCCGTCCTGCTCGACGATATGAATGAGCCGTCTGCGGAGCACCTCGCGCATACTGCCGTAGTCGTTCTGGTACTCCTGCTCCTTGATGTTGAAGCGCTTGTACGCCTTTTTCAGCGGTCTGCCGTCCTCAAAGACGACCATTCCCGCGACCATGGATTCCGACGAGAGGTTGGAGATATCGTACGCCTCGATATACCGCGGCGGACGTGCAAGTCCGAGACTCTTGCCGAGCTGTTCGAGCGCAATGACTTCCCTGCCCGTACGGTCGTTTCTCAGTGCGGCATACTCCGCGGAATTGCTCTTCGCGAGTCTCATCAGCTCGGGCAGCCTGCCCCTCTGCGGCTGGTGGAGCTTCACGTTCCTGCCCGCCTGCTTGGTGAGCATTTCCTCGATGAGAGCGCCGTCCTCGGGGATGTGGTCGACGGTAACTGTCTTGGGGACATCGCTCCGCCCGTGGTAGAACTGCGCGAGGAAGAGGCTGAGGATGTCCTCGCCGTCCTCGGGCTTGCCGAACTCGAATACAGCCTTGTCGTAGAGGCGGTTCTCGCGGTACATAAGCACGGAAACGAATATGACGTCGTACGCCTCGGCTATTCCGATGACGTCGGTGGAGTCGACGCCGCTGTTGATAATCTTCTGCTTCTCGGCGGCTTTTCTGACAGCGGCTATCCTGTCGCGGAGCATCGCCGCCTTCTCGAATTCGAGAGCCTCAGCAGCCTCGTTCATCTCGTGCTCCATTCGCTCGACCGACTGCGCGCTCCCCGACTTGATGAACTCCACCGCCTCGTCCACAGCCGAGCGGTAGGTCTCCTTGTCTATCCTGCCGCGGCAGACTCCCATGCAGAGCTTGATATGGTAGTTGAGGCAGGGGCGCTCCTTGCCGAAATCCTGCGGAAAACGCCGTCTGCATGTCGGCAGCATGAACACGCGGTTAGCCTCGTTGACTGCTTCCTTGGTAATGGAGCCACTGGTGTACGGTCCGAGGTAAGTACCGTCTGCCTTGGTGTTCTTGACATTGGTTATGCGGGGGTAGTCCTCGTCGGAAATACGGATATAGTGGTAGCCCTTGTCGTCCTTGAGGAGGATATTGTACTTGGGCTTGTGCTGCTTTATCAGCGAGCATTCGAGCAGCAGAGCCTCGTATTCGCTGTCGACGACGATGTAGTCGTAGTCGTAGACGTTCGAGACCATTGCCGCGACCTTCGGCGTATGGTCGGGGTTCTCGCGGAAGTAGCTCGTTACACGGTTTTTTAGGTTCTTAGCCTTGCCGATGTAGATTATGGCGCTCTCCCTGTTTTTCATTATATAGACCCCCGGCGAGGCTGTCAGCTTTGAGGTCTTTTCGCGGAGGTATGGAAGTCTCGGGTTCATGGCGGCAACTCCTTTGAGATGGAATGTGACAGTGCATCTCCGCCATGGTACGATCACAGCAGAGAACCTTGCATAAAGCGGCATGGCGGCTGAAACTTTCCTCGGGAACGAGGGGAGCTGATATGTCTGTAACGGAATTACTTGCTTTTTAGTAATAATCGCTATCACAGAGACCAGCAATAAGAGAAAAATAGCCGCCTCTGTCCACAAGGCGACTATTTCGTTTGAAATCGGTTGAATTGATGAGAACCTCTGAGCCATAAAGGCTTTGCAGTGCTCTCTTTATTCATATTATACTCATTTTCACGGAATAGTCAAGGGCTTTTTCGCTACTGCTTATCGTAGTATTTCTTGCCCGAATCGGGACGGAAATACGTCCTTATATAGCCGTCCTTGGACAGCACCACGAATTCG
>JAGCHA010000041.1 GCA_017649325.1 Ruminococcus sp.
GTGGCACAAGCACTTCGATATCACCCTGACTATGATCTTCACTTTCATTTCTATCTCCTGTCTCGGTTATGTCATGTATTCGCACTCCGAAACTATCGGCGAATCTATCTTTTCAACCAAAATCATATACCTCGGTGCGTCATTCCTGCAATATTTCATTATGCTCAGCATACTCAATATGTGCGAGATAAAGCTCAGCAAATACGTCAAAGACCTATTTTTCATCTGTAGCTTGGTGCTGTACGGGTCTGTACTCTCGATCGGGCATACGACCTTTTTCTATAAGAATATCTCATTCTCGGTAGTGGACGGGACTCCCGTGCTTACCCGTGAATATGGGTTCATGCATACCATTTTCCTCGCGATGATAGTAGTCTTCTTCATTATCAGCCTTGTTTCGATAATCTACAGCTTCTTCAAGAAGAAACAGATTCCGCGAAGCATTATCTATTTGCTCTTTCTGCCGTATGTCTTCTCGATACTCAGCTACTTTGTCGGCAGGACTCTCGTGAAAAAATTAGATATCATCCCCGTTGCATACATTTTCGCGGAAGTTATTTATCTGCTCATCTCGTACCGACTCTGCCTCTACGATATTGACGATACTGTCGTCGACTCACTTGTTCAGAACGGAGAGACAGGTTTTATCGCTTTCGACCTCAAACAGCGGTATATCGGCTCTAATGAAACAGCTAAAAAAATCCTGCCCGTGCTTGGTGAACTCTACGTCGATGAGAAGATAAACAATGTGAAGGCAAGCGATATCCTCGGCTGGCTGTCCACTTTCACAAAAAACGAGTATGAGCACGAATTTGTTTATGAGCTACGATCCGAAAGCGAGCCTGCTGAGGATAGTATCTATTTAGCGAATGTCAGCTACCTCTATGACGGGGTAAAAAAACGCGGTTATATGGTAACTCTGACCGACGATACCCAGAACAGAAAATATATCCAGCTCCTTGACCACTACAACGAGGACCTGAAAAACGAAGTCGATGAAAAGACGCGCCATATCGTGGAAATGCACGATAACCTCATCATGAGCCTTGCGGCTATGGTCGAGAGCCGTGACAACTCCACGGGCGGACATATCAAACGTACAAGCATCGGCGTCCGTATTCTTATCGATGAGATACAAAGAAGCGGCAAAATGAAGCTCTCCGATGAATTCTGCCGCAATATCATCAAAGCCGCTCCTATGCATGACCTCGGTAAAATTGCCGTTGACGACGCTGTGCTCCGCAAGCCCGGCAGGTTCACTCCCGAAGAATTCGAGAAGATGAAACACCACTCTGCAGAGGGGGCGCGCGTTATCCACGAGATACTGCTTAAAACCGACGATGAATCCTTCAAGCTCATCGCCGAGAACGTCGCTCATTATCACCATGAACGTTGGGACGGCTCAGGTTATCCTGACGGTCTGAGCGGTGAAAATATCCCCATTGAAGCTCGTATTATGGCTATTGCCGACGTATACGACGCTCTCGTCAGCAAGCGCGTTTACAAGGACAGTATGTCCTTCGATAAGGCTAACGAAATTATCACAAACGGTATGGGCTCGCAGTTCGATCCAAGCCTCGAGCCTTACTACAAGAGCGCTCGTCCGCGGTTTGAAGCGTACTACAACAGCATCGACCACTGATTACTAATGTATACAAAAGGGAACTCCCTTCAAAAAGGAGCTCCCTTATTTTTCTTTTTAAACGAACTTTATTTGCCGTCCTGTGTTCAGTCTCCGAATGAAACGCCGATATCACGAGCCGCAATAACAAGGTGGTTCTCGGTATCTACGAACTTCGTCTTTCCCGCTACATCTTCAAGCTTGTTGGAGGTTATCTTGTTGCCTATCTTGGCAACTGTTCTGCCGTACTTCTCCTGTGCGATGAGATATGCCGCGTGAACTCCGAACTGTGTGGAAAGAATACGGTCATATGCACTCGGAGCACCACCGCGGAGCATATGTCCCGGTACACAGACTCTTGCTTCAATGCCTGTATTCTCCTGTATCTGAGCGGCGATACGTCCTGTTGCTGTGATTATTCCAGCCTCGGCACGCTTCTTGGCACGCTCCTTCTTCTTGAGTTTGGCCTCCGCGACATCAAATGCTCCCTCGGCTACTGCAAGGATAGAGAAAGTCTTGCCCGATGCACTTCTTGCCATTACTGCTTCGCAGATCTTGTCGATATCGTAAGGAATCTCGGGAATGATAATGATGTCAGCTCCGCCTGCGATACCTGCATTAAGTGTGAGCCATCCTGCTTTATTGCCCATTATCTCGCATACGAGGATACGGCTGTGGCTCGCCGCTGTGGTATGGAGACGGTCGATTACATCCGTAGCGATGTCTACAGCGGTATGGAAGCCGAAAGTAACGTCAGTGCCGTAGATGTCGTTGTCTATGGTCTTGGGAAGTCCGATGACGTTAAGTCCCTCATCGGAGAGTAGCTTTGAGGTCTTGTGTGTGCCGTTGCCGCCGAGAGTCAGAAGACAGTCAAGTTTCTGCTTCTTGTAGGTATCCTTCATATTCTTGACCTTGTCAATGTTGTCCTCGCCTATGACCTGCATCATCTTGAACGGCTGGCGCTTTGTGCCGAAGATAGTTCCGCCCTGAGTGAGAATGCCCGAGAATGCGGAAGGTGACATATCCTTGCAGAGATTGTTGATAAGTCCGTAGTAGCCGTTGGATATTCCGACTATCTCGACGTTGTCCTCGCCAAAACGCTCATAGCAAGCCTTTGCTACACCTCTGATAGTTGCGTTCAGTCCCGGACAGTCGCCGCCGCTTGTGAGAATGCCGATTCGTCTTTTCATAATTTCATACCTCCGTCGTTAGTTGTGATAATCTTCTTTTTCAATAGTGTACCCCAGAGTTTTGCTCAAAGAATTCCTCTAATTTGCTTGCAGGCATGGGCTTGCCGTAAAGATAGCCCTGACCGTAGTCACAGCCTGCCTGTCGGAGGATGTCCTCCTGACCTGTATTCTCAATACCCTCCGCGATAGTCTCGATACGCTTGGATTTTGCGATACGTATTACTGCGGATACTATCTCATATGCGATATTGTCGTGCTGGATATCGGTGATGAACGAACGGTCGAGCTTCAGCAGTGTTATCGGAAGTATCTGCAAATAGCTCAGTGACGAGTAGCCTGTGCCGAAATCGTCCATTGCGAGCTTTACGCCGAGGTCGCGGAGCTTGTTCATCTGGGCAACTGCAAAGTCAATATCGCTGAGGGCAAGAGTCTCCGTAAGCTCGACCTCGAGCCACTGGGGGTCAAGTCCCGACATCGCAAGGGCGTCGAGCACCTTCTCTTTTAGATCATTCTGGTAAAAATCAGTGGAAGTGAAGTTTATTGACATTACTATATTCGGATAGCCCATTTTCTGCCACAGTTTGTTCTGGCGGCAACCCTCGTTCAGCACGAATTCGCTTATCCTGCCGATGAGGTGTGAGCTCTCCGCGATAGGAACGAAGGAATCAGGCTTTATAACAGTGCCGTCGGGCTTTATCCAGCGGATAAGTGCCTCTACGCCGATTATCTTGCCTGTTTTGAGGTCTATCTTCGGCTGGTAGTAGAGCTGGAGCTCGTTGTGGTCGATAGCGAGCGCAAGCGACTTCTCAAGCTCGGTATTGCCGATGATAGAATCATGCATACTCGGCTCGTAGCCGTAAATACTGCTGTTGTTCGCGTCGCCTGATTTGAGGGCGAATTCGGCGTGCTCCATGACGTCGAGGAAGGAGTTGCCGTCATCGGGAAGCTTTGAGAAGCCTGCCGAGCAGCTCAGGTTTATTGCTGCAAAATCATCGACCGCAAGCTTTGCGAATTCGTCCTGTATGGTCTTGGCGGTACGTATCGGGAGTTCGTCGTCGCCGTAATCGCGAAGCACAAGTGCGAAGTTGTCGCCGCTTATTCTTGCAGCAAGGCCTCCGGGAGTTACAAATTTATAAAGGATATGGGCAAAGTTTTTGAGGATATAGTTTCCGTTCGAGTAGCCGCAAGTATCGTTGATAATGTGGAATCTGTCGATATCAAGGACGATTATCCAGTAAGAATAGTTGAGCAGACGGCTGCATTCGTAGGTCTTTTGTCCTATATCCATGAGCTTGTTGCGGTTGGCTATCTCCGTGACTTCATCGATATAAGCAAGACGCTCGATGAGTATATCCTTCTCATGCTCTTGTGTGATGTCAAGGAGCGCTCCGCCAAAGAGTGACAGGGCATTTGCTGCGCTTTCTATAGACTTATAGCGGAAGGAATACCAGCGGTAAGCCGAACCGTTAAGAGATTTTATGCGGAGCTCGACGTTCTGAACCTCCGAGCTCTCAGCCTCGCCCGACTTGACAGCTCTGTCAAACTGTATACGGTCGTTGGGGTGGATAAGTGAACGGAGCGTTCCGACGTCGATGCTGCTTGTGGTAAGTCCGAGTGCTTCCATCGCAATGGAGGATACGATGAACTTCTTGCGGTCGGTAGTCATCATTACACCGATTTCAGCAAGGTCCATGGAAGTGTTGAAGAAATCATTCGCACTGTCGAGGTTGACCTGCATCTTCTTCATCTCGGTGAGATTGAAGCCTGTGCTCAGATATACGCAGTTTTTCTTGCGCTTCTTGACAACGGATGTGCTCCACGCTATTGTTATGAGCTTGTCCTCCGATGTGAGGAAGTGTGCCTCATGTGAGCCAATCTCAGTGATATGCTTGAAGCTCTCGTCTGTAAGGTCGGGAAGCTCGAATGCCTTCTTGAGCATTTCCTTCTCGTTATATTTTTTGTTACCCATGCCGAGCAGGTCACGGATGCGCTTGTTCATTGCCACATACGAAAAATCATCTGTCCAGATGATTATCTCGGTGTTGAGTGACTCAGTAATCTTTGCAAAGTCCTCAGCATCTACGGAAGTCTTGAGCTTGCCGTACATCTTGCTGATTAGATATACTATGATCGAGAGGGATATGATAGTAACAAGATAGATTATGATGACAGCGATGGTCTGCTCGGGGCGCAGAAAAGCGTAGAATACGACCAGTGCTGTTGCAAGTGCAATGACTATCGCAGCTGCAAGAGGGTTCCCTGCCTTCATTATCTATCACTCCCTTAACTGTAATATTTCAGAAAGATATTCCTATTCGTTTTTATTATAGCAAATTTACACTAAAATGTCAATATTTTTTTTGCTGATACAATACATCTTTTATAAAATTCTATCCCACTAACATAATAATATCACAATATATACACCTTTGCCATTTATAATATTATTGAAATATGCTTTAACTATTGCTATTTTCTGATGATTGTGTTATACTTATAATCAATAATTATGCGAACGGAGGACTTAACTTATGCCACACATCCTTATCGTTGACGACGAAATCAATATCCGAAAGGTAGTACGCGAATACGCTGAATTTGAGGGTTACGAAATCACCGAAGCCGAAAACGGCATGGAGGCGGTGACCCTCTGCCACGAGAACGACTATGACCTCATCATCATGGACGTTATGATGCCGCGACTTGACGGTTATTCTGCCTGCAAGGAGATACACAAGACCAAGAATATCCCAGTCATCATGTTATCTGCACGCGGAGAGGAATACGATAAGCTCTTCGGCTTCGAGATAGGCGTCGACGACTACGTTGTAAAGCCCTTTTCTCCCAAGGAGCTCATGGCGCGTGTAAAAGTCGTGCTGAAACGCAATAAGCCTTCTGCTGACCAGAATCAGATAGACAAGTTCGTCTTCGAGGGGCTTGAAGTCGATATCTCGGGAAGAGAGGTCTACGTCAACGGTCAGAAGGCTTCGATGACGCCCAAGGAGTATGACCTACTTTTCTACCTTGTCCGCAACAAGAATATCGCGCTCTCCCGCGACCAGCTGCTCGAAGAGGTTTGGGGCTACGATTTCTTCGGCGACGACAGAACTGTCGACACTCATATAAAAATGCTCCGCAACAGCCTCGGCGAGTACAGAAAGTTCATCGTTACTCTGAGAGGAATGGGTTACAAGTTTGAAGCTAATTAAAAAGGTACGCAGCGTTTTCGGCAATATACCGCTGAAATTCAGCATCTGGCTGTATTTTCTCGGTTTCACGATACTCGTTTTCCTTCTCCTGTGGCTGTTTCAGATACTTTTCCTTGAAAAGTTTTACTCGCAGTCAAAGCTGAAGGATGTTGAGATAGCGTCGAATGCCATTATCGCCTCGTACAATAACGATACATCTTCCGAATTCAGTGAAAAACTCGGAAAAATAGCCTCCGCGAACGACCTCTGCATTGAGGTCACCGACAGGTTCGGACGTTCGATATACACCAAGGAATACTCCGTAAGCTGTATCATCCACGGACGCGAAAACAGCACATATTACTACCAGAAGCGGATAACCGATAACGGCAACAAGCCTATCTGGCTCAAGGTCAACAATCCGCGAAACAACTGCTCGACGGTGCTTTACGGCTGCGTTCTCGGTTCTTCAGATAACCCTGACGGCTATCTGCTGATCAATACCACGCTCGTACCCGTCGGCTCGACCGTTACTATCATCAAGCGGCAGCTGATGATAATCACTGTTATACTGCTCATTTTCGCGTTCTTCATCTCGCTGTATATGTCCAACAGGATCGCTAAGCCTATCGACAGTATCACCGAAGCTGCTGAGAGCCTTGCGAAGGGCAACTTCAATACCGAATTCGACGGCAAGGGCTACCTCGAGGTAAAAAAACTCGCGGAAACTCTGACATACGCGGAAGAGGAGCTCTCACGCGTCGATACCATGCAGCGCGACCTCGTCGCCAATGTCTCGCACGACCTGCGTACTCCCCTGACTATGCTTAAAGCCTACGCGGAAATGATCCGTGACCTCTCGGGAGATAACCCGGTCAAGCGAAACGAGCACCTCGAGATAATCATAAACGAAACCGACAGGCTCTCTCTCATGGTCAACGATATCCTCGACCTCTCGAAGCTCGAGAGCGGCAGACAAAAACTGACGCCGTCCGAGTTCCGCATACGCGAGAAACTCGGAGAGATTATCAGCCGATTTAAAGGCATATCCGAGAAAATGGGCTATAGTATACACTTCGAGCCCGACAAGGAAATGCTCGTATTCTGCGATGTCGTTAAAATCGAGCAGGTCATATATAACCTTATCAATAACGCCATAAATTATACGGGCGAGGATAAACAGGTCTATGTGCGGCAGAAGAATGAGCCGAACGGTATCGTTATCGAAGTGCGCGATACGGGCGACGGCATCGAGGAAGAGAAGATAAAGCTCATATTCGACAAATATTACCGCTCGGAGAATCACAAGCGCGAGGTTGTCGGTACAGGGCTCGGGCTCTCGATAGTGAAGGCTGTGCTCAAGCTTCACAATTATGACTACGGTGTACGCAGCAAACTCGGTGAAGGCTCTGTTTTCTGGTTCAGAATAAGTGCCAAAGACGTCAGAAATGTTGAAGACTGATAAATATCCTTGAAATGTGTTGACTATTTTTGGAGTTCAAACGAACCTTTTCTTAATAATATATTCACATTTATATGATATAATATTGTCAAAGTCAGAAAGGACTTTAAGGAACAGATTATAAGAGTGACATAAGAAATAATTCGACATCCCCAATAATCCCTATATCATGGCAGATGAGCTTCCGTTTCGGAGGCTCATTTGTTTTGGCGCGGTGTCCGCGCTGCCAGTTTCGCAGCTAAGTGATTTGAAACGGTAGTCTTTCTCCGCATATTATAGTTTTCGGCACCGCAGCAAATTTCATGCGGTGTCCGCACAACGATTCGGAATTATATTAACCGGATTGCCTGTATATTGAGAATTTATGCCGAAAATCGTTGACATCTTATCCTTAATAGTGTATAATGAAGTAAAATATTGTGAACAAATCTTGTCTGATTTGTTCTGCGAGAGAGGGAAAAACATGATAAACAAACTTTTCAAAAGAGCTGCGGCAGTCGTTCTTTCTGCCGTAACGCTGGGAGTTTCAGCCGCTTCAAATGTCCCTGCGGGCATTACCACGCAGGCTGCTCCCGATGAGTACCACGACGACTGGCTCCACGTAAACGAGAATGCGGAGGTAGTCGATATGGACGGCAACCCCGTTTGGATGACAGGTGTCAACTGGTTCGGCTATAACGTTGGCAGCCAGATTTTCGACGGCGCCTGGTCAGTCAATGTTCACCACTGCCTCGACCTCATCGCCGACCACGGCTTCAATCTCCTGCGTGTTCCGATGTCGACTGAGATACTCCTCCAGTGGAAAAACGGCAAGCCCGACCCCATTATCAAGCTCAATGAGTACGAGAACCCCGAGCTCACCGTTGAAGGCGTTGTCGGCGGTACTCCCATGTACAGCTTCGATATCTGGAATCAGGTCGTTGAATGGTGCCGTGAGGACGGTATCAAGATAATGATGGACGTGCACTGCGCCACCACAAATGCGGCGGGTCATAACTACGCGCTGTGGTACGACCCCAACTACAGCGAGAAGGACTGGCTCGATGCTCTTGCGTGGTTCTCCGACTACTACAAGGACGACGATACGATCATCGCGATAGACCTCAAAAATGAGCCTCACGGCAAGAAGGACGACGGTATCTTCGCTAAGTGGGACGGCTCAAGCGACCAGAACAACTGGCGCTATGCCGCCGAAAAAGGCGCCGCTGCCTGCCTCGGCAAGAACCCTAACCTCCTCATCATGGTCGAGGGTATAGAGGTTTATCCGAGATTTGAAAAGGGCTATGACTGGAATTCCAATTCCGTCGATTACTCTCATTACGATGACCCCGATTATCAGCCCTACTACGGTGCTTGGTGGGGCGCCAACTTCCGCGGCGCGAGAGATTATCCCGTAGACCTCGGTCAATATCAGAGTCAGCTCGTTTACTCGCCTCACGACTACGGTCCCGAGGTTTGGAAGCAGACCTGGTTCTACCTCGACGACCCGAACAAGACCTTCTCCGAGCAGACTCTCCTCGACGACTACTGGTACGACACTTGGGCTTACCTCGTTGAAGAGAAGATCTCTCCCCTGCTCATGGGCGAATGGGGCGGTTTTGTCGATCCCGAGCACGACAAGACGGGCGAGAATGTCCACTGGCTGAAAACTCTCCGTGACTACATGATAAAGAAGCGTATCCACCACACTTTCTGGTGCTTCAATGAGAACTCCTCCGATACGGGCGGTCTCGTTTACGATAACTTCCAGAAGTGGGATGACGAGAAGTACGAGTTTATCAAGCCTGCGCTCTGGCAGGACGATAACGGTATGTTCATAAGCCTCGACCACAAGATACCGCTCGGTACTGCTGGCAACGGCATCTCGCTCAGCGACTACTACAACGGCACTGTAACTCCTCCCGTATCGCGTGAGACTACAACGACTACCTCCGCGACTACAACGGTAACGACCACTACAGCCACAGCAACAACTACAACAACGTTTTCGGCTTCTACAACAACTACAACTGCCACCACTACTGCCCCTGTTATAACGACTATAGGAACGACCACATATTATGATGAGACAGCACATTGTGAGGATCCTCACCCGTATGGCGACGCTAACCTTGATTATAAAGTAACAGTCGCAGATGCGGTAGCGATATTGCAGTATCTTGCCAATAAGGACAAGTTTGGCTTAGATATTACCGCACGTCATTTTGCCGATGTTTATGAAAGAGGCGACGGCATTACAGCTATGGACGCATATGCGATACAGCTTCTTGATGCAAAACAGATAACTGAGCTGCCATATTCGAGAGCAGCGTAGCTCCCGAGTTATATAACTAATCTATGATGCA
>JAGCHA010000042.1 GCA_017649325.1 Ruminococcus sp.
TACTGATAACGATGGAAAAAAGAAGCAATACTCAAGGTTGCAGAAGTGATAAATAAATATGTAGGATAACCACTGTATCCTTGTATAGGAATATGGAGCTGGTCATTACCAGCTCCATATTTCTTTCAATAGGGTGGCGTTTTTTATTGCAATATTTCAAAAGCAGAAATACCACTTATGTGACACACTTTTCTGCTATGTCAATAGACCATAGCAAAAGCATAATTGATTATGTATAAAAATAGTCACAGGATCTATTTCTGAAATGCTCCTGTGACTTTTTTGTTCCGAAATGCAAATGCTTTATGGATAATAAACCAACGAAAGCATTTCGTCAGATAGTTTCTTGCAATTAAAGCTTTCCCCGGTACGCTGTGTCGCATCTTATACAGCAAGACTCAGTTTCATGTACAAAAAAGTATAGCACACCGGTATCGTGAAGACAATAGTATGAACAACTTCCTGACAAGCGCATATAAGAACTATTCTGGCATATGTTTCGGAGCGGAGCATTTCCGCCGCGCCCTCTTGCTATTTCGATCAATATATGGTAAAATATAATTATAAATGACGTAAGGAGGAGCGATATGGAGAAACTATATGTTTACAGCGGTACAAAAAAGCTTCGCTGCGGCTATACAACCGGTACCTGTGCTGCTGCGGCTGCAAAGGCTGCTTCTATAGCTCTGCTCACGCATAATAGTGTGAACAGAGTCGATATTTTTACACCTAAAGGACAAATTCTCCATATCGAAGTAGGTCGCTGTATTACAGGAAATGAAAGTGTACTTTGCTCTGTGATAAAGGACAGCGGTGACGACCCTGATGTGACGAACGGTGCAGAGATATGTGCGGAGGTAACGCTTATCAGGGAAGGTATAGAGATAGCCGGAGGAAAAGGCGTCGGCACAGTTACAAAAAAAGGACTTGATCAGCCGGTCGGTGCTGCTGCGATAAACTCGGTCCCAAGGAAAATGATAACTCAGGCGGTAAAGGATATAGCAGAGCTTTACGAGTATCACGGCGGATTCCGCATAGTGATCTCCGTCCCGCAGGGAGAGGAGCTTGCTCAAAAGACCTTCAATCCGAGAATAGGCATTGTCGGCGGCATTTCCATAATCGGGACTACCGGTATAGTAGAGCCGATGAGCGATTCTGCCCTCATCGAAACTATCCGCACCGAGGCTAATATCCGCAAGGCTGAGGGCAGGGGAGTTCTTGTTCTCACGGTGGGAAATTACAGCGAGCGATTCATTTCAGAGAATAAGCCTGAGCTCGGGGAGCAGTGTGTTATGTGCAGCAACTTTATTGGTGATGCCATAGATATCGGCGTAACTCTCGGCTTTCAGGATATCCTTATCTACGGACATATAGGAAAAATGGTGAAGCTCGGTTCAGGAATAATGAATACCCATTCGTCGTATGCTGACGGCAGAATGGAAACGCTTATAGCCTGCGGAGCGATAGCAGGAGCTGACAATGCTGTTCTGTGCAGACTCAGTGAATGTGCAACTACTGATGCAGCGCTCGACATTCTCACGGAAAATGGTTGTGCACAGAGAGTGCTCGATGTGCTTGCCGGCAGGATACACGGCTATTTACAGGCAAGAGCTAAGGGTCAGGCGAGAGTGGGAGCAGTCGTTTTCTCGTACAAAAACGAGTTTTCACTGAAAACAGAATATGCTGACGAGATACTAAGAAAGGCTTTGGTGGAATGAAATGGTACATTTTGTTGGTGCAGGGAGCGGTGCAGCTGACCTCATAACTCTGAGAGGAAAGGCACTCATTGAGGCTTCCGATGTCATCATATATGCAGGCTCGCTTGTTAATCCCGAGCTTCTCAGCTATGCCCGTCCTGACTGTAAGATATACAACAGCGCGGAAATGACGCTCGATGAGGTCATCGGAGTTATGGAAACGGCTGAACAAAGCGGAATGATGACCGTACGCCTTCATACAGGCGACCCATGCTTATATGGCGCGATACGAGAGCAGATGGACAGACTTGACAAGCTTAGCATTTCCTATGATGTCTGCCCGGGAGTCAGCTCTTTCTGCGGTGCGGCGGCAGCTCTTAAAGCCGAATATACTCTCCCTGATGTATCGCAGACTGTCATACTTACGCGAATGGCAGGGCGGACGCCCGTACCTGACAGCGAGAGCATAGAAAAGCTTGCCGCCCACAATGCGACAATGGTGGTATTCCTCAGCACAGGTATGCTTGAGGAGCTTTCGTCACGCCTGATAAACGGCGGATACAGAGCCTATACTCCTGCGGCGATAGTATACAGGGCGACGTGGGGGGATGAGAAGGTATGCCGATGTACTGTTGCGGAGCTCGCGAAGACAGCTAAGGAGAACGGCATCACAAAGACCGCTCTCATAACAGTGGGGAACTTCCTCGGCGATGTGAAGTCCCTTTCGAAGCTGTATTCGCCTGACTTTGAAACCGGCTTCAGAAAGGCAAGGGAGCAATGAGGACTGCTGTTATCTCATTTACTGAAAATGGAAGAGCTCTTTCCGAACGGATTGCGGAAAATGCAACATTTATTGACTGCGCACGTTTTTGCTTCCATAGGCATTCCGATGCGTCCGCCATAAGCTTTACTGATATCATTGAGCTTGTCTCCGATATTTTTCTCAGATACGACGGATTGATATTTATTTGCGCCTGTGGTATAGCTGTGCGGTCTGTCGCTCCTCACATCAGTTCAAAAACTACCGACCCTGCTGTTGTTGTGATCGATGACTGCGGACGATTCGTGATACCCGTTCTCTCCGGGCATATCGGTGGAGCGAATGAGCTTGCTATGCGCCTTGCCGGGCTTATCGGAGCTCAGTCCGTGATAACTACTGCAACGGATACAGGCGGACATTTCTCGCCTGACAGCTTTGCGAAAGCCAATGACCTCATCATTACGGATATGACTGCGGCAAAGGCTGTAGCATCTGCCGTACTCGACGGCGAAAGGATAGGATTTGTCAGCGACCACGCCTTCATAAATATGCCGGACGATATTTCGCCGGGGACAGGGACTCGTACAGGTATCTGTGTCGGGAACGGCGATACAAAGCCTTTTCCGGTCACGCTCAGACTCGTCCCGAGAAATGTCGTTCTCGGTATCGGCTGCAAGCGCGGAACAGAATGTGATACCATAGAGCGTGCCGTTGCAGCGGCTCTGAAAACAGCCGGTATAGAAATGGAGCGTGTCTGCGGTATCGCGACCATTGACCTGAAAAAAGATGAGAAGGGATTGCTCGGATTCTGCAAAAATCACGATCTGGAGCTTGACACGTTTTCGGCAGATGAACTTATGAGTGCGGATGGGGAGTTCAGCTCCTCCGAATTCGTCAGAAGTGTCACTGGAGCTGATAATGTGTGTGAAAGAAGTGCTGTCATACTCAGCGGAGGTGAGCTCGTTATGCACAAGACCTCATCAGACGGAGTGACTGTTGCAGCTGCTGAAAAAAAACTTATACTTGATTTTGAAAGGAGGAGACTGTAATGCTGTATGTTGTCGGTATGGGAGCAGGAGACCGCGATGGTATGACTATCGCTGCTGAGCAGGCTCTTCTGCGCAGTGAGCTGATAGTCGGCTACACAAAATATACCGAGCTTCTGAAGGTACACTTCCCAGAAAAAGAATATGCTTCGACCGGAATGAGGCAGGAGCGCGAGCGCGTCGAGCTTGCTCTGAAGGAAGCCTCTGACAGGAATGTTTCACTTGTTTGCAGCGGTGATGCGCAGCTGTACGGTATGGCAGGACTGGCCTATGAACTCGGAGTCAGCTATCCTGATGTGCAGATTGAGGTAGTACCGGGAGTAACCGCGGCTTTCAGCGGCGGAGCTGTACTCGGCTCTCCGCTGACACACGACTTTGCCGTTATCAGCCTTTCAGACCTGTTGACGCCTGCCGAAAAGATACGCAGGCGCCTTGAATGTACTGCTGAGTGTGATATGGTGATAGTCCTGTACAATCCTTCCTCGAAGACGCGTGCCGACTACCTGAAAAAAGCCTGCGATATTGTGCTGAAGCACCGTTCAGGTGATACCGTCTGCGGATATGTGCGCAATATCGGACGAGAAGGGCAGGAGAGCCATATCCTAACTCTCAATGAGCTGCGTGATACGGCTGTTGATATGTTCACCACCGTCTATATCGGAAGCTCGGAAACGAAAGTGATAAACGGAAAGATGGTGACTCCGAGAGGCTACCGTAATGTTTAGGCTGCTGATTTTCGGAGGAACTACCGAGGGGCGTCTTCTTGCGGAATACTGCGTCAGAAACGGTATAAACGCAGATGTTTCGGTCGCTACTGAATATGGAGCTTCACTTCTGCCGGAAGGGATAAGCATTCTCTGCGGCAGACTTGACGCGAGGGAGATGACTGAGCTGATACGCAGCGGTTATTCTGCTGTTGTTGATGCAACTCATCCCTACGCGGTCGAAGCAACCGCCAATATACGCGCAGCCTGCGAGGAGACCGGGACAAACTGCCTCCGCCTTATCCGTAAAACCTCAGTACCTTACGGGAAAACAGTTCCGGATATGGACAAGCTCATTGAGCTGCTCAACGGTACAGATGAGACCATTCTCAGCACCCTCGGCAGTAAGGCATTGCCGGAGCTGATAAAGGTGAAGGACTTTCGCAGACGGCTGTGGGTCAGAGTACTTCCCTCGGAGGAGATACTTGAGCAGTGTCGTGCTCTCGGCTATGACACAGCAAAGGTGATACAGCAGAAAGGTCCGTTCACGACTGAACAGAATGCGGCTCACCTTCGGGAGAGCGGAGCAGGTATGATAATCACCAAAGAGAGCGGTGAAGCCGGTGGATACCCGGAAAAGGCGGAGGCTGCACGGATATGCGGTGCCGAGCTCATAACACTCACCCGTCCGCCAGAGCACGGTCACAGCTTCGGAGAAATCATCGAGAGAATTGAAAAGGAACTGTTAAAATGAAGGTCTACATTGTCGGAATAGGTATGAATGGCGAAAATACACTTACAAAAGAGGCTGAAAAAGCTATAGACAGCGCTGGTCTGCTTATTGGTGCAGAGCGTATGCTGAAGCCGTTCAGCAACTCGGGGAAAGAGCTGTATACCTCTTATAAACCACAGGATATAGCCGGAAAGCTGAGCTCCTGCGATCATTCTGCGGCAACTGTTCTTATGTCGGGGGACTGCGGATTTTTCAGCGGTGCAAAAAAGCTTCTTCCGCTGCTCGAAGCTCACGATGTCCGAATCGTACCGGGAATCTCATCTGTCGCTTTTTTTTGCGGCAGGCTTGGCATTTCTTACGAGGAAATGAAGTTCGTAACTCTTCACGGCAAAGCTTCTAATATCGCTGTGAATGTCAGAACGAACGAGAGAAGCTTCTTCCTTCTCGGAGGAGATATGACTGCCGCCGGAGTATGCCAGAAGCTTTGCGAATACGGAATGGGCGATGTTACGGTGCATATCGGCACGGAACTCGGCTGCGGAAGCGAAAAAATCGCAAGCGGGAAAGCCTATGAGCTCGTGGATAATGAGGCGGCAGGGCTGTCGGTCATGCTCGTTGAAAACAGCAATGCGCTCTCTCACATTCCGTCCGCGATGAATGACGAAGAGTTCGTACGGGGAAGCGTGCCTATGACTAAATCGGAGGTCCGCTGCATCGCTGTCGCGAAGCTCGGTATCTGCCGGGATTCGATAGTCTGGGACATAGGCTGCGGTACAGGCTCAGTGTCCGTGGAGGCAGCATATCGCTGTCCTGACGGTACTGTCTGCGCCTTTGACAAAAATACGGAGGCAGTCGGGCTGACTGCGGAAAATGCGCGTAAACACGGCTGCGACAACATCAGAGCTATTGAGGGCAGCTGTCCCGGAGCACTGGCAGACGCCGAGGCTCCGGATAAGGTGTTCATAGGAGGAAGTTCCGGGAATATGAGCGGTATCATTGATACGGTCTATTCTGTAAATCCGCAAGCGGACATTACCGTAACAGCAGTATCTCTCGAGACCTTGCAGAACACTGTGAGCTGCTTTGAAAAATTCGGGACGTCTCCGGAGATAATACAGGTCTCGGTCACACGCACGAAAAAGCTTGGCTCTCACACGATGCTGCAAGCACAGAATCCGGTATTCATCATCAGCGGGAGGCTATCATGAGACGATTCATAATTGCCGGCACTAAGAGCGGCTGCGGAAAGACCACAGTTGTCTGCGCGCTGCTGGCTGCGCTCAAACGGCGCGATATGGCTGTTTCCGCATTCAAATGCGGGCCTGATTATATAGACCCGATGTTCCACAGAAAGGTCATAGGTGTCGACTCCCGCAATCTCGACTGTTTTTTCTGTGACAGGGATACTGTTCTCGCACTGCTCGGCGAATATGGCAGCAAAGCAGATATTTCGGTAATTGAGGGCGTTATGGGATTCTATGACGGGACTGCCGGCAGCGCATATTCGCTCTCCGAAATGACCGGAACACCGGCGGTCATCGTTATCGACTGCAAGGGGATGAGCGATTCGATAGGCGCGGTAATGAACGGCTTTCTTCACTACCGCGAAAACCGCATAGCCGGTTTTATCTTCAACTGCCTTCCGGAAAAGCTGATACCGCTTGCAAAGAAGCTCTGCGATGAACTGGGGACAGCTTATTTCGGCTGCCTTCCCAAAAACGATATAACTATCGCGAGCCGTCATCTCGGGCTTGTTACTGCCGACGAGATCGCTGACATTCAGGCTAAACTTGATAAACTGGGTGAGCTGGCTGAAAAATACATAAATATAGACAAACTGATCAATATCTGTGATACTCCGTTACCCGGGCACGGAACTCCTGAGATACCTTTATTTCAGAATACTCCGACTATCGCAGTTGCTAAGGACAGAGCCTTCTGCTTTATCTACCAGGAGAACATAGAGCTGCTCGAAAAAATGGGGTGCAGGATAGAATACTTCTCACCTCTAAGTGACAGCTCAGTTCCTAAAGCTGACGGACTTATCCTCTGCGGAGGCTATCCCGAACTGTATGCGGAGCATTTGTCTGCGAATATGTCGATGCTCGCGGACGTAAGGAACAATATTTCAATGGGTATGCCGACAATTGCAGAGTGCGGAGGATTTATGTATCTTCACGATGAGCTGACGGACGGGAGCGGCAGCACTTACGCTATGGCAGGTGTCATAAAAGGGCGAGCCTTCCCAACTGAAAGACTGCAAAGATTCGGCTATATCACACTGAGTTCAGTCGCTGAAAGTCTACTGATGCGTGCCGGCGGAACACTCAGAGCCCACGAGTTCCACTACTGGGAAAGCACTAACTGCGGCAATGCTCTGACCGCAGAAAAGTCAGACGAAAGAAACTGGGAATGCTGTCATACGAGCGACAGCTTATATGCCGGATTTCCGCATATTTACTTTTATTCGGATATTGGAGCGACAGCCCGTTTTGTCAGAAAATGCATAAGCTACGGAGAAAAGAATGGATAGGATAAAGAGGATAACAGCTCCCGACAGAGCTGCTTATAATGCGGTTAAGGAGCGCTGGGACAGCATAGCAAAGCCGCTCGGCAGCTTTGGCTTGCTCGAGGAGATGATACAGAAGATCGCCGCTGTGCAGGGCAGTCCCGATGTGGATATTTCTTCAAGGACTGCCGTTGTGATGTGCGGAGACCACGGAGTCGTCTGCGAGGGGGTAACTCAGTGCGGACAGGAGGTCACGGCAGAGTGTGCAAAAGCCATAGCCGAGGGGCGCTCGAACGTCAATGCTGTTGCCGCAGCTTATGATACAGACGTTATAGCGGTAGATGTCGGCATTGCAGCCGATGTTGAGTGCGACAGGCTCATTGACCGGAAGGTCATTTACGGGACACGGAATATCGCGGCTGAAAGTGCAATGACGCCTGATGAGGCCGAGAGAGCTGTTATCGTTGGCATAAATACTGCTGAGGAACTGAAAAAGCAGGGCACGAAGCTTATTATTTCGGGAGAAATGGGAATCGGAAATACAACCTCTGCCTCGGCTATGGCGGCTGTTCTGCTCGGCTTGCCGCCGGAGAAGGTGACCGGCAGAGGTGCAGGACTTTCGACAGAGGGGCTTCAGAAAAAGATAGCTGCGGTGCATCGTGCGATAGAAATCAATGAGCCGTCTGCTGAAAAGCCGCTGGAGCTGCTGCAAAAGCTCGGAGGAGCTGAGATAGCCGCTATGACAGGACTTTTCCTCGGCGGAGCTTACTACCGTATCCCCGTGATAATCGATGGAGTTATCTCGGCGGCTGCCGCAGCTGTCGCATATGCGATCCAGCCGCTGTGCAGGGATTACATGCTCGCAAGTCACAGCTCGGGAGAGCCGGCAGGCGAAGGACTTCTTGCGTACTGCGGCCTGAAAGCCCCGATAAACGCAGGTCTTCGTCTCGGCGAAGGGACCGGCGGACTTCTGCTTGTACCGCTTCTGGATGGAGCTCTTGCGCTTTACAATAATGCCCACAGATTTGATGAGACTACGATAGAAAGGTATGTTGATCTGAAATGATTACGCTGATTACCGGCGGTTCAAAATGCGGAAAATCGAGCTTTGCCGAGCGTGTCCTTGACGGCTTCCATGGCAGAAAGATATATATCGCAACTATGCAGCCCTTCGGTGAGGACGCATCTGAAGCTATCGAGCGTCATCGAAAAATGCGTCTGGGGAAAGGCTTTGAGACGATAGAGAAATACACTAATCTGCACGAGCTTTCCGTTACAGCAGGTTCTGCGGTCCTGCTTGAATGTGTCGGAAATTTGTGTGCAAATGAGATGTTCCGCGGAAATGAGATAGTGTGTCCGACAGGAAACGTGATAAGCGGGATAAAGGCTGTTTCTGAAACGGCTTCTGAGCTTGTGATAGTAACAAATCAGGTCGGAAGTGACGGTATATCTTATTCTGAAGGCACAGCGCAGTATATACGCTGTCTCGGGGAGATAAACCGATATATCGCTGAAATAGCAGACAATGTGATAGAGTGCGTTTACGGTATCCCGTTCGTTCTGAAGGGAGAGCTGCCATGCTGAGATCACTGCTTTCGGCGTTTATTATGTACTCGCGGATACCTGTTCCGAAGGTCGAATGGAAAGAGGAAAACCGCCGCTATGCACTGGGATTTTTCCCACTTATCGGAGCAGTCATCGGTGGACTTCTGATTGGCTGGAGATATGTCTGCAATGCCCTCGAAATTAGTCAGTTCCTGTTTGCGGCAGGTGCTGTACTCATTCCTGTTCTCGTGACCGGCGGTATACATCTCGACGGATTCTGCGATGTGTGCGATGCAAGAGCCTCCTTTGCCGACAGGGAAAAGCGCCTTGATATAATGTCAGACCCACACATCGGCTCATTTGCCGTGATAAAGCTGTGCCTTTATCTTATCGTTCAGACGGCGCTGTTCTCGCAGGCAGATTCGCTGCGTACAACTGCTGTCATATCCTGCGGATATGTGCTCTCTCGTTCGCTCAGTGGCCTGTCAGCTGTGACGTTCAGAGCCGCAAAACGCAATGGCTCATTGCAGAGCTTTGTACGTCCTGCACATAAGAGGATAACGGTCGCTATGCTGCTGTTTTTATGTGCGGTGAGTATAGCAGCTTCTGTTGCAGTTCAGCCGGTCTGCGGTGCATCTGCTGCCGCAGCGGCATTGCTTGTGCTTCTCTGGCACAGGTATTCCTCCTACCGCGATTTCGGCGGCATTACAGGCGACCTGTGCGGCTGGTTCCTGCAGATGTGCGAGATACTGATGCTCGCCGCAGTTATTCTTTCGGAAAGGATAGTTCACTTATGGTAATGATAACAGGTGGAGCATACCAGGGCAAAAAAGCTTTTGCTGAAAAAGCTGTCGGAATTACTGAAAATGATATTGCTGACGGCAGAATATGCTCGTTTGAGGAGGCAGCGAACGCTGTTTGCATCACAGATTATCACGAGCTTGTACGAAGGCTCGGTGACAGATGCATAGATTTTACGAATGAGCTTTGCCTGCGAAACAGCTCTGTTGTCATAATTATGGACGAGATAGGCTGCGGGATAGTACCTATGGAGAAAAGCGAGCGCATATGGCGTGAAAATGCCGGACGCTGCGGCTGTATTATCGCAGCACATTCCGAAACAGTCGTGAGAATGGTCTGCGGTATCCCGACAGCTATAAAAGGTGCGATATTATGAAAATCGTATTTATACGCCACGGACACACCTCTGGCAATCTGCAAAAGCGCTACATCGGCAGAACTGATGAGCCTCTTTGCCCTGAGGGACGCAACTCTCTCTCCCGCAGGGACTACCCAAAGTGCGAGGTGCTTGTGTGCAGCCCTATGCTTCGCTGCATACAGACTGCGCAGCTGCTTTTCCCGAATCAGAGAATCGTCACATTTGATGATCTGCGCGAGTGTGATTTCGGCGGATTTGAGGGAAAAAACTACATCGAGCTGTCAGGAAACAGCGATTATCAGAAATGGATAGACAGCGATGGAAATATGTCTTTTCCGGGTGGAGAAAGCCAACAATCATTCAGAGAAAGATGTATAAGCGCCTTTGATCTTATCGCTGAAAAATACAGCACATCACGCTCTGTTTGTCTTGTCGTTCACGGCGGAACGATAATGTCGATACTAGAAAAATACGCTGTTCCGCGCAGTAGCTACTATGACTGGAACTGCGAAAACGGTCGCGGATATATCTGCGAATGGAACGGCTCAGAGCTTCACATAACGGAGAGAATATGAAACATTTTTTGCCTGCACTCCCCTTGATACTTGGATTCCTGCTCGACTGCATCATCGGTGATCCGTACAGTTTTCCACACCCGATAAAACTCATAGGCAGACTGATCAGCGCACTTGAAAAATCAGTGCGGAAGAACTTTTCTGATCTGCGGAAAGGCGGAGCCATACTTGCGATGACCGTTGTCGTACTTTCAACAGCAGCTCCGCTCGGACTCCTGATTCTCTGTTACAGCATACACGTTCTGCTCGGAATTGCCGCTGAGACTGTGCTTTGCTGCTATATGCTCGCTGCACGGTGTCTCTGCAATGAGAGCATGAAGGTCTGCAAGGCAGCGGAAAGAGGCGATACCGAGTCAGCGAGAAAGGCTGTTTCGATGATAGTCGGACGTGATACAGCGTTCCTCGACAGGGACGGGATAATACGTGCGGCGGTTGAAACGGTCGCGGAGAATACCTCCGACGGCGTTACTGCTCCGCTTTTTTATATGGGGCTTGGCGGAGCAGTCGGCGGATTCTTCTACAAATCGGTGAATACAATGGATTCGATGATAGGATATACAGACGAAAAATACGCCGATATCGGGCGATTTGCGGCTAAGCTCGACGATGTGCTCAACTATATCCCATCAAGGCTGACAGCGCTTCTTATGGTAGCCATAGCGCCTGTTCTCGGACTTGACGGCAGAAATGCATTCCGCATCTGGAAGCGAGACAGGAGAAATCACGCAAGTCCAAACTCCGCGCAGACCGAGTCTGCCTGTGCCGGTGCGTTGCACCTTCGGCTCGCAGGCGATGCGTGGTACTTCGGAAAGCTCCACAAAAAGCCGTATATCGGTGACAATGACAGACCTGTCGATCCGGCTGACATACGCCGCGCGAACCGCCTGATGTACGGAGTGTCGGTGCTGATGCTTATAATTTCTGCCGCCGCAAGGTGTGCGATTTTTGGAGGATTTTTATGATACAGCAGCACGGCGGAAACATTTACGGATACCGTGATATTCTCGACTTTTCGGCAAATATCAACCCTCTCGGTGTGCCTGATAGTGTGAAAAAAGCAGTTGCAGAGGGTGCTCACGGCATTGAAAAGTATCCCGACCCGAACTGCACCGCTCTGCGTGAAAGACTCGCTGAGTATGAGGGTATCGCTCCGGAAAAAATAGTCTGCGGAAACGGAGCAGACGATATCATATATCGCATAGTTCACGCTTTCATACCTGAGAATGCTCTCGTTACAGCTCCTTCATTCAGCGAATACAGCCGAGCACTCGCTGAGGCAGGCTGCACAGCTGACGTGCATTATCTCACTGAGGACAGCGGATTTGAGCTGTCAGAAAGCATACTTCCGAGGCTTACGCCAGACATTGACATCTGTTTCATATGCAGCCCGAATAATCCGACCGGAAGAACTGTTTCAGCTGATGTGCTTGAAGCTATGGCACGGAAATGCCTTGAAAACGGGATAATTCTCGTGTGCGATGAATGCTTTCTCGGCTTTGCTGAGAACAGTGAGGAGCTTAGTCTGATGAGGTATCTGAACGATAGCTGTGTGATACTCAGGGCATTTACAAAGCTCTATGCCATGCCCGGGATAAGGCTTGGATACGCTGTTTTCGGAAGCGATAGCACGGCGGAGAGAATAGGGCAGAGCGGTCAGTTCTGGAGCGTTTCGTCTCTCGCACAGACGGCTGGTATCGCTGCCCTCGGTGAGGATGACTACGTCCGCAGAACAGCAGGATACATCGCTCGGGAGCGGAGTTTCCTTATCTCAGAGATGAGAGATATGGGCGTCAGAGTTTTCGATTCTTCGGTGAACTTCCTTCTTTTCAGAAGCATCCCGGAGCTGTGCGAAAAAATGCTCTCAATGGGAATACTCATCCGTGATTGCTGCAATTTTGACGGGCTCTCAGAGGGATATTACCGTATCGCAGTGCGGACTCACGAAGAAAATACCGCGTTTCTGAACGCACTAAGGAGGTGCTTGAATGGCTAAAAGCATAATGCTTCAGGGAACGATGTCAAACGTCGGAAAGAGTTATCTCACTGCGGCACTTTGCAGGATACTCAGACAGGACGGATTTTCAGTCGCTCCCTTTAAATCGCAGAATATGGCGCTGAATTCATTCATTACTCCCGACGGTATGGAGATAGGCAGAGCACAGGCATTACAGGCTGAGGCTGCCGGACTTGAGCCGTCAGCTCTTATGAATCCGATCTTATTGAAGCCGACCACAGACGTTGGCTCGCAGGTCATAGTAAACGGTCAGGTGCGCGGAAATATGAAGGCTTCGGAGTATTTCCGCTGCAAAAGGGAGCTTGTGCCTGATATAATAAAAGCCTATGATACGCTTACGGCTCAGCACGATATTATCGTTATCGAGGGTGCCGGAAGTCCTGTGGAGCTCAATCTGAAAAAGGACGACATTGTGAATATGGGGCTTGCGGAGCTGGTGGGATCACCTGTACTGCTCGTCGGAGACATCGACAGGGGCGGCGTTTTTGCACAGCTCATCGGTACTCTTGAGCTGCTCGAGAAAAGCGAGCGCGATATGGTCAGGGGACTTGTTGTGAACAAATTCCGCGGCGACATTTCACTCTTCCGCGACGGTATCGACATTCTCGAGGAGCGCTCACACAAAAAGGTGGCAGGAGTAGTTCCGTTCATAAACTGCGACATCGAGGACGAGGACAGCCTGTCCGAAAAGCTGACAGCCCGCATCAGAGGCGGAGTGATAGACATTGCTGTGATACGTCTGCCGAAAATATCCAATTTCACCGACCTTGACGTTTTCAGCCAGTATGACGGAGTTTCAGTCCGATACGTTTCAAGAGCAGTTGAGCTCGGAACGCCGGATATGATAATTATTCCCGGCACCAAAAGCACTGTCAGTGATATGAAGTGGCTCAGTGAAAGCGGACTTGCTGATGACATAAAGCTTTGTTTCAGCAGGGGTGTCCCGATATTTGGTATCTGCGGAGGCTATCAGATAATGGGAAGGACCATATCCGACCCTCTCGGGAGCGAGTGCGGCGGAAGCATCGGCGGTCTTGGTCTGATGGACTGCACCACGGTTTTCGGAAGTGAAAAGACGCAGACGCAGGTCACAGGCAGATTCGGCGATATCGAAGGTTTTTTTTCGTGCCTATCCGGTGCAGGCTTCTACGGGTATGAGGTGCATATGGGAGAGACTGAAAATGCCGGAGCTGTTCTGACCGACCGCGGAGGCTCTTATAACGGGAACGCAGCCGGATGTTATGTACACGGCATTTTTGACAGCGCTGATGTCTCGGGAAGGCTTGTGAGAGCGCTATATCATCGCCGCGGTCTGACATACGGCGGCAGGAGCGTTGACAGGCGGGAATACAGAAATGCACAGCTTGACCTGCTTGCCGAGAACGTGAGAAAAGCTATTGATATGGAGCTTATATACCGTATCATCGAGGAGGGTGTATGAATTTAGAATATGTACTTCCGAAGGACATCGAAAAACGAAGCTTTGAGATCATCGAGAGCGAGCTCGAAGCCGAAGTGCCCGAAGAGATCAAGCCTGTAGTTATTCGTGCGATACACACGACCGCAGATTTTGACTACGCAAAAAACCTTTATTTTTCGAAGAATATTGTTGACAAGGCACTTGAAGTTCTTGACAGCGGAGCCATCATCGTAACTGATACGAATATGGCAAAAGCAGGTATAAACAAAGCTGCACTTTCACGGCACGGGTGCGAGTGTATGTGTTTCATGGCAGACGCAGATGTCGCAGAAACTGCCAAGCAGAACGGCACAACACGGGCAACAGCTTCGGTGGACAAAGCCGCTGCTCTCGGCAGACCTGTCATATACGCGGTCGGCAATGCTCCGACTGCACTTGTAAGGCTATGCGAGCACATCTCCGCGGGAGATTTCATTCCCGAATTCGTCATCGGAGCACCTGTCGGATTTGTGAATGTCGTGCAGTCTAAGGAGCTGCTCATCGCGTCGGGAATCCCATGCATAGTCGCCCGCGGACGCAAGGGCGGCAGTAACGTCGCGGCGGCTATATGTAATGCACTGCTTTATATGCTTGACGAACAAAAAGGGTATAAAAAGTGAAAGATAATTGTCGTTAACGTATAATTTTTGCCGAATACTTGCATTTTTTTAATTGTTCTGATATAATAAGTATCGTTCATGAACAACAATCAAATAATAGCAAACGGTGCCTCCGACAGACTATCTGTTGCAGGAGGGTAAAAGGGAAGCAGGTGAAGGTCCTGCACGATCTCGTCACTGTAATTGCGGAGCGGTGTGCAAATATAGTCACTGAGTTCTCGGGAAGGCTGTATGCCGCGATGATGCATAAGTCAGGAAACCTGCCGTTTTGTTGGTACACGACCAAAAGGTCAAGGTCACGAGGTATTGATCGTACTGTTCCACAGACTCTTCAACGAGTCTGTTTGCAATGCCTTCTGCCTGTGCAGAGGTTTTTTTGTTATGCGGTCAAGCCTTTCTCAGAAAGGAAGATCATCATGAAAAAAACAATCGCTTTCATTATTGGACTCAGCTGCATCACTGCTGCTTTTACTTCTTGCGGTGACAGCTCTTCGGAGAGCTCATCTGAAGCAACAACAGCTCCCACGACCACATCTCTCGAAGTTATCACGACCGAATCCGCTTCAACAGAGGCAGCTACTGAGGCTGAGGAAGAAGAGGACGAGGAGAACTACAATACAGGAGACGCTTCTCTCGACAACATCCGCAATCAGGACAATATCGGCGACAACGAGCTTCTCGTGCTCAGCTTCGGCACGAGCTTCAACGACAGCCGCCGACTCACTATCGGAGCTATCGAGAACTCGCTCGAGGAAGCTTTCCCCGACTACTCAGTCCGCCGCGGATTCACAGCAAACATCATCATCGACCATGTTGAGCGCCGTGACGGTATCCATATCGACGACATCAACGAAGCGCTCACAAGAGCTGTTGACAACGGCGTAAAGAACCTCGTAGTTCAGCCGACTCACCTCATGAACGGTATCGAATACGACGAGCTCAGCGCCAAGATAGCAAGCTATTCCGATGCCTTCGACAAAGTAGTTATCGGCGAGCCTCTCCTCACGAGCGACGACGACTTCAAGCGTGTTGAGAACGCTATCGTTGACTGGACAAAAGATTATGACGACGGCAAGACAGCTATCTGCTTCATGGGACACGGAACCGAGCACACTTCCAACGGAGTTTATGCAAAGATGCAGGAGCTGCTCACAGCTGACGGACACGCTAACTATTACGTAGGTACAGTTGAAGCCTCACCTTCCTTAGACGATGTTCTCGAAAAGGTAAAGGCAGGCGGATACGAAAAGGTAGTTCTCGAGCCTCTCATGGTAGTTGCAGGCGACCACGCCAACAACGATATGGCTGGCGACGAAGAGGACTCATGGAAGTCAGCATTCGAGGCTGAGGGCTTTGAAGTAGAGTGCCTGCTCAGAGGTCTCGGCGAGAACGAAGAGATAAGAAAGATATACGTAGAGCACGCACAGAAGGCAATAGATTCCATCAAGTAAACAGAATATCAGCGGGCGCACGATGTGCGCCCCTACAAAACGGCTATTTTATCCATGTAGGGGCGAACAGTGTTCGCCCGCAAGTTTTATACAGGAGAAAATATGAAGAAGACTATCATAACAATATCGCTCCTCACAGCACTTGCACTCGTTTCCTGCGGAACAGAGAGCACATCATCCGAGCAGCCTGCAACACAGTCAACCACCACAGCTTCAAATACAGAAGCATCGAGCGAACCGACCACAGAATCTGCTTCCGAAGTCACCACCGAGCACGCCACAGCTCCTCAGAACGAGGTCGGCTACGAAGGCATGACTGCGGTAAGTGCGGACGCACTGAACATAGGTAACTACTACATTTCGGTAGATTCGAGTTCATCAATGTTCAAGATAGCTGACTGCATACTCCATGTCGGCGAGGATGGCATGACCGCCGATATCATCATCGACAGCAAGTCCTACGACGCGCTGTTTATGGGTACTGAAGACGAGGCGGATTCTGCCGATGAGTCTGCACGTATCACCTATACCGAAAATGCAAGCGGACAGTCCGTATTCACAGTACCTGTCGAGGCTCTCGACAAGGAGATACAGTGTGCCGCTCTAAGCGCAAAGAAGCAGGAATGGTACGGACGCACACTCGTATTCCGTGCAGATTCACTCCCCGATACAGCTTTCAAGGAGCAGAGATACGCAACTGCCGAGTCACTGAAACTTGCAGACGGCGTGTATACTGTTGATGTAAAAATGGAGGGCGGCTCGGGAAAGGCTTCTATCGAATCTCCAGCCGTACTTACCGTAAAAAATGGCAAGGCAACTGCAAAAATAATATGGAGCAGCGACAAGTATGATAAAATGGTAGTGAACTATCTGGAATACACTCCCGAAATAATCGACGGACATTCTGTTTTTGAGATACCTGTTTCCGGCTTCGATTACAGAATGCCCGTACAGGCTGAAACTACCGCTATGAGTGAGCCGCATATGATAGACTACACGCTGTATTTTGATTCAGCAACGATAAAGTGAAGGAGCGGATCATATCATTCCTTGCGGTCACAGCTCTGGTTTTTTCTGCCGGCTGCTCGGAAGAGGCGGCTCCTGCCGCCGGTGATACAGCCGGAAGTATGGAACTGGAATACGCTGAGCAGTTCAGAGTTGATTACCGTGATGACGGTTGTTCTGTAGTAACTATCGGCGATGACCGCTTCATTGTTGTTCCTGAGGGCGCTGCTGTGCCTGAGAATACAGACGGAATGACAGTAATACAGCAGCCGCTGACCAATATCTACGTTGCCGCAAGCTCGGCAATGGACCTTTTCGATGCTGCCGGCGGACTTGATGCAGTAACTATGACTTCGACATCTGCCGAAAGCTGGAGCCTTCCTGCTATCCGAAGCGCTGTCAGCTCGGGGAAGACAGAATACATCGGGAAGTACAGCTCGCCAGATTACGAGACTCTCATTTCCAAAAAGTGCAGCCTTGCTGTCGAATCTACAATGATATACCACTCCCCGAAAGTAAAGGAGCAGCTTGAAGCGCTCGGTATCCCTGTTATCGTAGAGCGTTCGAGCTATGAAACGCATCCGCTCGGGAGAATGGAGTGGATCAAGCTCTATGGGCTGCTGCTTGGTGACGCTGACTCGGCGTCGGAGCTTTACAATGAAAAGACGAAGGTGTTTGATGAGCTCCCGGGGACGGATATCCCTTCCGGCGAGCGCAAAACAGCCGCATTTTTCTATATCACCTCCAACGGTTATGCAAGCATACGCAAGCCGGGCGATTATGTTTCAAAAATGATAGAGCTCGCCGGAGGACGTTACATCTTCACCGCAGATGAACTGAATGTCGACGACAATGCACTTTCGACAATGAATATCCAGATAGAAACATTCTGTGATACTGCGCGTGATGCTGATATTCTTATTTATAACAGTACGATCGACGGCGAGCTCGAAACCATAGATCAGCTCGTTGAAAAATGCAGTGTTCTGGCTGATTTCAAGGCTGTAAAGAACGGCGATGTATGGTGTGCCGGACAGAATATGTTCCAGCAGACCACAGGTGCGGCTGATATGATATGCGACCTGAATGCAGTTTTCAGCGGAACTGCTGATGAAGAGAAACTCACATTTCTCCACAGGCTCAAATGAGGTACATCTATGAACAAAAAAAGGGCGATTCGCCTGACGTGCTGCTTTGCGGCTCTTTTGATTCTTACAGCTGTATTCTTCCTGCTTGAGATAGCAGGCGGAACAACAGACATCTCTTTGCGCGATGTTCTGCGTGCTTTGACAGACGATTCTGACACTGCGGCACATACCATAGTTGCCGACATACGTCTGCCGCGAGCGATAGCCGCTGCTCTTCTCGGAGGAGCACTTTCGGTTTCGGGATTCCTTCTTCAGACCTTTTTCAGCAATCCGATAGCCGGACCTTATGTATTGGGTATATCATCGGGAGCGAAGCTCTCGGTCGCGCTTGCTATGATGCTCACAATGCAGCACCATATACTTCTGAGCTCAGCGGAGATGATAGGAGCAGCCTTCATCGGCTCACTTCTGTCAATGGGAATGATACTCCTCATCTCGGGTAAAGTCAGGAATATGTCACAGCTTATAATCGCAGGCGTGATGATAGGCTACATCTGCTCCGCCGTGACTGAGCTCGCAGTTACTTTCGCTGATGATGCAAACATCGTAAACCTCCACAACTGGTCAATGGGCAGCTTTTCCGGTATCAACAGGGACAATATCCCTGTCATTGCCGTAACTGTTTTCCTCGCTCTGACTGCTTCATTTTTTCTTTCAAAGCCAATGGGAGCGTATCAGCTTGGCGAGAGCTATGCTCAGAATCTAGGCGTGGATATAAAGCTGCTGAAGCTGGCGATTATCCTTCTTTCAAGCGTTCTTTCCGCCTGTGTTACAGCTTTTGCAGGTCCGGTATCGTTTGTCGGAGTTGCTGTTCCGCACTTGATAAAGACGCTTTTCGGCACAGCGAAGCCCATCATCGTGATACCGGCTTCGTTTATAGGCGGTGCGTTATTCTGTCTTGCCTGCGACCTTATAGCGCGGACGCTTTTTGCTCCGGTCGAGCTGAGTATCAGCACTATCACAGCTGTTTTCGGTGCACCCGTAGTTGTCGCTGCGATGCTCAGCCGCCATACACAGAAAAGGGGGACCTGAATGGAAGGCTCTGTTATAACTGCATCGGGCTTGTCGGTCGGCTATGGAAAAAGAGTCGTAGTCGAAGGGCTTGATATTGATGTCTGCCCGGGAGAGATTCTGACCATAATCGGTCCGAATGGCGCAGGGAAGACTACGATACTGAAGAGTATCTCAGCACAGCTTCCTGCCATTTCCGGAAGTATGACCGTCAATAGCAGAGATATCAGCCGGATGAGCCTGAATGACATCGCAAGGACAATGGCGGTGTGCTTCACCGGCAAAACGGCTCCGGATAGAATGACCTGCGAGGACATGGTATCTGCCGGACGTTACCCGTATACCGGAAGACTCGGTCTGCTTTCGTCCGACGACAGAAGGATAGTGAGCGAGGCTATGGAGCTTACAGGCATAACGGCACTCCGTGATACTGACATCAGCTGTATCAGCGATGGTCAGCGTCAGACGGTGATGCTTGCGAGAGCTATCGCTCAGCAGCCGAAGGTGCTCATTCTCGACGAGCCGACCTCTTTCCTTGATATAAATAATAAGCTGCGGCTGCTGAGCCTGCTCAGGGAGCTGGTAAAGACACGGGATATTGCCGTAGTTCAGACGCTTCACGAGCTCGACCTTGCACAGCGCTTCTCTGATAAGATACTCTGCATAAAGGATAATAAGCCGGATAGGCTCGGTATTCCCGAGGAGATATTCAGCGGAGACTATATCAGCCGGCTTTACGGTATAACTCATGGTACCTTTCAGCCACTTTTCGGCGTAGCTGAGGCACAGAAGGTCAGCGGACAGCCGCAGGTCTTCGTGATTGGAGGCGGTGGCAGCGGTATCACGACATACCGAAGGCTTCAGCGGCAGGGGATACCCTTTGCAGCAGGAGTCCTGCATGAGAATGACATCGAATACCCGGTAGCAAAGAGCCTCGCCGCAGAGCTGATAACAGAAAAAGCCTTTGAACCAATAAGCGATGAAAGTTTAGCCCGTGCAATGGCGATAATGAAAAAATGCAGCAAGCTCATATGCTGCATCGAGACATTTGGTGCTATGAACATAGGAAACAAGAAACTTATCGAGGAATCTTTGCGTTGACCTGACGTCCTCATCCGTGAGGTGAGAGGCTGAATGATGCGGATATGAAGTAGAAACAGCGAAAGGTTGCGATAATAATACGTATACTGACAATTCTGAGCGTCAGGCAGTCAGGGTGCCGGTATATCCCGATGCTGAAAAGAAGTCGGTGCAGGTCACCGGACAAAAAGTGCCACTTCTCGTTCGATAACAAGGCTACTTATTAAGAACTGCTGATATTTTGAATTTTGGTATAAATATAATTATTATGAACTAAGAGCTCAATATAAGAAATAAACGAAAAACAGCCGAAAAAGGATTGCCCCCCGTTATGGGAAGACGGGCTGTTTGTCAATAAAATTATTATTTGGGATACTTGTCTTTCACTGTTTTCTGCGATATAGAGATATAATATTTATATCCGATTCTAGATGAGGTTGCTGGACAGGCGGACTTTGATGCGTTCTGATTGACTTTTTCGCCCTGCTGTGCTATAATTCTGGCGTGAAGGAAACATCGGGCTTCCTTTGTTAAATCGGTATTAAATGCAGAAGGAAATATAATAATGAAAAAAACAGTCACACTTCTTTTGCTCCTTGCAATGACTTTATCCATGACTGCCTGCGCAGGCAAGCAGGAAAGCTCCTCGCAGACGGAAAGCAGTCTCACCACGGCACAGACTGAAAACTGCACAGCTGAACCAAGACAAACACAGCTATTATCGCCCACAAAGCTCACAAACAAAATGACGGAAAACGAGCTTCAATTTGTAAACAAGCATGAGCTGACCCTGCTGGACGAATTTGAAAAACCAAATGCTGATCCGAACACTGAGCACAAGGTAAGCATCGAGTTTATAAAAGGCGACACGGAGACGACCCGTAAATATCTGGACGATAATCGTGATATGTTTACCGATGAAGAATATGATCATGAACTGCGTAAACTGCAAAAGAGAGAAGAAAAAGGCAGTGAAGATCTTTTTCCGTCAACTGTTCTTGTAGACGGGTATATCCTGCCCTGGTTGATTCCTGCGGAATATGATTTTTACGACGGCGGTTCATACTGGTTTATCACAACGGAGTACGATGAGAACGGTGAGCAGAAAGAGGCCAGACCGACATTCAGTTCATTTGAGGAATATCTTGAATATGTCCGTGACATAGACACTGAATGGGGTTATTCCGAAGAGCTGGTCGATACAGAGATCATGTACTTGCAGATAGCATATGATGCACTGAAAAGCGGTGATTATGAGACACTTCCCGAGGGTTCCGTTGACAGGAGCGATGAATCGAAAAACTTCTATAATGTCTTCAATAATTACAGAAACGATTGGGAATACGACCGTGAAGCCGTTGAAGCGATAAAGGATTCCGTTGACGAGATACGAATATACGATGAAGAAATGGGCAAAGAATTCACTGTACACGTAACGCTCCCGCCTGATTACGACAAGGACAAGACCTATCCCGTATTCTTCCTGACGGACGGTATATGGCGCTTCGGCAACTGTCCCGAGCTGAGAAAATGCATGGAGAACGGCGAAGCTGCACCGGTGATACTTGTCAGCCTTTATTACAGCTATGATGTCACCGATCCCGACGGGGAAATGCGCTATTGTGATCTGGTGATCAACCGTGAACTGCTCCTGAATTTTATCACTGACAACCTTATGCCGTATCTGTGCGAGAATTATAATATCGACTGCGGAAATTCAACGCTGTACGGTCATTCGGATGGCGGTGTGTTCACGCACAATGCACTTTTCAATTCAGACAAATACGAGAATCAGCCGTTCGGTCACTATATCATCGGCAGCCCTGCACTGTGGGGGCTGAAGCATTATAATGAATATGAAGGCATCAGCAATGACATATATATGAATGATTACGACTATTTTGACAGAAACGAAAAGCTGGACAAGACCGTATTCCTCTGTGCAGGTTCGCAGGAAGATCCCGATTATGCAGACAATTATCGTGAGGGAGATGATACAACACTTGAAGGTGTTGCAAAGCTGAAAGAGCGTCTCGAGTCACATAATGCAGAACTGACCTACAAGCTGTATGAATCCCATCACTATCAGTACATTCCGGAAATGCTGATCGAATATCTGAAAGAAACTTATCCTTGTTAATTGAAGAATTAAACTCTGATTTAGTTCATCAACTGAATATACACTAAGCACTTGCTTCGGCAGGTGCTTTTGTTGTTCTCATATTTATGGAGTTGATGGTACATCTGAATTCTGTGTGGGCTCAAGATACTCAGGCAAGCTCCACGATGACGGCTCTCTTGAATTCGCTGCCGATATTTACGATTACAAGAATACATCGACTTTCTATGGCTATGAATATCCCGACGGACGCAGAGCTATGGCGTATTATCTGAATGAACTTGGCGTAAAAGCCACCGATGCACATACTGTTCTGATAAAGGATACCACA
>JAGCHA010000043.1 GCA_017649325.1 Ruminococcus sp.
CTACTACAACTACAACTACAACTACAACCACCACAAAAACAACTACTGCTCCCGCTATAAAGGCTGTTACCGATTCATTCGATAACGGTGCAGGCAGCTGGGAGGCAAGAGGCGACGCTACTCTCTCTGCTGAGAGCAACCACTACTATTCGGGCAACAAGTCTGTTAAGGTCTCGGGCAGAACTAAGGAGTGGAACGGTCTTGGCTACACACTTGGAAGCGATTTCAAGTCCGGTGAGACATACAGCTTCTCTGCAGCAGTAATGCAGCCCACAAGTTCAGCTCAGGAAATGAAGCTCCAGCTTCAGTACAAGGACGCTTCCGGCACTACAAGCTACGACAACATCGCTCAGGCTACTGTTGACGCAAAGACTTGGACAAAGCTTGAGAATACTTCTTACACTATTCCCGCAGGTGCTACAGACCTCGTATTCTATATCGAGTCTTCCGAGGGTACTTTCGACTTCTACGTTGACGACGTTCAGCTTGCTGCTGAGGGCACAAAGTCCTCCGTTACAACAGGCAGCGGTACAGTCGGCGAGATAAAGGAGCCTGAGATCCACGGTCAGGGCGATATCTCATGGATTGACCCCAGCAAGCCGATGGTTGCTATCAGCTTCGACGACGGTACAAGAGATGCTACACAGGAGAGAAGAATAATCGATGCTCTTAACAAGAACGGTTTCCATGCTACTTTCTTCTATGTCGGCAACTGGATAACAAGTCCTGACACTGTTAGGTACGCTTTCGAGAGCGGTCACGAGATCGCAAACCATACAACGACACACCCCTATCTGACTCAGAAATCCGCAAACGAGATTCGCAGCGAGTTTGACCAGACTCATGCTAAGCTCAAGAGCATCATCGGCACTGAGCCTTCAAAGCTCATGAGACTGCCTTATCTCCAGTCTAATGCTACAGTTCAGCAGACTCTGTACGATGTTCCGCTCATAAGCTGCGCTATCGATACAGGCGACTGGAACGGTGCTTCAAAGGATCAGATAGTAAGTAAGCTGCAGGGCGCTATGAACGACGGCAGCCTCAGAAATGCTATCGTTCTCTGCCACGAGAACTACAGCACAACAGCAAGCGCTATGGAAGAGTTTCTCCCTGTTCTTAAGGCTAAGGGCTGGCAGGTAGTTACTATCTCCGAGATGTACGCTGTAAACGGCAAGGAGCTCAAGGGTGGACAGATCCACACTCGCTGCTGAGCCACATTTAACTAACGCTATTCACACATTCTGATTATCCCCAAATTTCCCTGAAAAAACAGTCGGTTTACGCCGACTGTTTTTTCGTTGTGAAAGAATGATGCTGTTCCGTTTAACACAGCTATCACATTATGTCACAAACTTGACGTTAAAGTGAAAAAAATTACACCTAATCTTTCGCAAAAAATAACATACGCTCCAAATTCTTTTCACACTCGGACTTTATAATAAGCTCAAGAGGTCAGGGAAAAGCCCCTGACTAATAACTGAAAAGGAAAGTGAACAGTATGAATGAATATAATTACAACAACTTCGAGAACGGAACAGGTTTTGCGGCAGACGGAGGCTATCCTAAAAAGCCTAAGAAACACACTGCTTTAAAAATTACTGCATTTGCTATGTCAATGGCGCTTGTGTCTGCGGGCTCTATCGGTATCTACAGCGAGATAGCCGGCATGAAGAACCGCAATGCGTCTGCTGCTGTCGAGCAGATGGAAAAGTCGGCTGACGAGGTAGCTGAGGAAGCTGACCTTATACTGCAGAATGTAGGGCTCATAAACAGCGAGCATAAGAACGGCAAAGTCATGGAGACAGAGGATATCGTAGACAAGCTCCTTCCTTCAGTTGTGGGTATCGAGTCCAAGTTCAAAATAGCGGGTATGTCCAATAACAGCGGCTTCTTCTTCGGCTTCGGCGGTGGTAACAACCAGCCTTCCGAATATACTGCCACTGCTACGGGGACAGGCGTTGTAATTACTGAGGACGGCTACATCGTCACAAATGCGCACGTCATCTACGACAGTGAGAACGGTGGCGGCAAGGCTGAGAGTGTATCCGTTATCCTCAACGACGATAAAAGCTATGACGCGGAAATAATCGGCTACGACACAGACTGCGACATAGCTGTCCTCAAGATAGATGCTAAGGGGCTCACAGCCGCTGAATTCGGCGACAGTGACAGTCTCCGTCTCGGTGAGTCCGTTATCGCTATCGGCAACCCGCTCGGATTTGAACTCAAGGATACAGTTACAGGCGGAATGATATCGGGCCTCGACCGCGATATCACCATTAACGACAAGGCTATGACCCTTATCCAGACCGACGCCGCAATAAACAGCGGTAATTCGGGCGGCCCGCTCATCAACAAGTACGGTCAGGTCATCGGTATCAATTCCTCTAAGATGTCGAGCAGCTGGGGCTCGAGCGAGGCTTCTATCGAGGGTATCGGCTTTGCTATACCGTCAAATGAGGTTTCGGACATAGTTGATGATATTATGGAGTATGGCTACGTTACAGGTAAGCCTCAGCTCGGTATAAGCTGTCAGGACGTTACGGAGTCTATCTCGCAGATGTACGATATGCCTGTTGGCGTGTACGTTATCGCTGTAACTGAGGACAGCGCCGCTGATAAGGCGGGCTTGCAGAAGGGTGATATCATTACTGCTATCGACGGCAATGAGGTCAAAAGCACTGAGGAGCTTAATGCCAAGAAGAACAAGCATAGCGCCGGCGACGAAGTCGAGCTCACTATCGCAAGAGACGGAGAGGAGAAAAAGGTCACTGTAACTCTCGACGAGATGTCGAATAAGGAATAACATCCTGGTTTCTTCATTTTGATATAAGGCAGGTACTCTTATGAGTGCCTGCTTTTTTTACCCTGTAATATAATCGCTTTTTAGGCTGTTCATATTGCTATTCTATGGCGTTTGTGGTATAATTTGCTAAACAGGTGAGGCACCTGAGATTAAGACAGCAGGAGGGAATACACTGTGAAGAATATTTTCTCGCGTTTAACTACTGCACTGACCTCTGCGGCTATGCTCGGAGGAATGCTGACAGGTCTGCCCGCAGATGCGGCTGTGGATTATACTCCGGAGGTAACGGGATATGCGTCAGTAACTATAAACGTCTACGACAGTGCTACCGATAATCTCTTCAACGCCGATGACGTAATGGTGCATTTCTGCTCTGCAACTGAAGAGGGGCTGGAAAAGGGCGTTGGAGTCGGGCTCGACGCCTGGACAGTCACCGAGAGCAATCCGCGGGTAAGAGACAAAGTGCCTGTAAGTCCCGAATGGCTTTACTATTTTGAGCTTTCGTGGAACAGCTATGATAACTACTATTATACTATAACTGATATAGAGTGGGATCTACCCTTTACCCTCGAGAATGATGAGGATAAGGTGGTGGATGTATACCTGAAAAAGAACTATCGACCAGGAGTTTTCAACAGCTGCTTCGTTTACCTTGGCAGGGATAATGATAACCGTGCTGAGTTCATGCAGTTTTTCCCCGTGGACGACGATGCGCCGAACGTGTTCCGCAGGAAGCAGCTGACTTACCTCGGCGAGCTCGGTGAGGACGTGCAGTACGGCGATATGTTTGAGACCGATGATGAAGTGGTAACCACAGGTGCAGTTGACGGTCAGTATCTTGAGCCGCTCGAGAACCTGAACAAGACAGGCAATATTGCCGATAAGTACGGCAAGACCACTTACAGGGTGCTCAGCACAAAGACGAAAACCGGATTGGAACCGTCTCTTGATACGCTTACTTTGTCACTGACAAGCGACAATGACGACTACATCACCTATTCGATAAGGCTCAAAGACCTCGATTTCCCGTTCAGCTTCGACAACATCAGGCAGAACGATACTGTCGAGTTCTACAATATCGATTCGACGATTCTGCTGCCTGCGAGTCAATATGTACACGAGCCGCAGTTCATGGGCGATCTCAACTACGACAGGCTCCTCACGGTGGCAGATGTGGTGCTTATGCAGAAGTGGCTGCTTGGCTCGGATGACGTGAAGATTGAGGACTGGACGGCAGTGGATTACTGCAAGGACGGAGTTCTTGACGTTTACGATCTCTGCCTCATGAGACAGGCGCTTATTGAAGAACTCAGTATACCACGCGCGACTATGGCGGTTCACGTTACATACGGCGGCTATGGAATTGCCGGACAGGACCTCGGACACGGAGAGTTCGACATGACATACACCGTCCGCAAGGGCGACTGGTACGTGGAGTTAAATAACGGAGAATGGCTCAGAAACGAAAAATACATCAGAAACGGTGATTCGGCTATCATAAGGATCACAGACGTCACCGAGGAGGGCGTGACCTTTGTTTCAGCTGATACCGAAGCATTAAGGTCGGAGCACGCAGTGAAGGAATACTTCCTCAAATTCGGAGAGGAGCAGCATTTCTATACTACGACTCCCGTGGTTGACGGTACAAATTACGACTATGATGTGACGTTCACGGAATTCCTTGCACCGATAGGATAAAAAACAGCGCTGAGGGCAATTGCCTTCAGCGCTTATTTTTTGTGGATCTTATTCGATTCCTGCCTGCTGTTTTGCGGCTGTGAGCGTATTTTTCATGAGCATCGCTATGGTCATGGGTCCTACGCCTCCCGGAACAGGGGTGATATAGCCCGCTTTCTTCTCCGCAGACTCGAAGTCTACGTCTCCGCAGAGCTTGCCGTTCTCGTCTCTGTCCATGCCGACGTCGATAACGACTGCGCCTTCCTTTATCATATCACCTGTCACGAACTTAGCGCGTCCGATTGCGACCACGAGGATATCTGCTCCGAGGCATATCTCTTTGAGGTTCTTGGTCTTGGAGTGGCAGATAGTGACCGTGCCGTTCTTCTGGAGAAGAAGCATTGCCTGCGGCTTGCCCACGATATTGCTCCTGCCGATGACTACGCACTGCTTGCCTGTGATGTCAACGCCCGTGCTCTCGATGAGGCGCATAACGCCTGCGGGAGTGCAGGGGAGGAAGGAATACTCACCTATCATTATCCTGCCTACGTTCTCGGGGTGGAATGCGTCAACGTCCTTGGCGGGCGAGATAGCGTTGATGACTGCCTTTTCGTCGATGTGCTTGGGCAGCGGGAGCTGTACAAGTATGCCGTTTACGCGGTCATCGCGGTTGAGAACGTTCACGAGGTCGAGGAGCTGCTCCTGTGTGGTGTTTTCATCGAGCGCATACTCGAACGACTGGAAGCCTACTGCCTCGCAAGCCTTCTTCTTATTGTTGACATATACGCGTGAAGCAGGGTCATTTCCTACGATGACTACCGCGAGTCCTACCTTCAAGCCGTTTGTCTCCTTGAGTCTTGCGGTCTCCTCTGCGACCTCAGCCTTTACGCTTGCGGATACTGCTTTTCCGTCGATTATCTGTGCCATATGTAAAAGTCCTCCTTATTTTTTCTTGTGCTTTTTCTTCTTGTTGTGACCGCCCTTGCCCGAGCCGCCCGAAAGGCGTTCATCGTGCTTTTCGGCGAGCTGCTCGTACTTTTCAGTTGCCTCGTCAGCGGCTTCCTTAGTCTTGTCTGCGGCGGTATCGGCTGCTTCCTTAACCTCGTCGGCTGCTTTTTCAGCGGTGTCCTCAGCCTTGTCCTTTACGGCTTCAACTGTGTCCTTTGCGGATTCTACAGCTTCTTCGGCTTTGTCCTTGACTTTTTCCGCTTTGTCCTTTACAGCCTTGGTGACTTTCTCTGCTTTATCCTTTGCGGCTTCGACTGCCTCTTTCGCCTTTTCCTCGGCAGCTTCCTTGATATCCTCAGCCTTATCCTCGGCAGCCTCGGTGACTTCCTCAGCTTTATCCTTTACGGCTTCGGCTGTCTTTTTCGCCTTTTCCTTGGCGGCTTCCTTGACTTCCTCAGCCTTGTCCTCGGTAACCTCGGCAGCTTCTTCGGCTTTTTCATTGGCGCCGCTGAGCTTCTTTTCGGCTTCCTCGAAGAAATCGTCGTCGTCGTCCTCGTCGGGGAGGATGCCTATCTCGTCATCGTCGTCTTCATCGGGAAGAATGCCTATCTCGTCCTCATCGTCGGAGAGGTCACCTATCTCGTCGCTTCCGCCCATCATCGCGTCAGCGCCCTTGATGCCCATTGCCTTGCGGCGGGATTCCTCAATGAGCATACGTGACTCTTCGGTATTAGCGTAGAGTACGAAGCTCTCGGGGTCGCGCCTGGTGCGGAAGAACATTATTATCTGGAGTATAACGGCTACTATGAATATGATAGCGGAGAGAGCCTGTGATACGCGGATATTTCCTATCATGAGGCTGTCTGTGCGCAGACCCTCAACGAAGAATCTTTCAAAACCGTACCATGCCATGTACATAAGTAGTATCTGACCGTCATAGCGCCTTCTCTTGGAGAGAAAAGCAAGTATTACAAAGCCGAGTATGCACCATACCGACTCGTAGAGGAAGCAGGGGTGTACTGCCTTTTCCCACATCATCTCGGGGTTGCCGTTGTTGTACATCTCGCCGCCTATCTGTACGGCGTTGTTTATTGTACGCTGGATAGTTCCGCCTGTCATGCCGCAGAAGAGGTCGGTATTGGTGCCGAATGCCTCCTGATTCACGAAGTTGCCCCAGCGTCCGACGCCCTGACCGATGAGAAGTCCGAGCACTGTGACGTCGAGCATGGGGAGTATCCTTACCTTGCGTATTTTACAGATGATGAAGCCGACTATGATAGCTCCGATGATGCCGCCGTAGATAGCAAGTCCGCCATTGCGGGTGTTTATCACGGCTTTGAAGGTCTCGCCGAATGTGCCCTTGTTGTACTCGTCCCATTTCATCGCGACGTAGTACAGGCGCGCTCCCACGATACCGCCGAGCACTCCGCCGATGACAGCGTCGACGGCTCTGTCGGAGTCTATGCCGAAGCGCTTCATTCTCGGGAATACATATAGTATCGCGAGGATAAGTCCGAGGGTGATGATTATGCCGTACCACTGGATATCGAGTCCGAAAACGGTGAAGGCTGTCGGGTCAATTGTGACGCCGAAGCCGAGGTTCGGGAATTCGATCCTGTGCGGGTCGAGCATTTGTGCGAAAATGGTTGTTGCAGCGTTGATCATGGTGAACCACCGTCCTTTTCTATTATTGACAGAACGACTCTGTCGCTCCGCAGCTCATTCTTTATAAAGTCATTGATATCCTCCGCTGTCAGGGTTGGGAAGATGTCTATTGCGTCATATGGAGCAATGTCGTCCATATGGCTGTTTATCATCAGATTGGCGACAGCGTCGACGTTGTTCAGCTCGCGTATGAGCAAGCCGTAGGTCGAGCGTTTCAGCCTTTGGAATATCTTTTCATCCACACCCTCGTGTGAGATGCGCTCAACCTCGTTCAGCAGAGCCTCGCGCACCTTTTCGGGCTCGTCGGATTCTCCGCTGAATATCACCGAGAAGTAACCGCCTCCGCAGAACACCTCGGCTCCGAAGGTGGAGTTGATGATCTCGCTCTCAAGGAGCCTGATATACATATCAGTGGAGGCATCTGTCAGTATAGCGGCTGCAAACGTCGCTTTGAGCGATTTTATCAGCCGCTCCTTGCCCGAGCAGGGCTTGCACTTGTAGCCGATGTGGAATATAGTCGTGCCGATGTGCTGCTTCTCGCGTATCTCGGGTTGAACTACGGTGTCGGGCTCATCGGGGAATACTGTTTCAAGTTCCTTGTCCTCACACGGCTTGAGCATTTCATCGCAGACAGCGAGGACTTCATCGGCGCTGATGTTTCCCGCTATGGACAGCACCATATTATTGAGGTCGTAGAAGGTGTTGTAGCACTTGTAGAGCAGGGGAGCATCTATCTGAGCTATGCTCTCCTTTGTGCCCGCGATGTCGATGCGGACAGGGTGGGCATGGTACATACATTTGAGCATATTGAAGAAAACGCGCCATTCGGGATTGTCATTGGTCATCTGTATTTCCTGACCGATGATACCCATTTCTTTGTCGACATTTTCTTTTGTGAAGTACGGCTTCTGCACGAAATCAAGCAGTATCCGCAGATTGTCGGTGTAATTCTTCGAGCAGCCGAAGAGGTAGCAGGTCTTGTCGAAGGAGGTGAAGGCGTTGCCCGATGCTCCGGTCTTGGCGTAGAGCTCGAAAACTCCGCAGTCTTCGTTCTCGAACAGCTTGTGCTCGAGAAAGTGGGCTATGCCCTCGGGGACGGTGGTATACTCATTGTCCTCGGAGGTCTTGAACATAGTGTTTATCGAGCCGTATTTCGTGCCGAAGAGCGCTTCGACGGTGCTGAATCCCTTCATCTCGCAGATATAGATGTTGAGTCCGCTCGGGTGCTTGACGTGTATGCAGCTGTCGCCTGTGACCTTGCTGGTGAGGATATTCTTTTCCATTATTCGTTATCCTCCCTGCAAAGCATATAGTAGCGCGTGTCGAGTTTCAGCGACTTTGCGGCTTCGATCACGCGCTCACGCGTGACTTCACGGTAGCGGGCAGCCTGATGCTGCGGGTCGACCTTGATGCCCTCGCAGAAGCGCTCGAAGTACCATGACGAGTACGATGAGGGCGTATCTCCGACCGCCGCGAGCGCGTTCTCTATCGAGAGCATTGCGCTTTCAAGCTCTGTATCGGTTATATTGCCGTTTTTGACCTCGTCGAGCTGATGGAGTATCTCCTGCTCAGCGGCTTCGATGTTGACCTTTTCCACGCCCGAGTCAACAGTCAGCGTGTTCTTGGAGCTGATGTACCTGCACGAGCAGTAGTAGCACAGGCTGAGCTTCTCCCTGACGTTGACGAAGAGCTTCGATACGGGTGTTTCTCCGAGCACGGCGCTCAGTATGCGCAGGGCGTATATATCGTCCGAATCGCTCTTGAATGTGAGCACGGTCTTGCACTGGAGGACATCCATTTTCTCTGTGACATTTGCGGGCTCTGACTTGACGGGGCTTACTGCCCTGAACGTACATTGGCGCGGGTGACGCCCTATCGCAGCAAATTCGCGGCGGAACATCTCAGCGGCTCTGTCGTCAGCCGCTGGTGCGACGTAGTATATCTCGACCTGAGCCGTGCTTAGTACACGCTGATACGCGGCATAGGCTTCCGCGGCGGTGACGGCTTCGGCAGATATGCGCGTTCCGTAGCACGAGCACTCGGCGGGTTCGCCTTTGAAGACAGTCTCGGCGGCGCGGGCGAGCGCGAAGCTGCGCTTGTTGTTCATTTCAGCGTCGATGCGGTCGAGCAGGTCGTTCTTCGTAATCCTGAACGGTGTGGCGTCGAATTCGCCGCCCTGCACGTTCGGGGAGAAGAGGCAGTCACGCACGAGACTGAGCATCTCGCCCTCGATATCCTCATCGTCGAGCGAGTATCTGTTGCATATCCACGAGGCAGACAGCCCAAGTATCTGTATATCGCCGCGCTTGCGGGTGAATGTCCCGAGGGCGGAACCGTACAGAGACGATAGCCGCTCGTTGAGCTCGGCGACCGAGCGAAGTTTGCTGTTCGAGGCTGACAGCGCGCCTATCCCGAGGGAATGTGCGGCTGCTTCCGCAGGTTCGAGGCGGGTCGCGAACCTCACGTATACAGAGCAGGTCTTGAACTGCTCAGCGGGTATGGATGTGAAGCCGATGCTCTCGCCGAGCTCTGTCCGTTTGTATTCCATTATGGCACACACTCCTATTTTTTATAAAAAAATAAATACATATTTATTATAACACACCTGTAAAAAAAATACCATAGTTTTTTTAAAAAAACTTTCCTGTCCGTACAAATTATTACCGCGCAATAAAAAAGGACGGCATGACCGTCCTTTTCAGGCTCTTTATACAGAGCAGTTAAGATTTGTGCAAAGCTGTGTCAGTGCTCCTCGTTCTTGGAGTAGAGCTTCTTGAAGTCAGTCGGAGTGCAGTGCTTTATCTCCTTGAAGATGCGGTTGAAGGTGGTCAGGCTCTTGAAGCCCGAGCGCATCGCGACCTCCGTTATAGGAATGTCGGGGTCGAGGAGCAGATTCTCCGCTGAGCGCGTTCTGCGTGCGTTTATGTACTGCAAATACGACATGGAGTTGTACTGCTTGAAGATACGCGAGAAGTGGTACTTGCTGTAGCCCGCGACGTCGGCGAGCTGGTCGAGGGAGATGTCGTACATATAGTTGGCATCGATGTATTTCATGACTGTGCTGAACTTCTCTGAATACTCGTCTATCTTGCCGTCGTCGCACGAGAGCGAGTTCTTGCTCTGCTCAAGGTGATACTCGCGCACGGAGATGAGAAGCTGTATCAGCATCGCGTATATCCTTACGTCCGCAAGTTCCGACTTCGTGCCGTACATCGCGTAGATGTCGAGCATTGTCTTCTTCGCGAGGACATGGAGCTCCTTGTCGAATTCGGGCGTTATCAGCAGGGGACCTGTAAGGCTGCGCATTACGGGCTCGAGGGCAGAAACGTCCCCGAGGACAGAGTTGTCGCACTGGAAGATGAGCCTTCGTCCCGGGATAGCGGGCATACTGTGCAGTTCTCCGGGCGGTACTATGAGCACCTCGTTCTCCCTGATGGTATAGTCGACTCCGCCGACCTTCACCGTATAATAGTTCTTCAGCGGCATAAGTATCTCCACGGCGTTGTGCCAGTGGACGGGATATGCCTCATTATCGTCATTATCGTAAAGAAGTATCGACCGTTTACTGTCGTATTCGACGGTCTCATAGTCACCTGACAAATGCTTTATCATAGATTATACCTCACCGAAAATTGCGGTCAGAGCACAGCACAAACGAAAAAGGAACGAGCGGCTGAGCGACCTCGTGCGAGACTCGGAGAGAGCCCCTAATTTACCGATTATCCATACATTATTATAATATTTTTTTGCAGAAATGTAAATACTGCGGCGAAAACTTTGGAAGTAATGTACAAATGAGAGCCGCAATTTTTGGTCATTACGTTCGTGCGAAAATGTGAACAGAAACTTTATGAAAAACTCCTGTTCATTATGCAATCTGTAGAAAATGCACTGATTCGGAGCTGCTTTTTTCTACAGATTATGACAAATTGCTACATTTGATTTTGCTTATTGACATTTAAGGAAATACCGTGTAGAATAGTATACAGGGACAGTTAGGTTCCTTATTTTGCGGCTGTTGAAAAAGAAAAATAAATTTACAAATGCCGCTTTGTAGAACAAAAAACAGGTAATTAAAGGGTGGTAAGATGGTATTCAGCAGTTTGGAGTTTATTTTTTTATTCCTTCCTGCATTTATGATAGTTTACGGGCTTGTCCCGACGAAATATAAAAATGCAATCCTTTTCGCGGGCAGTATCTTCTTCTACAGCATGGGCGTGCTAAAAAAGCCGATTTATATCGTGCTTTTTCTGCTTACGATACTGTTCAACTTCATTATCGGCGAATTTATCGAGAACTTCCGGCGAGCGGGCAAGATGTGGCTCGTAATCGGGATCGCCTTCAACTTCTGGTGGCTCGCTTTCTTCAAGTATACGGGGTTTGCCTTCAACAACATAAACCTTTTGCTGAAGAACGACCTCCCCGTGAGAGACATAATCCTACCGATAGGAATAAGTTTCTACACGTTCCAGAATGTGTCGTACATCGTCGACGTCTACAGGCGCAAGGCTAAGGCGGAGACCAACATCATCAACTACGGCGCGTACATAAGTATGTTCCCGCAGCTCATTGCGGGTCCTATCGTCAAGTACGAAACGGTCGCGGCTCAGCTCAGGAACAGAACTCACAGCATAAAGCGCGTCGAGGACGGACTCAAGACTTTCACTATCGGTCTCGGATACAAGGTGCTGCTCGCCAATCATATGGGCGCCTTGTGGAAGAAAGTGGGCGATATCGGCTATCAGAGCATTTCAACCAAGCTTGCGTGGCTCGGAATAATCGCCTACACTTTCCAGATTTACTTCGATTTCTGCGGCTATTCCTATATGGCGATAGGTCTCGGACGCATTATGGGCTTCGATATCCCGAAGAACTTTGATCACCCGTATATGTCCACGACAATGGGCGAATTCTGGCGCAGATGGCATATGACCCTCGGAAGCTGGTTCAAGGAGTATGTGTACATACCGCTCGGAGGAAACCGCGTCAGGACCTCGCTCGTAGTCCGCAACTTCTTCGTGGTGTGGCTGTTTACGGGCGTCTGGCACGGCGCAAGCTGGAACTTCATTATCTGGGGTATGGTGCTGTTCGGGCTGATAATGCTCGAACGCTTCGTGATCGGCGACTTTCTGAATAAATACAAACTCGTCGGACATCTGTATATGTTCCTTGTGATTCCTCTGACGTGGCTGATGTTCGCTATAACCGATTTCAGTCAGCTCGGTATTTACTTCTCACGCCTTATTCCGATTTTCCCCGTAAAAACATATTCGGTCAACAGCGGAGATTTCGCAAAGTATTTAGGCATCTACTGGAAATATTTCCTCGCAGGCATTATTTTCTCGACCAATATCCCGGAAAAGATCTACAAAAAGATAAAAGATTCCTATTTCTGCGTGATATTGCTGCTCGTCGTGTTCTGGGCTTCCGTATACTGTATGTATATGGGTATGAAAGACCCGTTCATGTATTACACTTTCTAAGGAGACTTCGGTTATTATGAATAAATTCAAACAGTGCGCTTATACGCTGCTTCTGTTGTTCACGTGTTTTGTCGCTTCGCCTTTCATTTTCGTCAAGATATGGAAAACAAGCGCTTTCGTTGAAAAGCCAGCGGCTGTGGCTTCGCCGCCTGTTGTCACAAAGAATAAGGAGCAGACAACCACTCCCGAGGGCGAGCCCGTCACCCAGGCTGACGGTTCTGCACCTGCTGCAGGTACGGGTACTGATTCGGCTGCGGCTCAGCCCGACGCAACGGAGACGACTCCCGCTCAGCCCGACATCTTCGTCGAGAGCGACCTCGCCTACTTCGATGATGCGCTCTTCATCGGCGACTCCCGTACCGTCGGTATCAAGGAGTACGGCGACTTCAAGAGCTCGGACTTCTTCTGTACGGAAGGACTTGCGACCGACCAGATAAACAAGACCACCGTCAACGGCAAGACCTTTGACCAGTTTATAGACGCTAAGCAGTACGGCAAGGTCTATGTTATGCTCGGCATAAATGAGGTCGGCAACGACCACGAGTATGTGCTAACGTCCTACCGCGCGATTATTGAGAAGCTCAAGGTTCATCAGCCCGATGCTGTTATATACGTGCAGGCTAATCTTCACGTCTCGTCGTATGCGGAGAACGGTGTTATCACCAACGCCTCTATCGACGACCTCAACAGCGGTATCGCCTCTCTCGCCGATAACAAGAGAGTGTTCTACATTGATATCAATGAGCTGTACGATGATGAGTATGGCTACTTCAACCAGAGCTACACCAATGACGGCGTTCACCCCATGGGTATGTACTATACTCAGTGGTGCGAGTGGCTTTGTACCAAGACCGTTCCCAAGGACGGCTCACAGACTACGACTGCTGCGGCAGAGTGATTAATAAATGATAAAATCTATTCTTCGAGCGCAAAGGAGGCTTTCACCATGGGACTGTTTTCAAAGCTTTTGGGCGGCAACTCCGAGCTGAGTGAGCTCATTAACGATGTTGCCAACGTCATCAAGCAGGAATCGGTAAATCTTCACGAGAGTGAGGGGACTGAGACCGAGACTACGTATGACAAGACGACTACGACCGACTTCGACACCGAGGTCTATGCGAGCGGCAGAGACTGTGGAGAAGATTACGGCTTCTCATGGGGACCCGAGATGCCCGACGAGGAGAATCAGTACAACTACAACGGCACCTACAAGGAGTATTTCAGCGACGTTTTCAGGAGCACCTACCCGATGTACCGTATCGAGGACTATGAAGCCCACAACGGCAGAACTACCGTATTCGTCTTCTGGGAGGGCGAGAGGAAGGCGCTTGTTGTCGAGCTGCTGTCGCGGAAGAGCTCCGCGAATAAGCTGCGCTCGGACTGCAAGGCTGCTGGGATACCATATCTGCGATTCTACTACGATTACCACGGCTGGTGGAACACAAAGGCGTACGTCATACAGCGTACCCGTATTGCCCTGATGGGCGGCTAAAAATGATAAAAACAGAAAGAGAACGCTTTGCGCCTGCGGCGGATCAGGCACGGCTCTGCTATGGCTTCGCAGGCAGCCGAACCGTGTACGGTCTTGTACTTCCAGGAATTTTCCTGGATTTAACGATTTCTCTTTCTGTTTTTTTTTGTCTTCAAGGAGTTGGATATGACTATACTTGACAGGCTCTCTCAGCGTGATACTTGGGAGAGCTTTTACAGATACAAATGCTCGCTAACGGGAAGTACCGCCTTTTGCAGGGAGCTCCGCCGCTTCATCGACGAGGAAGGCTATCTGCCCGTATGCGAGAGAATAAGGCGAGGGGAGCCCTTCCCGCTGCCGAGAAAGTCCGTTATAAGCAAGCTTGATACACAAAAGAAGCGCATCGTCTATACCTACCCAGAGGCGGAGAATACGGTGCTGAAGCTGCTGACCTACCTGCTGCTCAGGGAGTACGACGGGCTTTTCAGCAGCGGACTGTACTCCTTCCGTCCGAACAGGACGGCAAAGGATGCAATAAGGCGGCTGACGGGCACTCCGAACATAGACGGGATGTACTCGTACAAGGCAGATATAAGCAACTATTTCAACTCTGTACCGCCGGTGAAGTTCCTGCCTGTGCTGGAGGAGGTCACTGCAGGGGACAGGGAGCTTTATACTTTCCTCAGCGGATTGCTTTCGGAGCCGCATGTCATCGACGGCAGGGACGTTATAACTGAGGAAAAAGGTATCATGGCGGGGACTCCGCTTTCTGCATTCTACGCGAACCTCTACCTCATGGAGCTCGACCGCTTTTTTGAGCAGCAGGGGATACCCTATGGGCGCTACTCCGACGATATCATCCTGTTTGCGGACTCTATGGATAAGTGTCAGCAGTATGCCGATATCCTCCGCAGTTTCACCGCAGAGCGCGGTCTGACGATGAATCCGTCGAAGGAGTCATTCAACGTCCCGCAGGACGGCTGGACTTTTCTCGGTTTCTCTTACAAGGACGGCATAGTCGACATAGCGCCCGCCTCGGTGAAGAAGCTGAAAGGCAAGATGAGACGCAAGGCGAGGGCTTTGCTGCGCTGGAGGAAGCGTAATGAGCTCGACGGCGAAAAGGCTGCTCTGGCGTTTATCCGCATATTCAACAGGAAGCTGTTCGAGTGCTCTGAGAGCAGCGAGCTGACGTGGAGCAGGTGGTTTTTCTCCGTGATAACAACAGACGTGAGCCTCCGAGTGATAGACCGCTATGCACAGGACTGTGTGCGTTTCATCATCAGCGGCAGCCGTACGAAAGCGCGGTATAACGTGAGATACGAGGAAATACGCCGCCTCGGACTGCGAAGCCTCTTATATGAATACTATAAGTTCGTGGAGAATTCCACATAAAAAAGCCCGCATACGGTGTTGTTCCGTATGCGGGCTCGATTTATTCAATCTTACTTTTTCTGCTTTTCAAGGTATACGTCGAATGCTTCATCTCCGCCTGTTGAGAGGTATGAATAGTACGCGAGCACTATCGAAGCGTCCTTGGCGTCTATCTTGCCGTCCTTGTTGACGTCGGCAGCATATTTCTCGTTTTCGGTGAGTAACGCCTCACCGCCTGTCGAGAGTTTTGCGTACTGAACGAGCACGAACGAAGCATCGTTTGCGTCGACCTTGCCGTCGTGGTTCGGGTCTCCGAGGTCAACGGGTATTTCGCCCTTCCTGAGATAGAGGGCTTTGCCCTCAGAAACGTAGAATATAAGGTCTGTGCCGTCATGTGCGAGGTCAAAAGTGCTGCCGTCGGGCTTGGTGATCGTCAGCTTTTTGCCGTCTGCCGCGGGAACCCATGTGAAGTCGAACGACTTGCTCTCCAATACTGCTCTTCCTGTTTTGTTGGGTGAGATAACGAACTGGTAGATCTCATCTGACGTAACATCTCGCGGGATGCCCTTTATCGCTGCTCCGTATACCAGCCAGTTGCCGTAGAAATCGGACATATCCGGTCCATCGGGAGTTGTATCCGTTGCCGTGGTTGTCACGGGCTCTGATGTGGAAGCCGAAGCCGTAGTGGTCTGGGTTGTGGTGGTCGTTGTAGCTTCTGAAGCTGTAGTGGTCGCATTCGAAGCTGTAGCAGACTGAGTGGTTGCTGTAGTTGTGGTAGTCGTAGGCTTTGCAGTAGTTGAAGCTGCAGCAGATGTTGTGGTTACAGGCTGTGTTGCTGCCGATGTAGTTGTTGTAACTGCGGGCTGAGTAGTAGTTGTAGTAGTTGAAGTTGTAGTCTGTACGATAGTTGTAGTCGTAGGCTGAGCCGTTGTGGTTGTAGGCTGTGCGGTAGTTGTCGTCGTAGGCTGAGCCGTTGTAGTTGTTGTAGTTGCAGTCTGTTCAGCCGATGAAGTGGTCGTAGTAGTGGGCTGTGCTGTTGTAGTTGTTGTTGTGGTAGTAGTTGTAGTTGTTGTAGTTGTTGTTGCCGTCTCCTGCGCCTTGTCGTAGTCGTCGAGAAGCTCGAACGTGAGGTTGTTTTCCTTGGCGTAGGTCTCGGCTGTAGAGTCCTTATATCCGACGATGATAGTATCCTTTACTCCACTTATCTCGCACTCGGCATTTCTGATAATAGTCAGCTCTACCTTAGCGCCGCAGCCGCCGCACTCCCACTTATTTACCTCAGAATTGGGGCTCCACTGGTTGAGAGCGTAGTGTCCTGTATAGCATACCATAGTCTCGGGGAGGTCGAGCACCTTGAGGTCGCAGTCGGTGAGCTCGCCCCAGTCCATATCCTTGACCTTGCTCGGAACCTTTATCTCCTCGAGAGAGGTGCAGCCCTCGAATGCGCCGCCCCAGATAGTGCCGTAGATTATCTCAACGGATTCGGGTATCTCAACGTGCTTGATGTAGGTATTGCCTGCGAATGCGCTTACCGCGATGATCTCGGTGCCGTCGTGGACTGTGTAGGAGCTGTCGGTCTTGGACTGCGGATAGTATTTCAGGGTCTTCATATCCTTGCTGAATATAACGCCGTCAAGTGATGCGTAGTTCTTGTTTGCGGGGTCGATGTTGACCGCGGCTATCTGCTCGTGGTCAAGGACGAATGCGCCTATCTCTTCAAGCGAGGCGGGAATATTGATAGCGCCGATGTTGCCCTCTGCGATGCCCCACCATGGGATACAGGAAGTACCCTCCTTGATAGTGAGGTCGAGAGGAGTATCGCTGTCAGAGCCTTTTAAAACGACAGCCTTGTCATCGAAATAGACAAC
>JAGCHA010000044.1 GCA_017649325.1 Ruminococcus sp.
AGTTGTGCTTGTGGCGGCGCTTCCGCAGCCTGTCAGCATGACTGCCGCCATAGCTAAAGCAAATATACACTTTTTCATTCCAATTCTCCTTTTGTAAAAAAATAATAGATTTACACGAGGATTATATCACATTCACTTCGCAATGTCAAGGTTTTTCGCCATTTTCAGCATTGCCTGTATGATAATAAAATACGATAACAGGAGGATAAATAATATGATCGTAATATACGCAGAAAAGAGCTCCCTTGACGCTTACGAGAGAACTAAGACAAAACGAAGTTGTATAGCAAGAAATAAATGCCCTGTCAGACCTGATCGTAGCGTTACTGTTTACACTACAGGCGTGTCCGCTCAATTAAGCAATGCACCGTCTGGAACTACAATAACAACAATAAGAGAAAAACTTTACACCAATTCCCGCTATTGTAAAATGCTCTGACCTGTGATATAATAAAGAAAAAACTCAGGAGCGAAGTATGTTAATTGAAAACGGTGAATGGATAATTCTCGGACTTTCCAGTGACGACCAGCACAGGATACGCAGTCCGAAAGAGCTGGTGAAAATGATAAACGAAATGGGATTTCTGCCTTTGTTTAGCAGCGATGTAAAAGGCTTTTCTGTCGAAGAACACGTTGCGGCGGATTTCTGGTGGACAGGAGACAAAGAGCATGACCCGTGGGAGTGGCGCGAGATAATCGCCGCGGGTCACGAGGTCGCATACGGCAAGTTCTTCGATAAAAAAGCAGGCTTCATCAGTCTTGAATGGCTGCCCTATTTCGCAAATTTCAGACGCGACGGCTATGACTTTGACTCTGCGTGGGAAGACAGCAAGGTCAACCGTCGGGAGAAGCTGATAATGGACGTTCTCACCGATACCGACAGCGACGGAGATATCGTGTGGACTGATAAACAGATACTCACGACTGACCTGAAAAAGCTTGCGGGATTCGGTAAGGGCGGCGAGAAGAATTTTCCGGGTATCACGACCGACCTGATGATGAAGATGTACCTTGTTACCGCTGACTTCCACAGGCGCACGAATAAGAAAGGTGCGGAGTACGGTATGCCCGTATCGTTGCTTCTTCCGCCCGAGGCTTTGTGGGGATATGACAGAGTAACAGCGGCATACGGTGAATCTCCGCATGATTCATGGCTGAGGATATTCAGAAGAGTTAAGGAACTCTACCCCGAAGCAGATGACGCCGATATTATACAGCTCATCGGAAAAGAGCCCAATTAAAGGAATGATGATATGAGAATATTGAATCTTCACGGCTTCCTCGGAGTAGCCGACAACAAGAATTACAAGGCGCTTTGCGAGATGTTCCCTGCGGAGGATATCATTTCACCGAAACTGGATTACAGGGAAACATCTCCCGAAAAACTTCTCGAAATGCTCTCGGATATGGTCGATACCGATGATTATATATTCGTAGGGCAAAGTCTCGGAGGGTGGTATGCCGACAAGCTAAGCCGAAAGTTCAGGCGTCCGTGTATACTTACAAATCCCTGCAATTACCCGAATAAGCTGGAGCTCATCACGGCTTCGGGCATACCAGCGGACTTCATTGAACAGTATAGCAGACTGTCAACTTTTGATGAAAACGAGCGAGCGTACATACTTTGCAGCGACGCCGATACTGTCCTGCCTGATAATTATTCGGACTGCATTAAACTGTCGCATACTGTAAAAACCGTTCACGGCAGTCACAGCACTATCGAGAATGTCGGAGAGCATATCTCGGAGATGATTCTTCTTTGCCGCAAATGATGCACCACGGGCATTATCATTAACAAGGCTGCTATATTTTGTGAGCAAAAGCCGCAAAAGGCATTGTTCGCAAAAAAACATTTAACATCTTGATTTTTTGCTTGAAATGTTCTATAATGTGTATAGTTCTTCTTGTATTCGATAGTCTGCTTTGCGATAAAAAAGAATACACAAAGAAGATAACATATTATGATTGACTTATGTACGTACATATGGTATAATCAAACTATAATATTATTTTTTCCGGGAGGTAAACTATGAGAATCAAAAAATTAGTCGCATCCACAATGGCGATGGCATCTTTATTTGCGTCGCTTCCTGCAACCCAGCTCTTCTGCCTTGACAACTTTACAGCAGTGGCAGCCGATTCCGACAGCGAGGTCGATGAGAAGTTCATCATCACTCCCGCGGATGCAGAAGTCACTGCAGGCGAGACTGTTTCAATCAACATCATGTGCGAAAACGGCAACAACCGCAAGGCAGGTCAGTTCGTAGCACAGGTCATCAACGAAAACCTTCCTATCTCAGGCGCAACAGCAACAATGTCGAGCCTCAGATGTTCGGCAGTATCCACAAAGCCCGAGTACAACGAGCTCAACGGCACATGGTACTGCGATACCCTCGATTCGGGCGAGCCTCAGGAAATTGATACTTCCAAGCCCGTTGCCAAGTTCGATATTAAAGTTCCCGCAAACGCAAAGGCAGGAACATACGAGTGGAAACTCGACAGATTCCACGTTGTTGAGAGTGGCTACGATGGAGTTGAATTCGACGCTGTCCTCAAGACAGGCAAGCTAACTGTCAAGAGCAACAATTCATCCTCCGCTCCTTCCGACAGCGAGATAGATGACAAGTTCATCATCACTCCCGCGGACGCAGAAGTCAAAGCGGGCGAAACTGTTACAGTCAATATTATGTGCGAAAACGGCAACAACCGCAAGGCAGGTCAGTTCGTAGCACAGGTCATCAACGAAAACCTTCCTATCAAGGGTGCTACAGCAACAATGACGAGCCTCAGATGTTCGGCAGTATCCACAAAGCCCGAGTACAACGAGCTCAACGGCACATGGTACTGCGATACTCTCGATTCCGGCGAGCCTCAGGAAATTGATACTTCCAAACCCGTTGCCAAGTTCGATATTAAAGTTCCCGCAAACGCAAAGGCAGGAACATACGAGTGGAAGCTCGACAGATTCCATGTTGTTGAGAGTGGCTACGATGGAGTTGAATTCGATGCTGTCCTCAAGGCAGGAAAGCTCACAGTCACAGCAAGCGACGGCTATATGCTCGGAGATGTGAACAGCGACGGCAAGGTTGACGCTAAGGACGCATCGCTGGTACTCGTTGAGTACTCAAAGAGGTCTACAGGCGGAACAGGAGACTTCACTAATACTCAGCAGCTGGCAGGAGATGTCAACTTCGACGGCAAGATAGACGCTAAGGATGCTTCCTATATTCTCTCTTATTATGCATATGTATCAACTACAACAGGTCAGATCGAAGGCATGAAAGAGTACATGGATAAGCAATTAAAGAAATGATAAGCGAGATGCCTCCCATACGGGAGGCATCTTTTTTCATTATTGGTTTTTGTCATTTTAATAGTTTACCGCCCTGTATTGCTTTCACGTGAACTCAGGCAGACTGTCTATGATTTTTGCGTCATACTTTTGTATTGCAAGGGCATCGTTCACGGTGATTCCGTCCCCGACATTATTGCAGTCGGCATTGATTTTTCCCTGCGGAGTCAGCGGGTATTTGTCCTTATTGCCGATATACATAAGTATAGTTGCCGCGTCTGAGGCAGTTATCCTACCGTCACAGTTGGCGTCGCCGTATAGTATGGGAGCAGAGACAGTTGTTGTCTCTGTTGTTTTGTGCGGAACTGTAGTAGTCGTGTAAACATCGGGCGAAGGGTCGTCGCTGAGCTGCTTTATCGTGATATCGTAGTATCCGTTCTCGGCTGTGTGTGGATTGACAATACCGTACTGAGTCGGAGTATTATACCTGACAAACGATACCGAACACTGATATTCCGTATCGCCGAGAGTGAACTTGTGGACACCGTCAGCACTGAATACAGCGTTTCCCTTTGAGTTGGATATTATCATATCATAGCTGTTCGATTTGTCGATGTAAAGGTTCATTCCGGAAGTCCGCGGATATTTTGTCAACGGTATCTGTTCAAGGTATGTCTCGGGTGCAGATTCATCGTATGACATTATGTCGATGTAATCTTCCGCTCCGTTCGTATTCTTTTCGCACATTTCAATGTGCAGAGCACCCTCTGTTTCGTCATGAAGAAAAACGAACGATATCCCCTCACAGAACATAGCAGGGTCTTTGATGACCTCTATCTCATTGTGTTCGTCGGAGTAATATGCCTTGTAGTCATAGAGATACGTATCCAATACTTCATCAAAATGACTCGCCGCGTCACCCGCACACTGCATAAATACAGCCATAGTATTGTCAACAACATAGTAACCCTTGTTATCGTCGGTATGTTCGACCCTGACTGCATTAACAACGTGGCCCGGAAGCCAGACGCAAAGAAGGTCGCGGTCACGTGTCGCTGTTTCGTCACCGATACTTATGCGGCTGAGTATATCAAACTCATAAGCTAATCCGCCGCATACAGCCGAATGGAAGGCAATAGCCGAAGTTGGCGAGTTCTTCAGGTTTTCGAGTTTCGTTGCCTTTTCGGGAGAGGCATTATAGGTGTACAGTAGGGAGTACCTTGTATTGGCGCGGATGAAGTTTGTTATCTTCTCCATTTTCTGTACCTTGCTGAGTGCGGGAGCGTCGAAACCGTATTTTTTCGTTATCTCTTCTGCATACATCTGCGCAACGATATACTCATATCTTGACTGTCCGAGTTCATTGAGAAATTCAAGTCTGCCGTTCAGACCTGGCTCCCTCCTGTATTCACTTTCCGCGAGCATATAACCGTTGGGGATATCAGGAATCGCCGAGAATTTTACCCCCTCAATGCTTACAAGCTCTCGAAATTTGACAATATCGTCAGAAGTGGGATAGTAAGCCTCATCGACAGCATCATATACACAGACCTCACTGAGATTCGGCGTGTATCCGAATGAATAGCGTTCGACTTGCTCGAGCTCGGCAAAGTCGATGTATATCGTATCAAGGTACGGGATACGGTCTTCGTGCAGTGAATAAGCGTGTATCTCACGTATCGAATGCGGCAGCTTGACTGTAGTGAGCTTGACTTTGGCGTTCTCGGCATTTCTTGTTATCGAATTATAATCGTAACCCAAAGCAGTTACGGTGTAGCTTCCGAGCTTTTCCGGAATAATAAGAGTGTCGTGATTTGAGATCTTGACATTATCGGAACTTTCAGATACAAACGCCAGAGTACATTCACCTTTTCCGGGCAGATCGGGGATATAGCTGAATGTCAGATCACCTACTCGGGTTTCTAGCAAATCGTCAGCGAAGACTTCACCATGAGCTGTAAAAGACGGACTCGACTGCACAATCATAGCCGCTGACAAACAAAAAGGGACTATGCTTTTTAATACATTCATACGACCTCCTTAAGCACATTGCGTTAGTTAATAATTTCACGTTGCAATATAAGTTAATTCTATTTTATCACAGTTTTATGAACTTGTCAAACATTTTTTGACAAAAATCGTAAAATAGTTGATATTTCATGCCAATGTAAAATATTTACCAAGAAATCGTTAACGTTTTTCTAATAAAATTATACACAGCAATGCGTGTACATAAAGTCAAAGACTATCGTCCCCTGCTCATAGCTAAAGAAAAGAGCACTTCCGAGAAAGTGCTCTTTTTTGTCTAAGTTAGGCTATGTGAAATCAGGTTCAAAGACTAAAGTGTTACAGTCACTGTCAAAGAAGTCGAGGAATAGCGTTCGTGGTTATAATGATATTCAAATAATTTTTTAAGATGTTGTCAGTGATATGCGGCCGCTTGAATCCCGTTTTATCAAAATATATTGACAAAATCTGCAAATTCAGATATAATTAGTATTGTCACGAACTATGTTCGGATAACGCAAATTCCTTATGTAATAAGGAATTTGTACGGCACACTAATTGATGTCAAACTCATTTTTAGCTGCTGAGCAGGCATTGATTATTCTTTGGAGGGATACTATGAAATTCGGTCTTGTAATGGAAGGCGGCGCTATGCGCGGTCTTTTCACAGCAGGTGTCACAGATGTACTTATGGAAAACGGTATCGTATTCGACGAATCTGTAGGTGTATCCGCAGGTGCCTGTTTCGGATGCAACTATAAATCACGTCAGAACGGACGCGCGATACGCTATAATCTCCGATTCCGCGAGGAAAAACGCTATTGCAGCTGGACTTCTTATCTCCGTACAGGTAATATGTTCGGTGCAGAGTTCTGCTACCACACTATCCCAGAAAAACTCGACCTCTTTGACTTTGCTGCCTACGACTCGAACCCGATGTCGTTTTACGTTGTCGTAACTGACATTAATACAGGCAAGGCGGTATATCACAACTGCCGAACAGCAACTGGCGACGACATCGAATGGATACGTGCGTCTGCTTCTATGCCGCTCGTTTCAAGGATAGTCAGAATAGGCGGACGCGAATTCCTTGATGGCGGTATCTCTGACTCTATTCCGCTCCGCTTCATGGAGAGCATAGGCTGCGAGAGAAACGTCGTTATACTCACTCAGCCGCGCGGCTACGTAAAGACTCAGAGCCGCACTCTCGAGCTTTTGAAGCTGCGCTACGGCAGAAAATACCCTGAGCTCGTCCGAGCTTTTGCCGAGCGTCCCAAAATGTACAATGACGAGCTGCGATATATCAGTTTAGCTGAAAAAGCAGGCAGAGCCTTTGTAATAGCTCCGCCCGAAAAGCTTCCTATAGGACACGTAGAACACGATATGGACAAGCTCCTTGAGGTCTACCGCACAGGCAGGAACGCCGCAAGAGCAAGGCTTGCAGAGCTGCGTGAATTTTTCGGACAAAAAGAATAAGCATAACAATAGAGGGAAGCCCTTTCAAAAGGACTTCCCTCTGTTTTTACCGCTAATTCTTTTCGAGTATCTCGACAGCATACATATCCGCAACCGCTATCCTCACATCGTCGGTGAAAACGAGCTCGTTGAAATAGCTGTCATATATTCTCACTGTGCCGACCTTGTCAGCGTATCTCCCGCCCGATTTTCTCTCGTCGGGGATAAAGTATGTCACCCTGACCTCAGGCTGTTCGCCGAGCATATCGAGCAGGCGGTTCAGCCCCGCGTTCAGTGCTTCTATCTCATCCTCGGTCAGTTCCGCTCTGCTGTCTGTCAGTCTTGCCGTCTCGTCAACGGCAGCGTCATAGCCTACGAGAGCCGCAAACGGACTGAACTGAGCCGCCCTGTCAGACATTGACATAGGCGGGAAGTCGTCATACTGCGGGCGTGAGAGATGTTTTATCCCATCGTAATTGTCAGGCATTCGCGTATCACCTCGCTCAATATTTCAGGCTTTATGCCCGCCTATCTGACGGTTGCGGTCTTTCGCCGTAGCTCCCTCAGTGTAGTTTTTTCCCTTTAGTACGGCGTTTTTTCCAAAGCGGTGCTTTATCGTGAGCATAGCCTCCTGTATGGCGCGCTCCTTTTCAAGCACCCTTTCGCCGTCGCTGCGGGACTTCAGCGTTTCTTCCGTATCAAACAGGCTCAGCTGCTCATAGCTCTCGCTCTCGGGGATATCCTCCTCACGGATTACATTGCAGGCACCAAGCGAGAGCCTTTTTGCGTACAGTTGTCTGTCAATGATGCGGTCAAAAAGCTCAAGCACTGCCTCTGTCATTTTCCGTGTGGACGAGGTATGCTTATCCAGATTATACGTGCCGTGAGCGTGCTTCGGTATTTTTCTGCCGTAATGGTCAGTGGTGAGCTCCCCCCTGTACCGCCCGTCAGCAAGGCTCTCACGGTCATATCCTACCGTAAGCACTAACTGATTCGTGACCAACCCCTTGTCCACCAGATCGAGGGACAGCATATCCGCCATTTCCCATACTATAAGGCGCGTCCTACTGTAATTGCACGGCTCCTGCAACACCTGCCCCGATGTAATACTGCTGCTTGACGGCTCATACGCCTTAACAGCGGCTATATCAGTAGGTTCGACTCCCCATGCATGGTCTATCAGGAGTTCCGCGTTCTTTCCGAGAGCCTTATACAGCCGTCCGATATGATACCTGTCAAGCGACCAGCTCGCAACATCTCCCATAGTGTGGATGCCAAGCTCATCAAGCCGCGAAGCTATCCCCTTTCCGACACGCCAGAAGTCCGTTATCGGAGTATGCGACCACCAGTTCTCTTTGTAGGCCTGTTCGTCGAGGTAAGCAATGCGCACTCCGTCTTTATCCGCGGGGATATGCTTCGCAACGATATCCATAGCAACCTTGCAGAGATACATATTCGTACCAACGCCAGCCGTTGCGGTGATACCCGTAGATGCGAGCACGTCCTGTATCAGCATACGCGCAAAGCCGTGACCGTCCGTGTTATAAATGCTGAGATAGCCAGTAGCGTCGATGAATACCTCGTCGATAGAGTAGGCAAATATATCCTCTGAAGCGACGTATTTCAGATATATCCCATATATCTGCGCGCTGACCTTCATATAGTGAGCCATTTGCGGCGGTGCCACGACATAATCGACAGCAAGAGACGAGTCCGCATCAAGTTCCGACCGAAGACAGCTCTTGCCCGTAAGCCGTCCACGCGGAGACTTCCGCGCACGCTCTCTGTTTATCTCCTCCACACGCTGTATGACCTCGAACAGCCTTGCTCTGCCTGATATGCCATAGCTTTTCAGAGGCGGAGATACAGCAAGACATATCGTTTTTTCCGTCCTGCTCATATCTGCAACAACGAGGTTTGTATCAAGAGGGTCAGCGTCGCGCTCCACGCATTCGCACGAAGCATAGAAGCTTTTGAGGTCGATCGCAATATACACCTTGTCCATATTTCACCGCCTTTATGTAAGAATCACTTTCAGTCATATGAGAACTTTTGTTCTTTTACAATTTTTATTATATCACAGCCGTCCGAAAATGTCAACCCCCCCAAAAAAGCCACGGAATTCTATATAAATACAGAAACGCCCTGCGTTCAGGGCGTTTCTCTGTAATATTGCAATTATTCGGCGGGAACTTCTTCTGCGGACTTTTCGGGAAGAGCCTCGAAGTAATAGCCGTGTGCCTTTGCAAAAGTTGCAGTGTATGTATCTGCATATCCATAGAATGCCGAGAGGTCGGTACAGTCGCGGAATGCAAAGTTACTGATGCTCTCGATGCCGCTGCCTGTCATCACTGTTTTCAGCGATGTACAACCTGTGAATGCTCCGACATCAATGCTTGTAAGTGCATCGGGAAGCTCTATCTTTTCAAGCCGCGTACACTTGTAGAACGCGCCTGCGCATATCTCCGTGACACCTGCTGGAACTGTCACCGAGGTAACATTATTGCAGTAAGAGAAAGCGTCCTCTCCTATCTGCTTGACACTCTCGGGGAGCACTACCTCCTCAGCAGTGCCATTGTACTTGCAGAGTATCCCGTTGCCCACTACGGCGAATTCACCGCGGAGGTAAGACTGCTCGAAACGCGAGCCGTAAAAAGCCCTGCTGCCTATCTTTTCAACTGAAGCGGGAATGCTCATATCCCTCGCTGACGAGTTCATGAACGCGCCGCTCTGTATCTCCTTTAATGTGTTCGGGAGCACAACGTCCTCGAGGTCGCCGACGTTCTTGAACGCATTCTTACCGATAACAGTAACAGGCTTGCCCGCTATCTGCGAGGGAACAGTGATATACCAGAAGCGCTCCAGCCACTTGTCGATGACGATATGGTCTTCCTCCTCGGTATAGTCAACACCGCCTGTCGGCAGATAATTGATACCGTTTTTAACAGCGTATGCGGCGGTATCCGAGTTTACCCAGCTGTGGATAGTCATATCGGGTGTGAGAACATAGCTCTTCTCCCCTGCATCGTTAGTCACTGTATTCCAGCCTATCTGATGATTGAATCCGTCATTGGTGTAGTAGCTTGATTTTTCGACAGTTATATCAGTAAGCGCCGGACAATCGAGAAATGCTCCGTCGTAGATATTGAGCTGACCGTTGGAAGCCGAAGAATCGAAGCTTGCGAGCTTTGTGCAGCCTGCAAATGCGTATTTGCCGAGGTCACGTCTGCCGCCTGCTCCGAGCTTTACAGCCGTGAGCGATGAGCAGCCGTTGAAGGTATACTCGCCGATACTTCCTGTACTATCAGAAAATACGACCTCTGTCAGACCCGAGCAGCCCTTGAACGCACTTGCGGGGATATTAAAGCCATTTTCCGCGAGTGTGAAGTCGACCTTTGTAAGTGCCGCACAGCCGTTGAAGCAGCCGGCGCCCAGCTCTGTCAGCGTCTTGGGAACAGTGAAGCTAACGAGCGACTTGCAGCCGCTGAATGCATTTGCTCCTATTTTTGTGACTGTATCCGAATGCTTTACGGTTTTGAGAGCCGCACAGCCTTCGAAACAGCTCTCGGGCACCGCCGTCACAGCAGCAGGGAGAGTTACAGCCTCAAGCTTGGCGCAGTTGATAAAAGCACCTTTTTCGACAGTCGTTACGGAATCTGGAATGACAACGCTCTTCATCGCCGCATTCTTGAATGCGTATGCCTGTATCTTAGTCACGGGAAGCTTTTCGATAGTTGCAGGAATAGTTATCGTCTCAGCCTTCGGGTCGCAGTCAGTGATGACTACGCTCTCGCCGTCAATGTAATATCCGACGCAGAGCTTGCTGTAGTCCTTTGTGCCGTACTGCTCGAAAGTTATGCCGTTAGCCTTTGCATAATCCTCGGCAATGGAATTGAAATATCCCTTTACAGTGAAGCCTTCGACAAGTCCATCTGCTCCGTATCCGAGCGCTTTCTCGCCTATCGACGATACGTTGTTGAGAACGACTGCCGACTTCATCGCGGTACAGCCTATGAACGCATTTGCCATGATAGTTTTTACGTTGTTCGGGATAGTGATAGTTTCAAGTGCCGTACAATTCTGGAATGCCAGTCCCTCTATGGTAACGAGCGCCTTCGGGAGCTTTACCTCCTTGAGAGAGGTACAGTTGCTGAAGAATCCCTCGGGCAGAAGTGTTGCTGCATCGGGAAGCGTAACGGTTGCAAGTGAAGTGCAGCCGCTGAAAGACTTGGAAGCAAGAGCTTTCAGCGTCGTCGGGAGCACTGCGCTCGTAAGTGCCGTACACCCTGTAAATACACCCGAACCCATTTCAGCTGTGCCCTCGGGAACGGTTATCGACTTCAGCGAAGTGCAATTGCAGAAAGCAGAGTTGTTTATCTTTGTAAGTGCAGGCTCCTTGGCAAATGTAACTGTTTCAAGTGCCGAGCATCCGTAGAAGCAGCGCTCGGGCAGCTCTGCCAGAGGTGCGGGGATAGCTATCGAAGCAAGCGATGTGCAGCCGTTGAACGCATCATATCCGATAGCCGAAACGCTTTCGGGAAGCGTGATCTTCTTGATAGCTATACAGTTTGCAAATGCACGTGCTCCGACACTCTCGGGCTTGCTGTCCTTGGCAAACTCAACAGACGAAAGCTTGTCGTAGCCCTCGAACATACTGCCTGAAACAGACTTCAGCGAAGCGGGAAGAGTTATTTTCTCCAGAGCCTTGCAATTGTAAAACTCAGCTCCGAGGAGGTTCTCAAGGTTCTTGGATAGTGTTACGTCAGTCAGCGCCGTACAGCCGTTGAAGCACTCATAGCCGATAGACTTGACGCTGTCGGGGATAACTATCTTTTCAAGCGAGGTGCAGCCCTCGAACATACCGTTGTGTTCGCTGTTGTACCAACCGTAGTATCTGTTGGGGAGCGCCTCCGCCTTACTGGAAATCGTAACATCTTTGAGTCCCGAACAAAACTCGAATACAGCTCCGCCGAGCTCTGTAACGGAATCAGGCATGATGAAGGCAGTGAGCGACTTGCAGCTTGCAAATGCACCCTCGCCGATGAACTCCAGTCCGTCGTTCAGCTTGACAGATGCTAACTTTGTACAGCCTCCGAACGCCCAGCTCTGTACCTTTGTTACACCTGCGGGAACTTCGATGCTCTCAAGAGATGTACACTCATAGAATGCCGAACCGCCTATCTCCGTAACGCCTGTCGGTATCGTTATCGCAGTAAGCGAAGTGCATCCTCTGAACAGCTCGGACCGAATTACCGTCAGCCCCTTCGGAAGGACGGCATCGCTGAGAGAGGTGCAGCCGAAGAACGAAGCATTGCCTATCTCAATGACCGTCGCAGGGATAGTAACCTTTTCAAGCGCTGTGCAGTCGCGGAAGGCACTCTCCCCTATCTCAGTGACTCCCGAGGGAATTGTCACCTCCTTGAGTCCCTTCATTCCCGCATACATACCCTTGCTGATGACAGTCATCTTTGCGGGAAGGGTAAGGCTCTCAAGTCCCGTGCAGTTGTTGAATATACGCTCGCCCGCAGTTTCGAGAGACTCGGGAAGTGTCACAGACTTCATCGCAGGGCAGTCGGTAAAAGCATACGAACCTATAGATGTCAGCCCCGCGGGGAGCTTTACCTCGGCAAAAACATCACAGCTGCCGAAAGCGTAGTCGGGTACAGCCGTGACTCCATCGGGGATAGTTATGCTCTCGAGCGCATTGCAATCGTAGAATATATATGAGCCCATTGAAGTCAGTTTCTTTGGCAGTGCTATACTCTTCAAAGAGGAACAGCTCTGGAAGAAACCGTATTCATAATTCGGGAGCGCAGTCAGCTCGTTACTGAGCTTTACATCGGTGAGTGCCCGGCAGCCTGCAAAGCATCCTCCGCCCATTTCCGTAACACTGTCGGGGACAGTCACGGACGTGAGCCCCGTACAGTCGCGGAATGCCTCGGCTCCTACGGTCGTTACACTGTCGGGAAGAGTCACGGATGTGAGTGCTCCGCAGCGGAAGAAAGCAAAGCCTCCGATAGTTTCAAGATCGCTGTTAAAGGTGACTTTTTCAAGTTTGCCGCACTCCGAGAAAGCAGAGCCTCCGAGCGCCTTTACGCCCTTCGGAATTGTTAATTCCGTGATAGGAGTTCCCGCAAAGCAGCTGTTTCCTATCGCCTCGCAGCGTCCCGCAAACGTAACCTTAGCAAGAGCTCCGCAGCGTGCGAACGCCGATTCATCGAGCGATACTCCGTCAGGGAGCTGTATAGCTGTCAGAGCTCCGCAGTACGAAAAAGCATTCTTGCCGATAGTCTTTACAGTCGTGGGGATAGATATAGCCTTGAGCTTGTCGCAGCTGTGGAAGCAGCTGTCGGGGATAGCTTCGAGTTCCTCCGGGAATACGACATACTGGAGCGCATTGCAGTCGTAGAACGTGCTTGCTCCGAGAGCCGCCGTCTTGCCCTCGAACATCACCTTGTTAAGAGCAGCGCAATTGTAGAACGTGCTCGTTCCGAATGTCACATTATCGGGAAGGCTCAGATATTCGAGTCCGTCGCAGTATGCAAAGCATTCATTGCCAAGCGTTATTCCATCAGGTAGAATAACTCGTGAGAGCGCGTCACAGTTGCGGAAGCTGCTGTTGCCGAGACTCTCCGCACCTTTCGGTATCTCGATGCCGAGCAGAGACGGGTTCTCCGCAAAAGCACTTGTCCCTATCGTCTTTATGCCCTTTGACATATTGACCGTAACGAGCTTGCCGCAGCTATAGAAGGCTTCAGCTTCGACAGCGGTCACTGTATCGGGGAGAGTTACCTCCCCGAGCAGTTCGCAGTCACGGAACGCACGGTAGCCGATAGTCATGATACCGCTCGGTATCTTCACCGAAGTGACAGCCTTTCCCATAAATGCGCTGTCTCCGATAGCAGTGACGGCAATTCCGTCTATCTTATCAGGGATAACGACATCCGCCGCAGTACCGTTGTACGCAGTGATAGTCAGCGTGCCGCTCTCTTCCTTCTTTGTCGAGAATTCAGGGAGCTCCGCCGGCTCGTCCGCTGTCTTTGCCGACGGCTCCGAGGAAAGTGCGAATGTATTCTTTTCGGTTATTGCCGTTATATTATCATCCGCAATAGTGCCTGCTCCAGTAAACGGGACTGAGGTCACCGTGAGTGAAGCGCTGAGCACTGCGGAAATGAGCTTTTTATTCAGTTTTTTCATTTGTGTATCTCCCCCTTTACTTGGTCTCTGCACCTGTCGAAGCAGCTGCATATGCGGCAAGTATCACTGATGCATCCTTGGCGTCGATGAAAGAATCTCCGTTCATATCCGCTGCCTTCTTCTGGTCGTCTGTAAGACCGCCCTCGCCGCCTGTCGAGACCTTGGAGTAGTAAACAAGTACCATAGTTGCGTCCTTGGCATCAACTTTTCCGTCGCCGTTCACATCACCGGGCTTATACTCGACAGCCACGCTCTCAACGCCTTCCATAGCGTTATAGAGCACCTTCTCGGCAGAGAGTCCGCTGCCCTTGAGAGTGATTCCGCCCGTTGTTACTGCATACTTGGTAAGATCAATGTTCTGCGTTGCACTCTTGCCCGCTGCAATGTCCTTGAACGATACCGTATCAAGTACCTTGCCTGTTATGAGCTCGCTGATAACGATGTCATCAGAGCCCGCAGCCGTACCGTTATTGGTAACTGTGAGAGCAAGCGTATCCTTATCGGTCTTTTCAGCCGATATCTCGAGCACACTGAAAGCAGTCGAGAGCTTGAACATGTTATCATCGGCAAAGGAGTCACTGTCGTCAGCCGTATTGACTGTGAAAGTGAATTCCTTCGCTGTATCGGGAGTTATCTCCGCCTTGACGTGCTTTGTGCCGTTGACGGGTATCACACACTCGATGACCTTGTCGAATACTACCTTGCCGTCAGCATCCGCGGCAGTTACGTGAACTCCGCTTACCGCACTGTCGCCGCGGTTCTCAACGATAAGGTCAGCGGGCATAGCCTCGCCTGCCTTATAGTCGTCCTTGTCGCAGTAAACATCAATGAGCGCGATGTTTTTGATATTGCTGATATCGAGAGTAACAATACTGTTGGAAGTAGCTACATTCTCAGCAGAAACTGCCGCACTCGTTCTGTCCATAACAGTAACTATCCTGTCACCGAACGAAGCCGCTCTGACATTTCTGAGGTACTGTCCCTGCTCGGTAAGCTTGACGGGCTTGCCCCACTCCCCTGTTGTGCTGTCGTAAACCGACTCATAGAGGTTGGAGGTCTTTTCGCCGTCAGCAGCCGTCCAGATGATGCGGTCTCTCTCTATCTCGAAGCCTGCCTGTACTGCGGGAACTCCCTCGTCAAAGAGGTAGTCGGCATTCGTGAGGTCCTCCGAGCGGCGGATATTGTCGTTCTGCTGCCAGTAGAGGCAAGCATCCTCGTCGGAAGCTGCCTTTGCGAATACAGGAGCTGATACATTACCCGAAGCAATGATATACGGCTGAGCCTCGCCGTACTTGATCGTGCGGAGAGTTGTATCCGACTGAGTGGTGAGGTCATTGTCATCGTCTGCAACATATACGATATAGAGCTGGTCGTTATGAGAAGCTGCTGTGAGGTCAGTAATAGCATTTGCATTTTCGAGTACAGCCTCGGGAGCGCTCCAGCCGTTATCGCCGAGTTCCGATACCATAACGGAATTTGAGCTGTTTGTGCCGAAGTAGCTGTTTTCGCTGTTGGACACCCATACTGCGTATGCAGTACCGCCTACAGTCGTGATAACAGGCTTCTTGTCGAGAACGTCCTTGTCTTCTGTAAGAGCTGTTACGCTGCCGAACTTTCCGCTCTTTGCATCGAACTCGGAAACTGCGATATTCTGTGCAGCAGTCCATTCAGTCAGCTCAGCCTTATCGGAAAGTACCTCTGCTGTATTCTGATAGATAAGGTACATCTTCTTGCCGTCCGACCACAGATAAGGAGCATAATCGCCCGTCTTGTCGGAGTCGACCTGCGCGGGAACGCTCCAGCCCTTATCTGCTGTGTATACGGTATACATCAGCCTGTATGCGTTTGCCGCAACGCGGGTCGGGTCGCTGTCGAGATATACCATAACGAGTTTGCCGTCAACAGCTTCGAGCTGTATCTGCGTCATATCGAGAGCGCTGTTAGCCAGCTCGGAAAGCGCAAGATAGCCGTTGTCACCTGATATCTGAGTTTTCTTATCGGCTGTCCATACGCTGCCGCCCGCTGTTTCAGCGAGGGTATAGAGTGATTCATCGTACATTGCGTCGAACAGTCCGCCGAGCGAAGCCGTCTTACCCTGCTGCTGTTTTCGTTTCGAGTACAGGACTATCGGGTCGTCAGGACTCAACAGCGATTTTTTCAGCTCGAACGGTCCGAGATAAGCCTTCACCCCGACCTCATATTCAAAGGTTATCTTATTCAAGCCCCTGTCCTCAGGAACTATGGAAAGAAGCGTAACAAAGAATGTAAGCTTGACCTCGCCGTATACACCTGCGGCGACAGCTCCCGAGACACCTACGCCTGCAAATACCTCACCCGATACCTCTGCCTCGACGGAGAGGCTTCCTGTTATCTCGAGGTCGCCGTTATTGCACTCGATAGTAAACGATGTGTTTACATTGAGCTTGAGACCGACGCCCACGCTTATCGCAATAGGTATCGAAGCGGCTACAACAGTCGTTTCCCATTCATACTTGAATTCAAACTGTATAAGGAGCTGTCCGCGGAATACGATGCCGCCCGTGCGGACGCACTCGGCAAAGCCCTTCTTCGGGTCGTAGCTTGCAGACAGAGCACCCATTACGTTCATCTCTGCCTTGAAATCTCCCTCCTTGAAGTTGAGAGGATTCTTCTTGATAGGAGCCTTCTTTATGTCGTCGGCAACCTGCTTGATTGTCTTGCCCTTGTACTGCTCGATCACCTTCTGAGCTTCCTTGAACTCCTCCTGTATGCACTTATCGTCGTCGTCGTCATCGTCGTCGCCGTGAGCGCGCAGATTAAAGTCCTCGTCCATGAGTACAAGCGATACGAAGCCCTCGTCATCGAGTGAGAGCGTTACAGGAATGTTGAGGTTGTCAAGCTTGAATGTCTTTCCACCCACTATCGGGATATCCTCATTGAACTCATACTCGAAAGCATCGCCGAGAGTCATCGAGCCCTTGTACTTTTCCCATGCGTATTCTTCGTCCTCGGGGTCACCGAATGCGCCAGGAGTTGCGATATTGCCTGTACCGTCAGAATATCCCTGCGATACATGACCGGGTTCGTAGTGCTTATCCTCGTCTGTCTCGTCTTCCTCATAGAGCCCGTTGGATTCGAGCTGTACGTAGTCGATGCCGTTGGTATAGCCTATGTAGGGAAGTATTACCTTGCGCTTGTATCCGCCGCAAGTGACAGTCATATTGTGATTGCCGCCGTCTGTCGGGATATCGAGAACAACATAGCCGTCCTCGTTGGTAGTTGCAGATGTTCCGTTGAAGGAAACCGTTGCATTTCTGAGCGGCTTTTCATATCTGCCGCCTGTGATAAAGAGCACGAACTGCGTGTCATGATTGTAATCGAGTTCCTTTATCTCGTCAACAATGATGAACTCTGTATTGGGTACTTTGCTGAGCGTAACAGGTATGCGCGAGCCGTTGAGCACCTTCAGTGACGCGTTGACCACATCAAGTCTGCTGTTATAGAAGCTGTCCTCACCCACGCCGTCAATACCGTTGAATACCTCCTCACACTCGTAGATAACGCTGTACGAGAAGCCCGGCTCGAGTATCTCGAGCGGTGCCTCGTCTGCCGCAAGTATCCTTACATACCTGCCGTCCTTCTTTATGCTTCTCTGGTAGATATCGGGAAGCTTGCTGTTGAAGTTTCCGAGCGCGCTGGAGACGATAGCTCCGACGTCGGTGTTCGGGCAGTATACGTCCACAGGACAGTTATTCGTCATACGCACCTCGAATACGAAGCGGTTGTCGAAGAGCTGCTGAGGGATTATGATATCAACAGCTACAGCCTTCTCGCCGTAAACCGTAATAGGCTCGTCGGGGGTGAACTCGGCATTTATCTGCTCGTTGAAGCGGTCGAGATGACCCGAATAGGAGGCTGAGATGTTGTACTTGCCCTCCTTGTCGCCGCGGATTATCCAGTCGATATCCTTGAACGACTGACCCTCGAGAACATCGAACGAAACGTTTGCACTGTCGCTCTTTTCGGTCTCGACGAGGGAAAGCCCGTCAGGAAGGTTGAGCTTTACTTCATTCTGTGAGATAGTGTACTGACGGTCTGCGTTATTGTAGACTGTAAGGCTTGCGTGGAAGAATTCCTTCAGGAAGCTCGCCTTAACGGGAACAGTCATCGTGATGAGCGTGTCGACCTCGTTTGTGACGGGGTCAATGCTTACGTATACAGGCTTGGTAACTACGGAGTCGCCCGAGCCGCCGCCCCAGCTTCCGCCTCCCCAGCTGCCGCCCCAGGCGCCGCCGCCGACAATGCTGCCCTTGCTGTTGGCGTAGAAGTGCATCCTGCCTTTGTCATGCTCGTGAGCCTTATAGGTAATGTTCACTTCTACCTCGACGATGTGCTGGTTCTCGGGAGCAGTTATGTCGATACCTGCCGCCTTTATCTCATCGAGCTTCATGCGCTCGACCTTGAAATCTGCTGTGACGATATCCTCCTCGACAACGGAGAAATAGAAGCTGTTGCCCTTGCCTGCGAGGATAGTACACTCCTTTTCGGCGGGAAGATAGCCGTCTCCGAATACACCTATTGTATGTATGCCAGCGACAGTGCTGAATGTGACCTTGCCGTTTGAATCGGTCGCAAGCTTCTTCTGACGCTCGGTACCGAGGTCAACGTAAACATTTATGCCTGCTGCGGGCTTGCCGTCAGTAGTCTTTACATATACTGTGGATTCACCGATGAGCACACGCTCGATAACGTCGATGACGCATCTGCAGGTCGTTACGAGACCCTGCTCATTCGTGCAGGTGAGAGTTGCCGTGTAAGTACCTGTTTCCTTGTACTTGTGTACAAATCTGGCAGTAGCGGCAGAAGTGTCGCTGACAGATGTACCGTCGCCGAAATCGAGCTCTATCTTCTCGATACCGTAGTAGTCGCGGCAGCCTGTCGCGTCAAAGATGTACTCGACGCCCTTCTGCTGAGCATTCTCTACGACGAGCGAAGCCTCGGGAGCGGTATAAATCTGCATAGGAGGCGTCTCCTTGCTTGTCATTATGCCGTTCGAGCAGTATGCCTCGACCTTATAGGTGAGCGTTCCCGCCACATTGAGGCTGTAGTCAGTGAATACATACTCGCCCTTATTCTTGGCATCGACTTCCATAGAGCCGATACGCTGCCACGAAGCGGTATTTGCCTTCTTGTAGATGTAGTAGCCTGTGGAGAACTTGTTCTCCTCCGCCTTCCACGTTAGGGCGATGTGATCGGAGAGCTGCTCTGCCTTTATCTCCTTGATATCGGTGAAGGAGTTGTCGATAGTGTACTTGACCGTCTTTGTGTCAGCCTTTAAGCCTGCTCCGTCAACTGCACTGACCCTCACCTCCACACTCTCTGCCTTGAGAGCAGCCTCGGGGAGAGTACCCTCGGCGACAGTGTAATAGTCGTTGATGTCCTTTAGCTCAACAAATGACTTGAAGGCATCGTTTTCGCTGATACGGTACTCCATTGTCACGGAAGCGAGCTTTACGTTGTCGCTCACGAGAGAGGATACCTTGTTGTTTACAGTGCTGAGCACCTCTGTCTCAGCGGGTGAAACGCTCACTATCTCGGGCTTTTCCTTATCCTCCTTGAGGACTGCGCTTACAGCCTTGGACATCGCGCTTTCGTTGCCTGCGGCGTCTATAGCTGTGAGCTTGTAGAAGTATGTCTTACCCGTCTCGGCAGACCTGTCGAAGAAGCTGAGCGAGCTGCTCTTTTCAAGGATAAGTGTGTACTCGCCGTCCGCCTTGTCACTTCTGTAGAGCGAGAAGTATGCAGACTCGGTCTTGTCCTCGTAGGGCTCCCACTTGAGCTCGATAGCGTTCGAGTCTGCCGAAGCGCTGAACTTCGTCGGAGCCGCAGGAGCTGTACGCTTGATGATATACTCATATACAGCCGAAAGCTCGCCCTTGTTGCCTGCCGCGTCTGAAGCTGATGCGCGCAGATAGAGCTTGCCCTCAGCGCAGGGAGCGAGGTCGAGCTCATATGAAGCATTGAAGTAAGCTCCGCCGTTCTCGTCCTTGATGACGGCAACATCGCCCCACTTGGCATCCTTTTCGTTGGACTGCGAAGCCTGTATCGTAACACTTGCCACGCTGAAATCGTCCTGAGCCGTTACCGTAAGCGGGATGGACTTGTTGAAGTAAGCGGGCGCGGGGCCGAATGCCGCAATGATAGGCGCAACTGTATCCGCAGCCGTAACAAAAGTGAAAGGCTCGGAGTATTCGCCCACGTTGCCGTAGATGTCAACTGCCGCTACCTCAAAGGTATATGAGGTCTCGGGAGAAAGCCCCGTAAGGTTCATGCCGAGAGTTGTGGAGGTCGTAGCTGTGCTGACCTTTTCCTTATTCTCTGTGGGATAGTATCTTGCTGTGAAGTAGCTGAAATCATCGTCGGGAACATCATCCCATGCAATAGAAGCCGTCACGTCAGTAACTGCGACTGAAAGCAGGTTCACGACCTTTGCTGGACCTGCATTATCCACAGCATAGATGTGAACGAGCTCCTTGCTCTCATTGCCTGCATAGTCGTAAGCAGCGGCACGGAGCTTTATATCAGCCTCCCCGTACACGGAGGTATCGAAGCTGTAGCTCACAGACGAACCCTTGCCCTCGAAGAGCTTGCTCCAGGTCTTGCCGTCGTCCTCGGAAATAAAGCCTGCTACAGACGACACGCCGACATTGTCCTCCGCCTTGACGGAGATAGTGACAAAGTGACTGAGCACCTTGCCGCTTTCGGGCAGGAAGAGTGTTACCTCGGGTACAGTCTCATCGCCCTTTGCGGCAGCGGACTTCTCATCGGAGTAGATACCCTCCTGACCGTATTTATCGACAGCACACATCATATAGAAGAATATCTCGCCTTCAGCGAGGTCTTTATCAACATATTCGAGAGTTTCACGGCTGTCTATGTACTTGAGGAGCTTATACGTGCCTGTTTCGGTGCGGCGGTATATGTTGTAGCCGACCACCTTCGCCTCGGCAGCAATGCCCCATGTGAGCTTCATTTCCTTTTCGCCCTCGAAAACGTCGAAGCCGAAAACCTGCTCGGGAGGAGCGGTATCAACGTTCACAGTCAGCGACTTCTCGGCAGAAGCGCCGTCCTTGTCGGTAACCCCGAACGTGAGGGTATACTCACCGCTCGGGACCTCCTTGATGTTCCAGCGGATATCTGCCGCGGAAACAGCAGTGTTCTCGCCGTTGTATATCACCTGTTCCTTCCCCTGCCTGTCAAGGTATGAGAGCGAGTAGGAAGCCGCATCCACAGTCTTTTCCATAGTCGCACGGAGGTCAGCGCTCTTTCCGCCGATGACTTTGGCATTGTCCGCAAACCCGAGCGCACTTATCACAGGAGACTGCGGAGCTGCACTGACAGCCTTGGACTTTGCTGAGAGGTAGCCGTCCGCGCCGTAAGCCTGCACCTCGTACAGGTACTTCTTGCCTGTTTCGAGCTTGTCGTCATAATAGCCGCAGTCCTTGACGCGTGCTATCTCCTTGCCGTCGCGGTACACGATGTAGCCCTCGAGCTCGCCGCTGCAATAAGGCATGCTCCACGTGAGGTACATCGACTTGCTGTTCGTATAAGAAGGGGCAAGATACAGCGGTCTCTCAGTAACATCAGCCGCAATGAGACCTACCTTGGTCGACGGCTTCAGAGTCTGGAAGCTATCGTTATACACGGCGCAGGAATTCACCTTTACGTCATAGTCGCCGTATGCCGTGTCGGGAACGTCAAATTTAAGCGTCGCGACCGTACCGCGGTAAACATCCGCATATTCGGTCAGACCGAACAGCTTGAGCTTGTTGCCGTCGGATACGAACTGATATTTTCCCGTGCAGTCGACCTCTGCGAGTTTCAGGCTGCTGTCGAAATCGAGATAAAGCTCGACCGCGCCTATATTCTGGTCCCAGTCGACGATATTGACGTCGATGGAGACCTGCTCGCCGGGAACGCATTCCGCGCCGCCGACCTCTATCTGAACAGTATCGCCCGAAGCCTCATTCTCAGGCTTGACAGGAGCAAGCCCTCCCGCGAGCTGACTTACAGCGAGAAGATCGCGTGCATCAACAGCGCCGTCCTTGTAGACATCGTATTTGGAATCCTTTCCTGCTGCCGCTGCAGTCTTTCCGAGGAAAGCCGTCACCGCGTCAACATCTGCGTTGTTTGTCTTGCCGTCGCCGTTCACATCGCCGCCGGTTATCTTTGAAGCTGCTTCATTTACAGCTTCGGCAGCCGCAGCAAAGCCTGCGTGGAACTGTCCCGTCGAGACAACGGACACGACAGCCAACAGGGCAGAAAGCCCTTTTTTGAATCTGCTTCTCATATAAACCTCCATTTTTCGGATTCTATCTGCAAAAAGAGTGCGTTATTGCAGAATGCACATATATTATACCAAAAAATTGGTAAAAACGTCAATAAGAAGAATCACCAACAATGAAACACTCATCATAGGTTATTTAGGTAAATATACAATTGAGCACTGACCAAGCATAAAAAAACAGCGCATTACTGCTGTAACACGCTGAAACATCCGAAAAATGAAAAGAGCGTCCCATACGGAACGCTCCATGCTCACATTAGTACAATTAGTTAGCTCTTTCAACCTTACCCGAACGCAGGCATCTTGAACAAGCGTAGATATGACAAGGAGTACCCTTGACGATAGCCTTAACACGCTTTACATTAGGCTTCCATGTTCTGTTTGTACGTCTGTGTGAGTGGGAAACCTTTATACCGAAAGTAACTCCCTTTCCGCAGATATCACATTTTGCCATCAGGCTGCACCTCCTTATTGATCTTAGCTTCAAATTAAGCAACGTGACTATTATATCATATCATTCAGAAAAATGCAAGCCTTTTTTGAAAAAAATCTCAAAAAAATTTTTATGGACCTGTTTTTTTATTATTTTACTTGAAATACTCCTCGTAATGTAGTATAATATAGAGTGTATATTTGTCTCTGCAACTAAAGAAAGGGAAATTATGGATCTCGAAAGAATTCTGCATGATTGTTTGCTTTGGGTGGAAAGGGGACAGACCCCGATTCCTTTTCTCTTCTGTCGAACAATGGTCTGTCCCCGTTCCATCCCGTTCCATTCTTAAATTGTCGGATGTCGCAGCTCAAAAAC
>JAGCHA010000008.1 GCA_017649325.1 Ruminococcus sp.
CACTGTGTGGAATTACCCTCAAACTCCTTTTCTAAAATTTTCGTATAAAAATTATTCCCCCATAGTGTACTCCTGACAATGCGAAGGGAAAACCTTTTCTTTACTTCGGGAGTACCATATGGGAGCAATAATTTGGTTTAATATTCTTTGGAAAGTGGCTCGGGGGACACCTTCCTGAAGAAAGGTCTCCCCCGATAAATGTCACATATCACTACCGAAAAGCACAAAGCTTACAGATACCGCCGCTTTTTGAATTACATCTGAGCGTTGAACAAAGCGGCGAGCTCATATACGACGTCATCGTTATCGGCGTCGATGTAAACGGCTTCGTTTACCATAGAGAGCTCCTTGAGGGAATCAATCTGCTCGTTGTAACCGATAGTATAGATCGGTATACCGTAGTGCTCGACGAGCTCAACAGTGGGGTCGAGCTTAACGCCCTTATTGCACATACCGTCGCTGAGGACGAAAATCATGGTCTTAGCCTCGGGGTACTGTTCCTTAGCCTCATTTATCATCTTGATACCGACGAGAAGTGCGTCATAGGTAGCGGTAGAGCCGTTCGGCTTCATTTTCTCGACAGCACCTGCGAAATAGGAGCGCTGCTCGAGGTCGAACTGAGCGATAGGCAGATTGATGTAAACGTCGTCGCTGTAGGAGATAAGACCGACATAATTATCAGTCTTGATATTTTTTGAAGCTTCGAGCAGTGACTGCTTCAGGCGGATAATGGGGTCGCCGTTCATACTACCGGAAACGTCTGCGATAAAGAGCGCGATAGTGGGGGTACCCGAATCCTTCTCCTCTTTCCAGAGGCGCTGAGCGCTGATGATATCTGCGCCGCTGATACGAGTCTTGTTGTAGCTGAAAGTCTGATTTGGGTCGAAACCGTATTCGGCAGCTTTTTTCTGGTGGTCGCTCTGCATAGCGAAATCAGCGAACATTTCGAGGGCTTCTTCCTCATACTTATCGAGGTCGCCGACCTTATAGAGCGGGTTGCTGTGCTTGTATCCGAACGGAATGAAATCGTATGAGCTCTTGAGGACGGGGCTGTTCACATAAGCCTGATACTCTGTAACGCCCGCCTGGAGCGTACCGCTCTGCATAGCGTTTACCATCTGGTCGGTGGTATAGCACACGAAGGGTATGCTCTTCTGGAGCTGCTGGAACTTGCTAACGGAGTCATCGCTGAGGATATCGTTAGCATCGAAGTGCTGGAGCGAGCTGACGAGGAAGTTGAGACCGGTAGCTGAGGTGTAGGGATAGGTGTATCCCATCTGGAGATCGCCCGCTACAACGGAGTCAACGACTGATTCAAAAGTTACGGAACCGTAATTAGCCTCAATAGAGGAGCGGGCAGTCTTTGAGAGCGCGATACCGGCGGTATTGGGAACGAGCTGCTCCTCGACCACTGTGAGCTTAGCGCCGTTCTGCATAGCGAGCTCGCCGAACAGCGTATTCGAGGGCGTATAAGCCTGCGGAACATAAACGTTATTGCAGATATAGTCGGACGCAGCACCCGAAGCGATACTTCTCACACTGACGGAAGCTATCCTGTTGTCGGAGAGTCGGAACTGCCTGTCGTTGAACTCATTGGCGACCTCATTGAGCCAGCCGTTCTGAGCCTTGCCAGCCTTTTCCGAGGTAGAGAATATCTCGATGTCAACGTCACCCTCACCGATGACGGTAAGTGGATATTTAGTCTCGATATTGGGCAGATTTGCAGCAGCGTTATCGGAGTAATCGACAGTGCCCTTAACTCTCTCGGTATTATGAACCTTTACTTTATCAAGGTACTTATCCATATTCTTCTCAGCCTGCTGCTGAGTCAGAATATTGTTAGTACCGCCTTTATTGGAGCTGAAAAGCTTTGGGATATTCACAAGAGTGATTATCATCACCATAGTTGCAATAACGCCCACAACAGCGATTATGATAGGGATAATGGGATTTTTTTCTTTTTTCATTGCATTTCACCGCTTTCAAGATCTTTTCTGTAATCACGAATGGACTCTATCAGGAGGTTGAGAGATTTTATCTCAGCCTTGCCCGAATCGGTACCGGTGAGCTGTGATGCTTCGATGAGGAGATTCGTATAGTCGCTCAAAATCTTGTCATTGCTCGCAACAAGCGAACGGACGTATTTACGGTGTTCGCTCAGCTCATTGCTTGCAGAGGACTGCATAATGGCAGCGCGCTTCATAAAGAGCACCATATTATTGAGCATAACGGACTCAACATCCTGATTCACGACCTCATAGACGCCGCCCTGATAGCTGATAGCATTGAGTGTAACGGACTTCTTCTTGAAGAGTTCCCATTGCTGTATCAATCTGACGGCTTCCTGACGGCACGGGGAATAGTTTCGAAGGTCCTTGAGCACCTTGATATAGTCATCGGGCTCATTGAGGGAATCGAAGGTCTGCTCCGTGATGATGTAGTCGGGCTGGAAAGCCTGTTTCCCCTCGCCTGCGAGCTTTACGAAGAAGTAGTTTCCCGCACACATCGCAGTCATAAAGGCAACGATAGCTAAGACAGCCGCAGCCGCGTTATCGAGAATACCCGTAGACGTAAAAACCACAGCACCGACCGCCGCAGCAAAACAGTTAAAAATTATCTGACCGAGGTATTTTTTCAAAGGCTTCCCTCCCCTCTCTGATATCAAGTTATATTATATACCATTTGCGCACAAATGTCAATCTGTCCATTTATGAAAAATAGCCTCGCGGAGGCATCTCCCGCTAAAAATTTTGTATGCCGCGAACATGGCTGCGCGGACACCGCGCTCAATCTGCCCATTTATGAAAAATAGCCTCGCGGAGGCATCTCCCGTTAAAAATTTTGTATGCCGCGAACATGGCTGCGCGGACACCGCGCTCAATCTGCCCATTTACGAAAAACAGCCTCGGAAGGCATTCTACGATTATTTTCTATTTCATCAGAGTCCAGAAGTAAAAAATTCGCAATTACGTATTGCTATTTCATAAAATATATGATATAATAATATAGTATGCAATCAAGACTCCGAACGGAGCAGGATATAGATGAAGAAAAACGAAAGCAGGTAGCTTATGAAAAAGAAGATAATATCGCTCCTTTCAGCGGCGGCAATGCTTATCCCTTCGCTGAACGCAATGGACGCGGGCGCAATAAATTTCACACTTAACACACAGATAAAGAGTGAATCGGCAATACTGCTGAACCTCGACTGTGACGAAGTAATATACGAAAAAAACGCGGATGCCAAGCAGATGCCGGGACCGCTCGTCAACATAATGACAGCCGTCGTATGCATAGAGGAGTGCAAGGATCTCAGCGAAGAGCTGACAATTGACGAGGAGGTATTCACGCCGCTCTACGTGACCGACTACCCCGACGACCTCCGCTTTGCCGAGATAGAGGACGGTGATATCCTGACGTATACCGACCTTCTCTATGCTATGATGCTGAAATCGTCGATAGAGGCTTCACAGACCATCGCCTATAAAATCGGCGGCGAGAGCGTGACAGCTTTTGTTGAAAAGATGAATGCAAAGGCAGAAGAGCTCGGTCTGAACGACACCCATTTCACCAATCCCACGGGCCTATACGACCCCGAGCAGTACACAACAGCCCGTGATATGGCAGTTCTCACCAAGTACGCGCTTAAGACAGCGCATTTTGATACGATATGCTCCACATATGAGTACACACCATCCGTCCCCAATCTCGAGCGCCACCCTGACCGCGAATCGTGGGTATGGTACCACTCGAACCTGATGATGGACAGGGACAGCGACTACTACTACGCAGGCACCCGCGGCATCAAGACAGCAAACCTCGAAATGGGCGGACGAAACATCGCCGCCACCGCCAGCAAGGACGGCAACAACTACCTTGCCATATGCCTGAAATCGCCGCTGAATAACCCCGACGGCGAGAACACTTTCTACCATCTTAACGACTCTATCACGCTTTTCAACTGGGCATTCAAGCACTTCTCGTATCAGATCGTGCTTCCCGATTCGGCAGAGCTCGGAGAGATACCCGTCGAGCTAGCCGAGGGCAACAACTACGTTCTTGCCAAGCCGAAGGAAGAGATGACGATGCTGTGGTACAACGACGTAGACACCTCACTCATCAGCAGGAACAACATCAAGTGGTACAATACCTCGCTGAAAGCACCCATTAAGAAGGGCGAGCCGCTCGGAGTAGTGACGCTTGAATATGCAGGCGAGCAGATAGGCACGATGGAGCTTGTAGCTGTTTCCGACGTAAACAGGTCGGTCATGAAGTACAACCTCTACGCTGCGAAGATGTTTCCGAAGGCATCATGGTTCAAGAAATCGCTGGTGATATCGGGAGTTATATGCCTGATCTATATACTCATCTGCATATACGCGTATGCTATCTTCAAGAACAAGAAGAAGCCGATAAAGCCGATATACGCAGTTCCCAAGGTCGAGGGGCAGAAAAAACGCAGAAAACCGACCAATAAAGAATAATATGTAACGCGGGCGCACAATGTGCGCCCGTTTTTTACATTACGATAAAGTCCGAGCTTGAATAGCCGACGATACCGTTATAGTCGACCACATACCACTCTTCCATAGCTCCGTTTATCATCACGCTCGCCCCGTTGGGGATAGAGCCAAGTATCTGTGACGAGGTACTTGGATATGCACGGATATTCAGCCCTGAACCATCCGTAACGACCGTTCCCCATCGCACAGCCGACGGACGAATGAACGGTATACCGAAGTAATCGCAGAGCGAGCGTGCAAGGTTAGCGGCGATATTACCGAGCTCGCTCTTTATCCATGCTTCATCAGCGTAATTATCGTGGTATCCGAGCTCGCAGAGCACCGCGACAGCCTTTGTATTGAGCACCTCCCCGAGGGTATAGGTCGGCACAGCCCTGACCTTGTCAGGGAGCGGGTAGATACTTTTGAGGTTGTTGGCGATGATATTGGCGAGCTTTTCGCTTGCGGCGCTCTTGGGCGCAAAGTAGATGTCGATACCGCGCAGACGTCCCGAAAGCCTGTCTGGAGCCGCATTCGAGTGCAGAGCGAGGTGAACGTCATACTGTCCCGCATTCGAGTCCTGAATAGCACCAGCAAAGGTACGGTCCGGGTCATTGCGTACGAACTTTATCCCGCAAGAGCGCAGATAGGGCTCGAGCCTGTCTGCGAGCAGATTCATATACAGCTCCTCATTTCCGCCGCTGAGGTAGCTGTTGTACTCCTGCGTAGAGGGGCTGAGAAAAATCTTAGGCATAAAAAACACTCCTTTCACTGACGGGTAAGACCCATATCACTATATGCGAAAGGAGTGCTAAGTGTTCCGCAGATAAACGGACTTATCTGCCCAGCTCATCGTAAACGATGCGGCTTATCTCGGTAGCTTGCCAGGTCGTACCCGCGCCCGCTATCTGTGTAAAAAAGAGGACAGAAATGCCGTTTTTGAGGTTGAAGTTGAAGTAAGTGCCCGTCCAGCCGTCCCAGCCGCACTCCCCTGCTCCCGTTCTGACCTCAGCAATATCTGGCTCGGTCATAACGCGCATGAGACAGCCGTAGTTGTAGCCTTTGAGCCTGTCCCACATGGTATTCTGCTCCGCTGAAAGCATCGGCGAGGTCATATACTCCACCGTCTCATTGCCGAGGATACGAACACCGCCGAATTCGCCCCCATTGCAGAGCATCCGAGCGAACCGCGAATAATCGTCTATGGTGGAGCACAGCCCTGCTCCGCCCGACTCAAAAGCAGGAGGCTTGCTGTAATCCGTGAGCGCGAGATAGCGCCCCTCGTCGCGTACGAGCGCGCCGTCGCACCACTTGTACAGAGCGGTGAACCTGTCCCGCTTATCCTCTGGGACATAGAACCCCGTGTCGGACATACCGAGGGGCTCGAAGATGTAATTATGCATGAACTCGCCGAAAGGGATATCAGCAGCTTTTTCGATTATGCCGCCGAGGACATCCGCCGAGATACCGTAATCCCAGCGCGAGCCCGCCTCGAAGGAGAGCGGTATCTCTGCCGCCGAGCGAGTGAACATCTCCGTAGTTACAGGGACTCCGCCGCTGATACCCGCATCGACCCTGCCGAAGAGCTCACCCGCCCTGCGAACGGACAGATCGAAGTTATTCGGATACGGCAGTCCCGAAGTCATAGTAAGCAAATGTCTTACAGTAAGCTCACGCTCGCATGGGACAGCCCTGTCGCCGTCCTGACGGGAAATATGCGCATACTCGGGAAAGAAGCGCGAAACGGGGTCATCGGGTGAAATGAGCCCCTTCTCGCAGAGTATCATCGCAGCAGCCGCAGTAACGGGCTTAGTCAGCGAGAACAGCCGACAGATAGAATCTCTCCGCATGGGGCTCTCCGCCTCCCTGTCCGCGAAACCGAAGCAGCCCGAATAGAGCTCTCTGCCGTCCTTGAAAACGAGACAGGAAGCCCCAACAGCGCCGTCCGCGATAAAGCCGTTACAGATGCGGTCTATCAGCTCATTCATATTCACTACTTCTTGGCGGAAGCAGGCTTCTTAGCAGCAGACGAGGTATTTTTCCCCGTAGAGGAAGTATTTTTCTTGTCGCCTGTCGGGAGCTTAGCGTCGTAGGAAATACCTGTCCCGGGCAGACTTGCCGTCACCTTTTTTTTGCTCACAGTCACCTTAGCCTTCTTGCCTCCGACAGTAATGCTCGGACCGCTCTTGTTAGCGTTTATTTTGATAAGATCACCGAGCTTGAAGCTCTTTTTGATATGAAGACCCATAGTAGATTACCTCCGTTGATTATTGATATATTCGGGCGATATTCTCAGCTTGCCCGCTCTGATAGATTCCTTGACCATGTCATAGGGAACAGGCTTGCCGAAAAGATAGCCCTGAAGCTTATTACATCCGATAGAGCGCATGAAATCCAGCTGTTCGTCAGTCTCGATGCCCTCGGTGAGGGGGCTCATACCGAGCAGCTCCGACAGCTTAACAACAGATTCAAGGATAGTTTTGGTCTTGCTGTTGCTGCCGAACCCCTTTAAGAACTGCATATCTATTTTCACTACATCGAAGCTGAAATCCTTGAGCACATTCAGCGACGAGTAGCCGCTTCCGAAATCATCGAGCCATACGCTGTAACCGCTTTTCCTGAGCCTGCTCAGGAGGTCGAAGAGGACATCGCCGCTGTCAGCGAGAGCAGACTCGGTTATCTCAACGTCTATGAAATCGCGCGGGACGCCGAATTCTTTGGTTTTTTCATCGAGGCTTGCGACGATATCGCAGAGCTCGAAGTCGAGGCGAGAGAAATTGAGTGAAATGGGAACAACGGGTATCCCCTCTTCGCGAGCCTTCGTGAATTCTCTGCAAACATTATCTATCATACAGAGGTCAAGCTTATGTATCTGTCGGCAATCCTCGAGCGTAGAGATAAACACCGCAGGAGAGAGCAGACCGTAGTACGGGTCGTCCCACCTTGCGAGAGCCTCAAACCCGCACACACACGTGTTATCGGAGGATATGAGCGGCTGATAGTAAGTTTTGATGTAGCCGTTTTCGATCGCATTGTCAATGTTATTGACGATATAATTTCTGAGTGTAAAGCTGTCCTCGAGCCCTTTGTCATACAGGCGGAAGCAGCGGTCATAGCGCTTTTTCAGTGTATTGCAGGCAAACCGCGCGCGGTCACAGGCAACGCTGATATCGGTCTCGCCGTCCTTCTGACGATAAGCACCGCATTTGAGCTGTAGGTGAATATCTCTGCGCAGCTCGTCGATCCTCTTTGCGAGCCTGTCGACAGCCTCCGTGCATCCGTTCTCATCGGTAAGAACCGCGAAGTGGTCATCGGAGTAGCGAGCGACAAGTGCCCCCGCGAAAGTATCCTCAACAGCCTTCGCGACCTCAATAAGCAGCTGATTTCCCTCGTGGAAGCCGTACTTCTCATTAAAGGACTTAAAGTTTTCAATATCGAGGAAGAGAAATAGCTTTCCGTCAAGGTCGGCAAGCTTCTCAGCCTCGCGGCGGAAGTACACCATATTGTGTATACCCGTGAGCTCGTCAACGACGGAAGAACGTTCGAGACTGCGGTTCATGACAACGAGCTTTTCATCCTTTATTGCCTGAGATCGCATATTGTTGTAATTACTGATACATATCAGCATAATGGATATCCATAGGATAAAGAAGTTAATCTTCGTTGCTTCAGTGACACCGACCTCTCCCGTATTAACCGCAACCATCTCGTTCATACGGACATAGAGATACAGACAAGAAGCAGTAGAGACGATGAAACTTATGACAGGTCTCCACGTTATGAGGCATACCGCATAGAGCACCATAGTAACGAAAACTAGTATCTGCTCGCCCTTGCTGTAGTCATTCAGCGAGACATTTATGCCGAAGCTGAGGCAGATGAACAAGGTCGAAAGCAGAAGGAAACGCCCTGTATTTCGTGCTTTTATCTTTCCTGTCAAATGTAAGGAAGCATATGTCAGCACGATGAAAGCGGTAACGATGAGAATGATGTAGTTGGAATAATATTTTGAGAACAGGAACGAGAAACTATCTTGCAAACCTTCGCGGAACATAACATGAGTCATACGGATTATCATCCACGCTTCGAGAACGATAATAATAGCTGACATATAAATGCTTGACCGCATATTAGCATTAAAGAAGTATTCACTTATAAATGGGCTGTTATTATTCAGACCAAGGGCTTCTCTTATCCTTTTCAGCAAGAATATCCCCCCCTTCAGATAATGTCAATTAATTATACCACAATATTATCAAAAAGTCAATCTCAAGCATAAAAACAACTATGCAAAATGCAATACATCTTTTTCCTTGACAAATCGTCGATTCTATGGTATAATATTAAAGTAATTTTTCGATGGGGCATTAGCGCAGCTGGGAGCGCATCACACTGGCAGTGTGGGGGTCAGGGGTTCGAATCCCCTATGCTCCACCATATTTGGTACTCACAAATGAGACAAAACTTTGTAGTACCCGTAGAAAAGCACCGCTATTTATAGG
>JAGCHA010000045.1 GCA_017649325.1 Ruminococcus sp.
AAGAAACAGCGGCACATAATAAATGTGCCCCTGTTTTTTACTTTGGGATTTACGACTTTTCGCTTAAATACGTGGTTATGCGGTTGTCGAGTATCTCCGCCGCCTGCTCGGGAGTGCGCTCGCCTGCGAGCACGGGCTCGTACTCCTCGCGTATCATGTATTTCAGCTCGTCGGGGAAGTAGAAGTCGAGCTTCATATCGAAAATATAGTCGCGGAGCTTGTCCTTGTACTCCTTCGGGAGCGTGGACTGCGCGTTGTCGTTCTGATTTGCGCCGTCAATAGGCTTGTAAATCGTTCCGTTTATCGAGTTGCTGTAGCTGATATCGCGGTCATAGTCCACCTCAAACTGACTTTTCAGCACGGGTATGCCGAGAGTGCCGTTATTCTCATATTTCTGGAGGGGCTTCCTGTATTTGAGGTATTCGCTGACAAATTTCCATGCATTTTCCTTGTCGGCACAATTCTTAACGATACCGTAAAATTCCCAATGCATGAACTGCCAGTTGACAGTTCCGTTCCCGCAGTTGCTTGGCAGACCTACGAATGTCACTTCGTCATAATTGAGTTTACCGTAAACGTCGCTTGCGAGCCCCTGATTGAAGCCATTTATGACTACGGGAAAAACGAGCTGAGCATCGCGCAGTCCTCGTGATTCTTCGTCAAAAATGTATTCATGCCACTGCTCATCTGACATTTTTCCAAAATCAGGACTGAACTGCTCCTTGACAGGGTGCTCCGCGCAGAACCTCAGTACATCGACGAAATTGCTGTTCGAGAAATTGCACTTGCAGTTGTCGATGTCGATGCATTCCTTCGCGATATTATCGAGCATATACGCCGCGAGCCGACTGTCCGCGTCGTCTATGAAAGCCATTCCCTCGGGCAGATTCTCGTAGAACTCCATAGCCTGCTCGGGCGTCCAGTTGGTGTACTCCTCGCTGACGAACTTCGTCTTTGCGACCGCGGTCGAGACAAAGAAGCTGTCCACCACGGCGGGGAGCTCGCCGTCAATGGTGAGCGCTTCGGCAACATTCGGCAGGAAGTCGTCCCGCGACAAGCCGCCGTACTCGTCCATGAGCGGGTAGAGGTCAGCCATAGCGCCCTTGCGGATGTAGTTGTACATCTTGTCGGCGGGCGCGAACAGGATATCGGGCGACTTGCCCTGTATCATGTCCATGTCGAGCTGACGCGCCGCCTCCGCATATTCAGTGCCCTCGGGCATATAGTTTTTCACCTCGATTTTAAAGTCGAGCGGGAACTGCGTGTAGGCGGTGAGCTTCTCACTATACGAGCCGAACATTCCGACGGTGAGTACCTGCCTGCCGTCCTCCGCGTACTGTACCTCGTTGAGCTTCACGCTGTCGGTCTTTCCCGACGAGCACGCCGAAACTGCGCAAAGCGTTCCTATTGTGAGTGATATTATTATAAGCTTTTTCATTATAACTCCTCCTTTTCGCGGTGTCACACATGGCATTCCGCAAGTTCTATAAACTAGTGATTTTCAAAGGCAAAAAAGACGAAGTTTCACAAAAAGTTCACACTTTTTCTCTGTTATCACCAAACAGGCACTTCAAATATAGTGAATAATATACAACGAAATCCCTGAAATTTGCGGGACTTCGAAAATAATTCTTGATTTCTGTTACGTTTTGCTGTATCATCTACAATAGATATAGTGAAAGCCAATGAATGCATTTTGAAGCTTTAAGGCGGTGAGATGATGACGCATGAAGAATTCCGCAGAGAGCTGAAAAGCTCGCCTGAGCAGGCTCACAGGGCCCTGTTCGAGTCCTACTGCAACTACGTTTATACCATAGTATACAACAGGCTCCGCAGCTGCGCGAGCCGCGAGGATATCGAGGAATGCGTGTGCAGCGTGTTCGCGGACGTATTCGTCAGCTACGATACCGATAAGGACGTGAGCGGCGATATCTCCGGCTTCATCGGTACTGTCGCACGCCGAAGGGCGGCCGCGCTGTACAGACGGAGTTCCGCACGTGAGCCTGAAGTGCCGCTCGACGGCGAGGCTTTGCAGCTTCCCGACTGCGCACAGGATGTCGAGAAAATTACTGACGACAACGAGCGCCGAAAAGTGCTGCTCGACACTATTGCCAAGCTCGGCGAACCCGATGCGACAATTATCATGCAGAAATATTACTACGGGCGCAGCGCCCGGGAAATCGCGAAAATGGTGTCGCTCACTCCCGAAAATATCCGCGTACGCTGCTCACGCGCCGTCAAAAAATTGAAGGCAATGCTCGAAAAATCAGGCATTTCCGTTTAAGGAGGGTCACATATGAAAAATAATGAGCTTAACCTTGATTTGCTTGAAAATGCAGACGATAATACAGTTAAAAGGCTGTCAGCGGAATACAGCGCGGTCATGGACAAGGACGTTTCCCGCCTGTATGCGAGAGCTGAAAAGCTCTATGATTCGAGAAAAAACGAACTCAGCTATGAACCGCAGGACACCGTTTCGGGAGTGGAGATATACCGACGTCCGCTCTGGCATAAAGTGCTTGCGGCGGCTTCTGTGCTCCTACTCGCTGCGGGAGCTGTCACGGGCGGGGCTCTGCTGATACGCAATTTCAGCAGCCGTCCCGATGATACGCTGACCGATATGACCGAACCAGAAACAGCCGCTTGTCTGAATATTGCTCCATTCGGAGATATCTCCGAGGCAAGAGTGCGCTTCACGGGCGCGGCTTACGTCCCCTACCTTTATGAAGCAACTACCGAGGAGGTCAGCGAGCTCGCTGAGGCGTTCAACCTTGCCGCGTGGGAGGAACTTCCCGCTGACACTCCGCTTGGAGCCGACGGCGAATCTGCTCTTGTTTACGTGAATACAGACGGTCAGACCTACAAGCTCGTATTCTATCCCGACGGCACAGCCGACTGCGTTCATGATGACATCACGACGAAGTACAAGGTGTCCGAGGTGGCGGTGTCTGCCGCATACAGCGCTGTCAACTCCGAGAATATCTATGGCAGACTCATTCCCTGCAAGATTGACGACCTCAACGAAGACGGCGTCTGGAAGAACGACGAAGTTATGCCAGAGAAACTGTTCGAGGAGCCCGCTCTCCCCGAGGAGCTCGAGGGCAAGTACATCATCGACAACACGCCGCTCTACGACTACGCGTGGGATATAGAGGACGTCAGAAAGGACGCTGCGTATGCCGATAATATCATCGTTGGCACAGTCGACAGCGTGAGCTTCAAGTCGCACGGCGGAACTGCCTACACGGCGATAGATATCATCGTATCGGAGGACGCTGCGGGCAAAGTCAGCGCGGGCGAGCATCTCAGCTTGGGTATTCTCGGAGGCTACGTCCCGATGAAAGAGAAAATGAGCGACCCCGGTGTTCAGGCACACGCCTCCCCCGACGGCTTAGAGCTGAAGGACTATGACGTCGACAACACCTACTACCACGAGACAGTCGGCACGGGACTTGTCCCGATAGTCGGCAGGGAATACGCTTTTCTGACACACTCGGATGAAAACGGATGCAGTATGGTCGGAGAGGAATACGGCATACTCTACAAGTGCGGCAGCCTCTACATCTCGCACACAAGTATGGCATCAATAAACGAATTCTTCGACCTCGACGAACTGAGCTCCATGCTCAGCAAAGAGGACATCCTCCGATAAATACAAAAGCCATAGGGAAGATGATTCTTCCTTATGGCTTTTTCTTTCGGATACGCTCACTTTTTCAGCAGTTTTGCAAGTTCCTGAAAAAGCTCAAGGTCGTTGTCATTTATCTTTATGTTGGTCTTCATCGTCTGTCCCTGCGAGGTAGTGAGGGTCATCTCGATTATACTGTCCTTGTCTACTGCTCCGCCTACTGCCCCGAGAAACATCAGGAATTTCGGGTGGTCCTGACAAAAAGTCTCGAACAGCGGCTTGAGCTTCATCATTGCAAGTGGGTTCATTCTTTTTTCTCCTTAGTTGTTTCGTTTTTTCTCACGGGTATCAGGCGTTTCAGTACATACTGCGCGCACAGTCCCGTGAATAGTCCCGCGATACAGCCCGTGACTATGAGTGTCGGGTAGTGTACAAGAACTGCGGGTGACCTCGTCAGCACGAGAGCTGCGGCTATCTGTCCCGTATTGTGAAATATCGCTCCGAATACGCTGCACAGCCACAGCCAGTTCAGCGGTATGACCTTTTTCAGCAGCAGCATACCCGATATGCAAAGCAGTCCGCCTGCAAGACTGTATATTATCGCCGAAGAATTGCTGCTGAATATCGAGCCGAGAAGTATCCTCGTAACAAGCAGCATCACGGCTTCGCGCGCCCTGTAGCTATACACGGCGTAGACCGTGAATATGTTCGCAAGCCCGAGCTTGACCCCCGGGATACTCGAGAGGTCAGGCAGGCGGAGCTCCACGATGAATATTATCAGAGCCGCCGCTGTCAGCAGCGAGAGCTCCGTAAGTCTCCTCGTCTTCATATCAGCCTCCGTTCTGCGGCGGGTCGATGTACTTGATGACGAGCTTGTGCGGCAGACATACGATAGGTACTCCGTCAGAGAGCTCACCTGTCTTTACGCAGGTCTTGTCGGGGCAGTCTGCTTCGGAGATACGAATAGTGTTGCCCTCATCTATCTCGACGATATTGTAGCCGCCGTCGGGACTTTCTATGCGTATCTGCTGAGTCTGCTCGTCGTCGAAAGTCGCGAGGTCGAACGTGTAGAGCGTCTTGCCGTCCTGCGTTATCGCGACCCATGTACTGTCAGACGGCAGCCGCAGATACAGCATTGCAGCAACAGCTCCAACGAATATTACTATTGCCGCCATGAGGCATATCTTCACGCCCTTAGTCACGCGCTATCACCTCCGAGGGCATATCGCTCATTATCTCGAGTTTGCCGGCGAGCCCCTCCGTGTAGAGGATACGCGCGTCGTCCGTGACGAGAACGGCGTCGACGAAGGTGTGCTCGTTCAGGTAGGTCTGTGCCTTGTCTGTACCCATGACGAACAGAGCCGTCGAGAGAGCGTCGCACTGCAAGCCCTCGCTGCCTATGATCGTCACGGAGACAAGTCCGTTATCCGCAGGATAGCCATCAGCGGGGTCGATGATGTGGCAGTAGGTCTTGCCGTCATCGGCAGTGAAATAGCGCTCGTAATTGCCAGAGGTCACGACCGCCTTGTCGGCTATGCTCACAACGCACATATTCTCGTCGGGCGTGAACGGGTCTTTTATCCCGACACGCCAGTCCGAGCCGTCGGGCCTGGTGCCGAATGCCTGAACGTTGCCGCCAAGACTTATCAGCGCCGATGTTACGCCGTTTCCACGGAACAGGTCCATTATCTCATCGCCTGTGTAGCCCTTCGCGAGAGCTCCGAGGTCTATCATGCTGTCAACGGGTATCCTCACGGTTTCATCGCCGACCTTTACTGCGCCCGCATTAACGTTTTCAAGCAAACGGGCTATCGTCGCTTCGTCGGGGACGCGGTACTCACCCGTCGTGAAGCCCCACTCCGCAAGTACAGGATATATGCTGATATCAAGAGCTCCCGCTGTTTCCTGCCAATAGGTCTTGCCTGCCTCCACGAGACGGACCGTATCCTGCGAGACCTTGACATCCGCTCCGTTTGCCATGTTTATGCGGGAGATGTCGCTGTTCTTATCCGTGACCGAAAGCTCGGTTTCAAGCTCGCGTATGCGCTTCTCTGCCGCCGCGAGAGCCGATTCTGAGCCGTCTCCGTAGGCTTTCATCGTCATAAAGGTGTCCATTGCGAAGACATCGCGCTCGGCAGAGTGAGTCGGCTGTAAAGACCTGCATGAGGTCGTGCATATCAGCACTGCAAGAAGCGGTGCGATAATAATTGAGTGTTTCAATTGCGTTCCTTTCAAGTTAGGATGATATAACTTATTGTTCAGTATAACGGGCGAACGATGTCCGCCCGTATTCTATTATTTTGCAAGCAACGACTTTCCTGTCATCTCGGCGGGCTGAGGAACCTCCATGATATCGAGCATCGTGGGTGCAAGGTCTGCAAGTACTCCGCCCTCTGTGAGCTTGCCCTCAACGCCTACTGCAATGAGCGGTACCTGATTCGTGGTGTGTGCCGTGAACGGACTTCCGTCGGGCTCCATCATCTTGTCAGCGTTGCCATGGTCGGCAGTGATAAGTGCCGCGCCGCCCTTTGCAAGTATCCTGTCTACCATGCGTCCTACGCACTCGTCAACAGACTCGACTGCCTTTACCGCGGCGTCGAATATGCCTGTGTGACCTACCATGTCGCAGTTAGCGTAGTTGAGTATGATAACGTCGTACTTGTCCTCATCGATAGCCTTGCATACTGCGTCGCATACCTCATATGCGCTCATCTCGGGCTTGAGGTCGAATGTAGGCACGTCGGGCGACTTGATGAGTATTCTGTCCTCGCCCTCGAACTGCTTCTCCTCGCCGCCGTTGAAGAAGAACGTTACGTGAGCATACTTCTGAGTCTCGGCGATACGGAGCTGTGTCTTGCCGAGCTTTGCAAGGTACTCGCCCATTGTCATCGTGAGCTGCTCGGGGGGATATGCTACGGATACGTTAGGCATGGTAGCGTCGTACTGAGCCATGCAGACGAAGTTAACGGGGAAGAAGCCGTTTCTTCTCTCGAAGCCCTTGAACTCGGAGTCTACGAAGGAGCGAGTTATCTGTCTTGCGCGGTCGGGACGGAAGTTGAAGAAGATAACGCTGTCGTCTGCCTTTATCTGTGCACCGCCTGCGATAACTGTCGGGAGCATGAACTCGTCCGTTACTTCATTAGCGTAGGAGTTCTTTATTGCCTGTACGGGGTCGGTCTCCTGCACGCCCTCGCCGTAAACAAGCGCTGCATAAGCCTTCTCGACTCTGTCCCATGCGTTGTCTCTGTCCATTGCGTAGAAGCGTCCCGAGATAGTGGCTACTTTGCCGAGACCTATCTTGCCGAGCTCTGCAACGGTCTGCTCCATGTACTCTGCCGCAGACGAAGGAGGAACGTCACGTCCGTCAAGGAAAGCATGGATGTACACCTTGTCAAGGCCATTCTTCTTTGCCATTTCAACTATGCCGAAAAGGTGCTCCATATGGCTGTGAACACCGCCAGGAGAGAGAAGTCCCATAAGGTGAAGGGCACTGTTCTTCTCTTTGCAGTTGTTCATAGCGTCAAGAATAGCCTTATTATTGAAGAAAGTGCCGTCCTTGATGTCCTTTGATATCTTGACGAGCATCTGGTATACGATGCGTCCTGCTCCGATGTTGGTGTGTCCAACCTCGGAGTTGCCCATCTGTCCGTCGGGCAGGCCTACGTCGAGTCCGCTCGCGCCGATGAGCGTGTGCGGGCACTCAGCAAAGTATTTATCGAGGTTCGGCTTCTTTGCGGCAGCGATAGCGTTGCCGTATGTATCGGGGTTGTAGCCGAAGCCGTCCATGATTATAAGTGCTACGGGTTTTTTTGACATTTGAATTATCCTTTCATTCAAACTCTGTGGGCAGAGAATCTCTGCCCACTGTAGTATTTGTTTAAGTTAAGTCCAGAAAACGACAAGCCCCGAATCGTAGTCGATGAGGCAGCCATTGGTGTAATATGTATCCGTTCTCCGGTATACGGCGGCATTTCTCATATCGAGAAATTCTTTCCTGTGAGTATCGTCGAGCCAAGCAAAGGCGTGGTCAGGAAAATACCTTGGCTCATAATACGTTTTTTCGACGTATTTATCCCCTTCCTTGACCATACGCATATGCGATACTGTCTCGTCTGACCTTACACAGTTTGGAAGCTCGTTGAAGTGCCTCTCATAATCACTGATAGTTTCACTGTCCGTATAGAACATAAGATACTCTGAGGGATGATAGTCCTGAGCTATACTGCCGAGCTGCGTTTTGTACTTGTATTCGCGGCAGTTATCCGGCAGATGCTTCGGGAGCATCTCAGATATATCCGAAGGCGGGATGTACACACCATTATTATAGATAAACTTTTTCAGAACATAGAAGTTCTTATCATGCTCATACCGAATACCTATAAACGGAATGACCGCATACAGCGCAATACCCAACACGAAAGCGATACGAACTATCCACAGAGCAGCGAGACACTTTCCGTTTTTCCTGTGTATCCTGTAAAAAACAGGAATCAGGATAAAAAGCACCAGCAGAACTATGAAGAAATACGGAAACAGTCCGCAGACTGAAAGCGTCCATACGAAAAGATATAGTGAAAGGCAAACAGATATAACTGCGATGATTATATTTACAATTAACCAGCCCGATCTTTTCGACTTGTCGATATCCAT
>JAGCHA010000046.1 GCA_017649325.1 Ruminococcus sp.
GACTTACTCTTTTCGTATCAGGAGAGTACCCCCATAGGGGCAAATTTTGGACTAAAAATCTTTGGAAAATGGGCTGGGGGCAAACCTTTCTGAAGAAAGGTTTGCCCCCAGTATTAGGTTTAAGCTGCTGTACGGGCTATTTCCTTCTAAGGAGCTTATTTGCTGTGAGCAGCAGAGCCTTATAGTTGAGCCCTATGACGGCGGCACACAGTCCCGCGAGAATGAGCACCCACAGCCTGGGCGCGGCGATGATATCCCACGCCATTATGAATAACAGAGTCGTATTTATGAGCGAGCGCGCTGCGTTGAACTTGAAAGGCACGTAATATCTCGCATCGATGATCCTCACCCAGAAGCAGACGTAGTAGCTGAGGAAAGTGGCTATCGAAGCGCCCTGAATGCCCCATTCGGGGATGAGAGCGATATTGAGCACGATGTTGACCGAGCAGGCTACGAGCGCTGTCCAGAAGCTGTTTTTGGTGTGCTTGGTGGCGGAGTAGATACTGCCGAGGAATTGGTTCAGCGACATGAAAAGCACGGCGGAAACGAGTATCGGTGTGTAGAGGTAGACGTCCGCATATATCTTGTAATTCGACGATACCACGAGGAAGCCTGTCAGCGGCTTGATGATGAGCAGGAGCGCCGCAGACGATATGAAGAGTATAGCCTCGTATGCGTTGTAGACCTTTTCGTAGAATTCGCTTCTGTCGGCGGAGTCGTTCTCCGTTATCGCGGACATATTCCACGCCTGAAAGAAAATGGTCGAGACCATGGAGATGAGGTTCGGGATACGGTTCGCATAGCCGTACAGCGTGACCGAGCCCTCGCCGAGCTGAGCGCGGTCGCTGTGCATATTCTCGATGAAGAGACGGTCGGAAACGCTCGTTATCGTCCACATAACGATCGTTGGTATGAGCGGAGCGGCATAGCGCATCATTTTCGCGCCGAGCTCCGTGTTGAAATATTTAGGATGAGCGAACTTCCCGAGGTCAGCCACCACGAACAGGAATATCGCGGAGAGCAGGTCGGAGAGAATGACCGCGAGCATAAATCCCGCGACTCCCCACTCGAAGCCTGCGATGAAAAGCAGATTGAAGAGGAAGAGCGTCAGCGTGGCGAGGATGCCGTCGAGCGAGAAGAGCTTGACCATGTCACGCGAGCGCACGAACTGCTGACACAGCATTCTCAGCGAGGAGGTCGTGACATACACCACGAGCAGCAGAGTGTACCCTTGAATATAGTGGAGTGCGGGGATAAGGCTGAGAAGCGGGACAACGAGAGCCATTATCAGCATACCCGCAAGGGTTATCGCACCCGAGGTGGTGAACACCTGACGCTTGTCGTATTCTTTATCGAGACCGAAGCGGATGAGGTACTCCTGAAGCGCAAATGTGAATATCGGCTGCAGGAACAGCGCGGTAGGCTCGAGGAGCTCCTTGATATCGTTGCTTGCAGGGTCAAGGTGGCTGGAATACAGGCGGGTCAGGAGAATGACCAGTATCTTCGAGCCGAAGCTGCCGACAGCGAAGATACCGGTATTCATCGCAAGCTTTTTATATTTATTCATTCTTGCTTCTCCAGATTTTTTTTGTAGCTTATATTATAACATGCAAGCTGAACAAAAACAAGTGGGCGAGGAACGCCCACTGTGGCATCCGCTGTAATGAACATATAA
>JAGCHA010000047.1 GCA_017649325.1 Ruminococcus sp.
CCATGACATTCGGTGCTCTCGCAACTGACACCTCTTACGGTCAGTACCCAGACGGCAGCGGAGAGTTCTATGAGCTCAGCTCCACTCCCGACAAGGAAAACGCCGCTCCCGAGGGCTCTGCAGCAGTTCGTCAGCCCGTATTCTCACAGGACAGCGGCTTCTATGACAGCAGCTTCGCACTGACGCTGACAGCTGAGGAGGGCTGCACTGTATACTACACTACCGACGGCAGCGATCCAACTATCGAATCCGAAAAATACGAAGCACCAATTACGGTAAAGGACATGTCCGATACCGCAAACCGTCTCAGCGCACGTACAGATATAGCTCCCAGCGGAGTTGAGAAGCCTCAGGAGAATGTGGACAAGGCTGCCGTAATACGTGCTGTTTCCGTTGACAGCGAGGGACGCATCAGCGAGCCCGTTACAAAGACATACTTCATAGGCAAGACAAATTCGGGATATTATCCCCAGATGAAAGTCATCTCACTGGTCACAGACCCCGATAATCTTTTCGACTATGATACAGGAATATACTGTCTCGGCAAGGCTTACGAGACCGAGAACACAGGCGCGGGAAGAAACGTTCAGCCATGGAACCTCATTGCAAATTATTCCATGCGCGGCAAGGAGTGGGAGCGTCCCGCAAGCTTCACCATGTTCGAGAACGGCGAGAAGGTCATCGACCAGAATGTGGGTATCCGTATCAAGGGCAACTACTCACGCAGTCTGCCCCAGAAGAGCTTCAACATCTACACTCGCAAGGATTACGGCACGCCCGAATTCGATTACGACTTCTTTGACGGCGAGGCTACAAAGGCAAAGAACGGCAAGGCTATCAAGAAGTACGAGGGCATTGTTCTCAGAAACGGCGGAAACGACAACGGCACAGCTTTCTTCCGCGACAGCATAAATCAGGAGCTCATAACCGACAGGAGCTTCGCATATCAGGCTGCAACCGAGTGTGTGGTATTCATTGACGGCGAATACTGGGGCTTGTATCAGCTCATGGAAAAGATAGACGACAGCTACATCAGCAGCCATTACGGCATCAAAAAGAGCGACGTCGCCATTGTCAAGAATGGCGAGCTTGACGAGGGCACAGAGCAGGACTTACAGGATTGGCTTCAGCTCCAGAACGGCGTCATAAACGGCACGGTAAGCTATGAGGAGTTCTGCAAAAAGGTAGATATCCAAAGCTATATGGACTATATGGCAGCTCAGATATACTGGTGCAATGCCGACTGGCCACAGCGAAATATCTCCATGTGGCGCTCCGACGCTATAGACGAGGAGAACCCCTACGCTGACGGAAAGTGGAGACCTATCCTCTACGATACAGAATCGGGACAGGGGCTTTACGGCAGCTATGACAAGTCCGCCAACGCAGACTGCTACAGCCGTCTGAAACAGCTCCGCGAGGACGGAGAGTTTGCACAGATGTTCATAAAGCTTCTCAGCAACGAGGAGTTCGCTATGCAGTACGCACGCACATTCATGGACATGGCAAACAACAACTTTACTCCCGAAAAGACAAAGGCGGTGGCTCAGAGCTACCTGAACAGCTACAAGCAGCAGATACTTGATACCTTTGAACGTTTCGGCTCCCGCAGCAGCGGACTTGACAACGCTTATCAGACTATTATCAACTTCTACGCTCAGCGCTTTACATATGCCGAGAGTACCACAAGGTCAGCACTGAAGCTCAGCTCAGCTGCCCGCAGTCTCACCGTTACAAACCGCTCAGGTCTGGGCACTATAACGCTGAACACTCTCGACCTCGGAAATGCAGCAAAGTGGAGCGGCAAGTACCACAGCGATTATGAGCTGGACCTTTCTATCACTCCCGATGAGGGCGCGGAGTTCTCACACTGGAGCATAAGCGGGGCAACTATCACCGAGGGCGACGAGAAGTCGGAAAGTATAAAAATAAAGCTCACCTCAAACGCAACAGTAAAAGCAGTCTACGCAACAGACAGTGTTATCGGCGACGTCAATGCAGACGGTGACTTCAATGTTGCC